>NC_013441.1:0-306388 GCF_000024785.1 Gordonia bronchialis DSM 43247 | reverse complement strand
TCGTGATCGCGGTCCCCCTGGGGTCGTGGGCGGCGCTGCGGGAGGGGCGTCCGGCCGACAACGTGATCCGGGTGGTCAGCCAGTTCGGCATCTCGGTGCCCGACTTCTGGATGGGCATCCTGCTCATCGGACTGTTCTCCACTGCGCTGGGCTGGTTGCCGTCGGCCGGCTACTCCCCACTGCTCGACGGTCTCGGCGGCTGGCTGGAACACATCGTGCTGCCCGCGATCACGGTCGGCATCGTGACCGGCGCGATCATGACGCGGTATGTGCGATCGTCGGTCCTGGAAGTGGTCAACGCACCGTATGTGACCACCGCCGAGTCGAAAGGTCTGAGCCGCAGCAGAATCCTGCTCTCCCACGTCGGCCGCAACGCGCTGGTGCCGGTGCTGACGATCTCCGGCATCCAGTTCGCCACCCTGCTCGGCGGTGTCATCGTCGTCGAGGTGGTGTTCGCCTGGCCGGGCCTGGGATTGCTCGTGTACGACTCGGTCGCCGCACGTGACTATCCCGTTCTGCAGGGCGCGATCCTGCTGATCGCGATCATCTTCCTCATCGTCAACCTCGTGGTGGACATCTGCTACGCCGTCATCGACCCGAGGATCAGGCTCTCATGACCACCAGTGCACCCCAGCCCGCCGCCGGGGCCGGGTCCCCGGACACCGATTCCGCGTGGCGCCTTCTGCTGCGTAACCGGGCATCCGTGTTCGGCATGGTGGTGATCGCGATCGTGATCATCTGCGCCGTCGCCGGCCCGCTCATCGCCCCGTTCGGCGCCAACGAGATCGACGTCCCCAACGCGTTGCGCTCCCCGAGTTGGGGGCACCTGTTCGGCACCGACGACCTGGGCCGCGACGTGTTCTCCCGGGTGGTACTCGCCGCCTCGGTGAGTATGCGGGTGGCCGTTGTCGCCGTGGCGATCTCGCTACTGGTGGGGGTCATCCTGGGGATGGTGGCCGGATTCGCCGGTGGTGTGCTGGACACCGTGCTGATGCGCATCGTCGACGTCGTGTTCTCGTTTCCGGTGATGCTGCTGGCGCTGGCCATCGTCGCGATCCTGGGTCCCGGGGTGACGTCGGCGATGATCGCGATCGGCATCGTCTACATACCGATCTTCGCCCGGGTGGCCCGCGCGGATACGTTGCGGGTCCGCCAGACCCAGTACGTGCTGGCCGCCCGCACCATGGGCGTGCCCACCTGGCGAACCCTCGTCTCCCATGTGCTGCCGAACATCTCGGGACCGGTGATCGTGCAGACCTCCATCTCGCTGGCCTTCGCGATCCTGTCCGAGGCGGCGCTGTCCTTCCTCGGTCTCGGTGTCCAGCCACCCGATCCGTCGTGGGGCCGGATGCTCTATGACGCACAGGGTTTCATCACCACTGCCTGGTGGATGGGTGTGTTCCCCGGCCTGGCCATCCTGTTCACGGTGTTCGCGTTCAACCTGATCGGCGACGGGGTCCGCGACGTCCTCGACCCGCGGCAACGCACCCTGCTGCGCAATCGCGGCAAGGTGCGGCGCCCGGTGGTGAAGGCACCCGGCGCCGGCGTACGCGACGGTGACGAGCGCCCGGTGGACGGCACCCCGGTGCTCACCGTCCGCGACCTGACCGTCGGGGTCGGACCACGAGAGATCGTGCACGGCATCAGCTTCTCGGTGACTGCTGGGCAGACGCTCGGCATCGTCGGGGAGAGCGGCTCCGGGAAATCGTTGAGCGTACTGTCCGCGACCGGGCTCTTCAACGCACCAAGCGCCTACGTCGAGGGATCCGCGCGCATCGGTGCCACCGAGGTCATCGGTGCCTCGGCGTCGACGCTGCGGGCCCTGCACGGCGCACGGGTCGGGTTCGTGTTCCAGGACCCGTCGTCGAGCCTGAATCCGTTGCTCACCATCGAAGATCAACTCACCGAAGGCCCGCGCCGCCACCTCGGGCTCAGTCGCGCCGCGGCCCGCGAACGCGCCCTGACGCTGCTGCGGGACGTTCATCTGCCCGATCCCGAAGCCCGTCTGCGCGCCTACCCGCATCAACTGTCCGGCGGCCAGCGCCAGCGCGTGATGATCGCGGTGGCACTGGCCTGCGACCCGGACATCCTCGTCGCCGACGAGGCCACCACGGCACTCGACGTGACCACGCAGGCGCAGATCATCGCGCTCGTCGCCGAGTTGCAGCGCGAACGCGGCATGGCCGTCGTGTGGATCAGTCACGACCTGGGTGTCATCGGCCGCATCGCCGACGACGTGATGGTGATGCGGGAGGGACGCGTCGTCGAAACCGGTTCGGTGACAGACATCTTCGGCAACCCGCAGGACGAGTACACGCGCCGGCTGCTGGACGCGCGGCTACTGTTGAGCGAGGTGAGCGAGCGGGCGCCCGAGGCCCCGGACGCCCGCGCGAAGCAAGCACCACTGGTGAAGGTTCGGGGCCTGGGCGTGGACTACACGGTTCGGGGTGCCACGGGCCGGGACACGGTGCACGCGATCACCGACGTCGATCTCGACGTCCTGCGCGGGACCACGCTGGGGATCGTCGGAGAATCCGGGTCCGGGAAATCCACCGTCGCAGGGGTTCTCACCGGACTGATCGAGTCCGGTCACGGCACTGCGGTGCGTGGCAGCGCCGAGGTGACCGTTGACGGACGCACCATCGACGCGGTCGGCGTGCGGGGTGCCGACGCCGCGGTCCTGCGCCGTCGCCTCGCGATGGTCTTCCAGGATCCGGCGGCCTCGCTCGATCCGCGGATGACCGCAGGCCGGTCGGTCGCCGAGCCGCTGCGTACCCATCGTCTGGCATCCGGTCGTGACGAGATGCGCAGCCGTGCCGAGCAACTCATGGACGACGTGAGTCTCGATCGGTCCTTCCTCGATCGCTACCCCCACGAAATGTCCGGCGGCCAACGTCAACGCGTCTGCCTGGCCCGCGCTCTCGCCTCCGACCCGGAGGTCCTGATCCTCGACGAGTCCACCGCGTCGCTGGACGTCTCTGTCCAGGCGAATGTCCTCGACCTCCTGGCCGAGTTGCAGCGCGAGAAGGGGCTCACCTATCTGTTCATCGCTCACGATCTGGCGGTCGTCGAGCAGATCAGCGACACCGTGGCCGTGATGCAGAACGGTCGCGTCGTCGAGTCCGGCCCCGCCGTCGACATCCTGCACAACCCCGAAACCGATTACACCCGAATGCTGTTGGACGCCATCCCACCGGAGACGCCAAGCCGGGCGTGAGCCCGACGCGTGGACTCAGCGATCGAGGTCGCGGAGTGCAGCCTGCGCCGCGCGATACCCGCACATGCCGTGGACTCCACCGCCAGGCGGGGTGGCCGAGGAGCAGAGATAGACGCCGGGCACCCCCGTCGCATAGGGGTTGGCAGACAGCCGGGGCCGAGCGATCAGATGGCGCAGATCGTTGCGGCCGCCACCGATGTCGCCGCCCACGTAGTTGGGATTGGCGTGCTGGAGGTCGGCCGGTCCGGTGCTGACGGAATCGACGATGCGATCCCGGAAGCCGGGCGCGAAACGTTCGATCTGCGCGGTGACCACATCGGTGGCGTCGTGCGGGTATCCGTGCGGCACATGGGCGTACGCCCAGAGCGGTTTGAGCGAACCGGGTGTGCGGGTCGGATCGGCCACCCATTGCTGGCCGACCAGCACGAAGGGTCGTTCGGGCATCCGTCCGGCGACCACGTCTCTCTCGGCGACCGCGATCTCCGACGACGTGCCACCGAGGTGCACCGTGCCGGCGCGCGCGCAGTCCGGGTTGAGCCAGCCGACCTCACCGTCGATGAGATAGTCGACCTTGAAGGCGGCCGGGCCGTGCCGGTATCGCGTCAATCGCCGAAACCTGCTTGCCGACAGCCGGTCTCCAAGAATTGCCGCCGCCGCACCGGGCATCACGTCCAGCGCCACGACGTCCGGCGAGTCCAGTTCGGCGAGGTCAGTGACCCGACGGCCGGTGCTGATGGACCCGCCCGCGTCGATCAGCGCCGTCGCCAACGCCGTCGCGATCGACGCCGAGCCACCTTCGGCGACCGGCCATCCGTGGCGGTGCCCGGCGGCGAGCAGCATCAGCCCGGCCGACGACGATCCGGGCTTGTCGAGTCGCGTGAACGCATGCGCCGCAACACCTGCGAAAAGGGCGCGGGTGTCCTCCGAACCGAACACCCGGGCCAGCATCGTCGCCGGATACAACGCGTGGTGGGCAAACTCGGCCAGCCGCATCGGATGCCGCGGCAGGTGCAGCAGCGGACCGAGGATGTCGTCGGCGAGGTCGTCGAAATCGGTGGCGACGCTGCCGATCACGTCGCGCCAGACGTCACCGTCGCGACCCAATCCGGCCGCGGTGGCACTCACCGACCGGAACAGCAGCGCAGCCCGACCGTCATCGAGCGGATGCGCACAGTCGATCTCCGGCCACCGCCACCGCAGGTCGAGTCCCCGCCACGCCGGCGAACCCGCGCCCAGTGGATGAAACGCTGCGCAATGATCGTGAATGATGCCGGGGCGCAACAATTCACTCGACCGAGTACCACCACCGATGACGTCGGCCATCTCGATCACCTCGACCGACAGCCCGGCACGAGCCAGCGTGACCGCCGCGGTCAGCCCGTTGGGACCACTGCCGACCACGACCGCCGAGGTCACCGAACCGCCCTCACCGAATCCGGAAGATGACCAGTCGCTGGACGACGAAGTTGATCACCGTGGCGGTGCCCTGTGCGATGACGTAGGCGATGAAGCTGTAGATCAGTGTCACCGGCCAGGCGTGCGAGAGCACGGTGTAGAGGCCGACGTTGACGAAGAAGGTCACCGCGTAGAGCGCCACCACCGCGAGGAAACGCACCGTGCTGGGCGGGGCCTCGAAGGTCCAGCGCCGATTCAGCAGGTAGGCGGTGGTGGTACCGAGGATGAAGCCGAACGACTTGGCGATCCAGAAGTCCGCACCGACCACGTACTGCAGCAGGATGGTGAGCCCGAAGTCCAGCACCCCCGACCCGGCACCGGTGATGATGAACCGGATCATCTGGGTCTTGAGGTCGACGTTGGTGGACGCCTCGCCATCGTCGAGCGGCAGCTCTATGGGTGTGGGCGCATGCCGGGTGGCGAAATCCTCGTGGCGCGGCTCGACGGCGGGGTCGCGCGATTGGTCGGGATCGGGACGAGACACCCTGCCACCCTAGTACCACCATCGACGTCCGGACCCGGCAGTCGCCGACCCCCGTACGGCGAACCCTGCTCATCGTGGGTAGGTGATGATGATCTCCCCGGTGATCGGGTCGCGCCAGGTGATGGTGCGGTCGGTGTGCATGGTGGGTATCCAGAGGCCGAGGTGCTTGCGGTGGTGATCCGGGGTGCACAGCGGGATGAGGTTCTCGAATATGCTCCAGCCCCCGGTGAGCGGATCTCGGGGATCGAACTTCACCAGGTGATCGAGTTGGCATTCGTCAGACGGCCGCCCGCACTGCGGGTAGCGGCAGGTGCGGTCATGGCTGATCACCCGTTCACGCACCGCCCTACTCGGACGATAGGTCAGCGCGCCCGGTGGGATGGGCCCGCTCGCTTCGCTCCCGGCGCCCGGTGGAATGGGCCCGCTCGCTTCGCTCCCGGCGCCCGGTGGAATGGGCCCGCTCGCTTCGCTCCCGGCGCCCGGTGGAATGGGCCCGCTCGCTTCGCTCCCGGCGCCCGGTGGTGGCAGGTCGTATCCGCCGTGTCCGGTGGGGTCGATGGGTGGGGCCGGACCGTCTCGGCCGGTGACGATGAGCCCGGAGTAGCCCGACGGGAGGAGCAGTTGGCCGGCGATCGAGTTGGAGATGAGGTCCTCGGCGTGGTCGGGGTCGATGGGCCCATGGCCACGCAGGTAGGGCACCTCGATGCCGGCGGGGTCGGTGACGACGATCAGTGCGGTTTGTTCACCGAGATCGCACGCGGTGGGGGTGTCGGCCACCTCCACCGCGGGGCCCTCGGGTGCTTCAGGTGCGTCGCTACCCGGGTCCGAGCAGCTGTCTGTGTGCACGCCGGCCTCGGCCGGGTCCACCGAGGTGTCCACGTCGGTCGCGGTGTCCACGTCGGTCGCGGTGTCCACGTCGGTCGAGGTGGTCGTGGCGGTCGGGTCGAGGCCCGCGTCAGAGTCGGTGTCTGCTTGGGTGCTGCTGGCGGTGTCTCCCTCCGCGGTGTCTCCCTCCGCGGTGTTTCCCTCGTCGGTGCCGGTAGGTGTGTCGTCGGCGCAGTCGTCGTCATCGGCGGTGGGGTCGGGGGCGGGGGTGGCGGGGCAGGTGGTGGTGCCGCAGGTGCATGCGAGATGGCCGCCGGGTAGTCCGATGAGGTGGGCCAGCGCAGCCACGCGTTGGACACCGATCCGGCGGGGATCGTCGGCGCAGAGATGGCGGGCGATGAGGTCGGCGATTCGGCGGGTCAGATACACGCCGTGTTCGGCGGGCACGGTGGCATCGATGCTCGCATGCCCGTGAGCGTCATCGCCGATGACGACGTTCTGGTGACGCTCGGCGAAGTCTTTGCGCGCGAGGATCGCCGCGTCAGGGTCCAACGCGATGACGAGTTCCTCGAGCTGTTCACGCAACACCCGATCCGCCGACGGCCGCGCCGAGAGCGTCAACGCCAGCTGTTCGGCACCCACCCGGGTGTCCTCACCGAGCAACAACAGGGCGTTGGCCATCAACGCGGTACGCGCCAACGAATGCCGGCCGTCGAGGAACGCGATCCGCACCGCGGGCAGCTGCTGCAGGTGGGTGCCCAGCGTGATCCACCGGCTTGCGGTGGAGCGGGAGATCCCCAGCCGGACCGACACCTGCCCGATGGCGGCTTTGTCGGGCATATCGCGGACCCGACGGCCCAGTGTCCGGTTCCAGGACGGGTCGGCGATCATGTCCTGATACACCGCATGCCCGATCCGGTAGGCCAGCAGCACCGTACGGGCCTCAGCACGCCGCGCCAACTGCTGCATCTCCCGCGCCGCGTCCACCACCGCATCCGAAACCATCGACGACACACCAGTGTCGTCGGCGACCGGATCGGTCAGAGTGAACATCACGAGAGGCACGCTTCCGGTACGAAGTAACCAGGGACGCTGTCGTCACGTACTCGTCGTCGAAAACTCCTGTGAACCTGGCCGGTTCACACCCTCATCATCTGAACTACCCACACACTAACGCGGGCCACCGACAAGACTCTGGCCGTCACGCCAGGGGCTCGAGGGCGCCGTCAGAACTCTTCTTCCACATCGGAATCCCGCGCTGCGCGTTCCCCGCGGTCGAGTGCCGCGAGAGCGGCCATGTCGTCGGCGTCGAGCTCGAAGTCGAACAGATCGGCGTTCTCCCGTTGCCGGCCGGCATGCGACGACTTCGGCACCACCCCGATGCCCTGCTGAACCGACCAGCGCAACGCGATCTGCGTCGGTGACTTGCCGTACTTGCGCGCCAGGCGCAGCACCGCGGGCTCGCCGAGCATGTGCTCCTTGCGGCCGGTCGGATGCCACGCCTGCGCGAAGATGTCGTGCTCGGCCATGAACGCACGCAACTCGGTGCGCGCCAGTGCCGGTGAGCATTGGATCTGATTGAGCGCCGGCCACCGACCGGTCTCGTCATAGAGCATCTGCAGGTGATGTTGCTTGAAATTGGAGACGCCCGGCACCCGGATGAATCCTTCGTCGGCCAGCGTGAGCAGGGCTCGCCACGATTCGACGGTCCGTCCCAGCGTCGGACACGGCCAATGGATGAGGTAGACGTCGATGTGGGCGACGCCGAGCCGGCGGGCACTCTCCTTGGCTGCGTTGATCGCCTCGTCGAATCCCTGATCGCCGCCACCGAGTTTGGTCTGCACCACCACCTCGTCGCGCGGTACACCCGACTCGCGCAGTCCCATTCCGACGCTGAGTTCGTTGCTGTACCGCGACGCGGTGTCGAGAAGCCGATAGCCCGACCGCAGGGCCACCGACACCGCATCCGCACACGCCTGCCCGAGCATCCCGAAGGTCCCGAGACCGACGAGCGGAATCGTGTGGCCGTCGCTGAGCGCGACGGTGTGATCGGACAACGCGGCGGGAATGTCCACGTCATACAGAATATGAGCGTTGACCGGCTCAACGAGAGGGTTCGGCGCGATAGGGTTCGGCTCGTGATGAACGTACTCAGGCGGATGGTCCCGGTACTCGTGACCGGTTTGCTCGTCGTGGTGCCACTCCTGATGACCCCCGCGGCGCATGCCGAGGACATGCCACCGCTGCGGACACCGGCGCTCTCCGGCTTGGACGCCCGTACCTATTCCGGCCCGATCGGCGCTCCGGGCACCCTCATCCGGCAGGTGCCGCTGGACCGATCGGTGACGCTGTCGGATGCCGGTCGCGCATATCGGGTTCTGTACGCGACACGGGACATCCGCGGTCGTTCCGCGGTGAGCACCGGGGCGGTGTTACTGCCGCGCTCACCTGCACCGCGTGGCGGATATCCGGTGCTGGCGTGGGCGCACGGAACCGTCGGCCTCGGCGACGACTGTGCGCCGTCGGTGCAGCCGCGGATTCCGCGCGATGTGCGCTACCTCGGGCACTGGTTGCGTCAGGGATACGCCATCGTCGCAACCGACTACGCCGGCCTGGGCACACCCGGGCTGATGAACTACCTGAGCGGCAAGGTCGAGGCGACCTCGATCGTTGACTCGGTGATCTCCGCCCATCGGATGGGTGTTCCGCTGGCACGCCGGTGGGCGATCGTCGGACAGTCCCAGGGCGCCGGTGCCGCTTTGGCCGCCGCCCGGGACGCCAACCGGTTGTCCGCGGGACACCATCTGGACTACCGCGGTGTGGTGGCCACCGGCACGCCGGCCAACATCGAGCAGGTGGTTGCGCTCGCGGGACCACAGTTGCCGCCGGTCGCACTGCCGCCGGCGCTCAACACCTACGCCACTTACATCTGGGCCGGTTTCGCCGACGCCCGCCCCGACCTGCGCCCGTTGTCGATCCTCACCGCCGAGGGCCGACGGCTCGTCCGGCTCGCGCGGACCACCTGCTACCAGGACATGAAGCCGCTGGTGCGCGGAAAGACGTTGCGGGACATGTTCGCTGCGCCCGTCGCCACCATTCCCGGGGTCCGCGCAGCACTCGTGGACTACATGGGAACGCCGTACTCCGGTTTTGATCGACCGATCTTCCTGGGCCAGGGGCTGCGGGACGTCGACGTGCCGGCGCCCTCGGCGCTCTCGCTGTACGCGCAGATGCGGGCCGCCGGGCAACCCGTCGAGTTGCACATCTACCCCGACCAGGATCACTCCGGCACGGTGATCGCCTCGATGCGGGATTCGACGCCGTTCCTCGCGCGCATCATGCGCTGAACGGCCCACACGAACCCCGGTTGCGGGGGACACTGGTGGAGATGCGATTCGACGACATCATCATCGGCGCCGGACACAACGGCCTCACCGCGGCCGCCTACCTGGCACGCGCGGGCCGCAGCGTCCTCGTCCTCGAACGCTCCGATCATGTGGGCGGCGCGGCCATCTCGGCGATGCCCTTCCCCGGCATGCCCGCCCGGCTGTCGCGGTACTCGTATCTGGTATCGCTGATGCCGCGGCAGATCATGGCCGATCTCGATCTGGACCTGCGGCTGATTCGCCGTCGCATCTCGTCGTACACCCCGCTCCCCGACGACCCGACCCGCGGAGTGCTCGTCGACAACGACGACCCCGACGCCACCGCGGAGTCCTTCCGGCGCGCCACCGGCGACGAATCCGACTTCACCGCATGGCAGTCGTTTTACACGCGGATGTCCGGGATCGCCGAGCGGGTGTTCCCGACGATGCTCGAACCGCTGCGCCGCGGCGACGACATCCGCGACGTGGCGGTGGGCACCGACTCCAGTGACGCCGAACTGTGGGAGCGACTCACCACCCGCCCACTCGGCGAGCTGCTCGAGCAGTACTTCGACGACGACGTGCTCCGCGGGATCGCCGCCACCGACGGGTTGATCGGCACCTTCGCCGACCTCGACGACGCGTCGCTGCGTCAGAACATCTGCTTCCTGTATCACCTTGTCGGCGGCGACTGGGATGTCCCGGCCGGCGGGATGGGCGCGGTGTCCGGAGCGCTGTATGAGACCGCGGTGTCGGCGGGAGCCCGAATCGAAACCGGAATCACGTTGGGCGGCATCGACGTCGGCGACGGAACCGTGGAATACGGCACAACGGAGCACGGTGGGGTCACCATCGCCGGCGGTCAGCTGTACGCGGCGTGCGCACCCGCGGTGATCAACACCTACCTCGACGACCCGATCAGCACCGAACTCGATCCACGGGGGTCGCAGCTCAAGATCAACCTGCTGCTCGAGCGACTACCGCGGCTGCGGTCCGGCGTGCCCCCGGAGACCGCCTTCGCCGGCACCTTCCACATCAATGAGACTGCGTCCCAATTGCATACGGCCTACCGTCAGGCGTGTCGCGGTGAGGTTCCCGATGTCCCGCCGTGTGAGGTCTACTGCCACACCCTGTCCGACCGGTCCATCCTCGGCCCCGAACTCGACGGCAAACACACCCTCACCCTGTTCGGATTACACATGCCACCCGAGGTCTTCGACGAGCCGGGCGCCGTCGAGCATGCCGTCGGCGCGACCCTGTCGTCGCTGAATTCGGTTCTGGCCGAACCCATCCAGAACGTCCTCGCCCACGACCGGGCCGGCAATCCGTGCATCGAGTTCAAGACACCGCAGGATCTCGAGGACACCCTGAGCCTGCCGGGTGGCAACATCTTCCACCGCAGCCTGCAATGGCCCTGGGCCGAAACCGATTCCGAGGTCGGGACGTGGGGTGTCGAGACACGCCATCCGCGCCTGCTGCTGTGCGGGGCGGGTGCGCGACGCGGCGGTGGGGTCAGTGGGATACCGGGACGCAACGCCGCGGTCAAGGTGCTCGACGCCGGGTGACTTCAGCCCATCACCCCAATGCCGCCAGCGTCTTGGTGAACTCCACCTCGTCGACGCGGGTGCTGCGACCGTCGGCGACGACCACCTCCCCGGCCACCATCACGACATCGACGATGGACCGTGATCCGGTGGTCAGCAGCGAGGCCCCCGCATCGCGGACCGGCAGGGTGGCGTAGTCCCGGTCGAAGCGCACCAGCGTCAGATCGGCCGGACCACCGATCCGCACCCCACCGGACACCGCGGGTAGCCCCAGCACCGCATTCGCACCGCCGCAGGCGATGTCGAGCATGTCGGCGAAGCCGAGCAGATCGGCCCGACGATGTACCGCCCGCTGCAGATACGCAGCGATGCGGAAGGTCTCCAGCATGTCCTGGGTGTCGTTGCTGGCCGCACCGTCCACTCCGAGTCCCACGGCGAGGCCGGCGGCGAGCATCGCCGGGACCGGCGCGACCCCGCTGCCGAGACGCATGTTCGACAACGGGTTGTGCGACACCGCGACTCCGCGCTGCGCCAGGGTGCGCTGTCCGGCGTCGTCGAGCTCCACGCAGTGCACCGCGAGGACCCGATCCCACAGGAAGCCACCACCGTCGAGGTAATCGACGGCCCCGACGCCGGCGTGTTCGCGGCACAACCGGTCGTCGGTCGGCGTCTCGAGCAGGTGGATGGACACCGGGAGGTCGCGCTCGGCTGCGAACTCCTGGATCGAGCGCATCCCGGCCCCGGTGACCGAGCGGGGATTGGGTACGGCGAGCCCGATCGAGATCCGCGCATCGTCGTGTACCGCGGCGCGCAGATGATCGACGTGGTCGAGGACGTCGCCGAGCGGCTGCATGAGCCGCGGCTCGAAACCCCACTTGCGGGTGGCATCCGCCCGGTCGGCCACCCCCCGTCCGAGCACCGCGCGAATCCCGGTGTCGCGCAACGCCTGCAGGACCGCATCGTGCACCTCCGTCGACGGGTGCGGCCACATGTGTTCGACGACGGTCGTGGTGCCCGACCGCAATGCCTCCAGGCACGCCGACACCGCGGCCAGGTACGCCCGTTCCGGCGTGATGGCCACCGACTCCTCCCCGACGGCCAGCAGCCATTCGAGGAGCGGCGTGCACTCGGCGATGCCGCGCATCAACGACTGCTGCAGGTGCGTGTGTGTTGACGAATCCCGGGATCAGGTGGCCGCCACCGGTTCCGGAGCTTCGGGTCGCCGACGTCATCGAGGTGACCACCCCGTCGGCCACGTACACGTCCTGGTGCTCGTGCCATCGGCCGCCGGTGAAGACGGTGACGTCGGCGAAGGCCGGCTCCGGCCGGGTTGTGGCGTTGTCCATGTCGGCTACTTCCGGAAGTTGGCGGCGATCCGCTGCGCGATGTAGGCCGCAGCCGTGATCGGCGGGTAGGTGCCACCGGCACTTTCGATCAGGACGTCGGTGTTGGCCTGCGCGAAGTAGGCGATGGTGTAGCGCGGACCGCGGTACTCACCCCGACGCGGGGCCCGGACCCGGTGGAAGTTCGACGGCAACCGGTCATCGGACCAGCGCATCAACATGTCGCCGATGTTGCAGGTGATCGCGTCGTCGGACGGCTCCACCGGAGTCCAGGCCTGACCGTGCGCCTCCGCCCCCGGCAAGACCTGCAGTCCGCCCTGCCCCGACCGCTGGAACAGCAGGGTCAGTGCGTCGAAGTCGGTGTGCGCGCCGGCCCGCCAGATGCTTTCGTCGTCGAGCAGTTCGTCGGGGAAGGCGTAGTAGTGCAGCAGACGCAGCGTGCTCTGGTAGGTCGTCGACGACGGATCGTGTGCGCGGGTGAAGAACTCGCGGTCGAGTCCGAGACGGTCGGCAAAGCAGCCGAGCAGGTTCATCGCCAGCCGCCAGCACCGATGTTCGAAATCCTCGATGGTGCTGCGGAATCCGGCCAGCTCCTCCTCGCTGGGCCACAACGCGTCCATCCGTGGCCGGGTGTACTGGTAGGACTCCTTCTGATCCGGTGTACCCACCGACGGGCGCACCTGGGTCATGTACTCCCAGCCCGCGTTCTGCCCCTTCTTCAGCGGATACTGTTCCTTCACCGCGCGCGGCAGGTCGAAGAACCGTGCCGACATGTCGAAGGCGTGGTCGACGGTCGCGAGGTCGATCCCGTGGTCGACGACCTGGAAGAAGCCGATGTCGGTTGCCGCGGACCAGAGTTGGTCGGTGATCTCGGCGCGTCGGTTCTCGAAGTCGGCGAGGCTGATGCGCCGGACCTCCCGGTCGGTGGTCTCGGTGCCCTGGCCGCCCATGCGGCGTTCGCGATCGAGTTCGGCCATCTCGGTCGGGGTTGTTGCGGTGGTGTGGGACATCGGATCTCTTTCTGCGGTCGGGGATGTCAACGGGGGTCAGCGCACCTGATCGCTGATGAACTCGGTGGTGAAGATCGTGGTGGCGGGCAGCTGAGCGGGCAGGTTCGCGCCGTCGGCGTTGAGGATGGGCCGCAGGTCGTCGATGATCTTCTGCGCCTTGACCATGTCGTAGCTGCCGTAGACCCCGTCACTGCCGGGCGCGATGACGCCCTTGTCCTTCAACAGTTTCGCCGAGAAGGCGGCCTCACCCGCCGAATACGGGGTAACCGCCATGTCCTGGGAGACCCAGTCGACGATGGTCGCGTTGATGGCGTCTGGCGCGTTGACGTAGTTCTTCCCGGTCTGCTGGATCATCGGGACCAGTTTGCGCAGGCAGGGCGACAGTTCGGCGAGCTTGTCGGCGCGCACCGACACGTTGGACGCGTAGACGTCGTAGCCGGCGTCTTTGACCATGGCGTAGGCGACCGGCTTGTTCCACGCCGGGGTCTCGTGTTCGTAGGTGTAGGGCTCGGATTTGGCGAAGCCCTGCTGGGTGATCGACGGGTCGCCGACGAAGCGGGCGGGAGCACCGTCGTAGCTGGTGTCGAGCTGACTCTTCTTGAGAAGCCCCTTGGCCACCAGCCATTGCGGGAAGATCTGGTCCTTGGAGACCACCACGCTGGCGTCACTGCGGCCGATGTCGGCGATGGTCTTCACGTCGGGATGGCTCGCCGGGTCCCACATGATGATGGACGGATTGTATTGCAGCAGTGGGGTCACACCGACGACCCGCTGATCGGTCGCCGCCGAGATCAGCTGATCACCGTGCACGAGTCCGAGGTTGATCGAGTCGTCGGCGTACATGGCCGAGGGCACCGACTGGAAGCCGATCGCCGGCCCCCCGGCACGCAGGGTGATGTCCACGCCGGTGTCCTGGCCGTCAAAAGCCAGTGGGCCGGTGACGGATTTGTTGTCGGTGTCGACGGTGTAGCCGGGGCCGAGAAGTCCGATGACCCCGGCCATGTCCGACTGTGGCTGCCATTGCAGCTGCACCACAACGTCTTTCGGGCACACCTGGGCAAGGTTGTTGGCGGCGGACGCCGGCGCCAGGCTCGCCGTCGAGGCGACGTCGGAATCCGACCCCGAACAGCCGGCCAATGTGGCGGCACAGAGGGCCGCCGACACGCCGGCGAGGACGGCCCGGGATCGGCGGGTGATGACGGGACGAAGGTTCATGGTGCGTCTCCTGACTGCGATGCGGACCAATGGCGTGGCCGCTTCCGTGATCTACATGTAGATGTACATGTACCTCGCCACCGTGCGCTACTCCTGGGATTTGCCATCGGTCCCGGCCGCACGCCGTCGGAAGAAGCCACCTGAACTGGCTATTTGAGGCGACATGCCTGCTGAGCGAAGGTCCTGGCCCAGCGGTTCGGTGACGCAGGATTTACGTCAGGTCACTGGAACGTAATACATGTAACCAAGAATCAGACCTGCAACAGCCACATCCATTACATGTAAACCAGACCGGAGTTGCCATGAGTCTCTACGACACGATGAACGACGTCGACGCCCGGCACCTCACCAAAGGTGTCGCGCTCTCGATGTCCGGTGTCACCAAACGGTTCGCGTCGGGCACCGTCGCCCTCTCCGACGTCGACCTCGACATCGCCGAAGGTGAGTTCGTCGCAGTCGTCGGGCCGTCGGGCTGCGGAAAGTCCACCCTGCTGCGGATGGCCGCCGGCCTCGAACGCCCCACCGAGGGCAGCGTCGCACTGGCCACGGATGCGGTCGGGTTCATCTTCCAGGACCCGACGCTGCTCCCGTGGCGATCCGTGCGGGCCAACGTCGAACTGTGCGCCGAGATCGCCGGCCTCCCCACCGCGCAACGCCGTGCACGTGCCCAGGCAGCCATCGACGCCGTCGGGCTCTCCGGCTTCGAATCCCCACCCCCGCCATCCGGATCTGCGATACGACGCCCGCTTCACCGAGTACGTCGCGCAGATCTCCGACACCCTGCGAGGCGCATGATGACCACCGCCACCGAGACCAGCGCGATCACCACCCGTCGAGCGGAGACGCCGGCCGCGCGCCGCGATTCCGCGCCCCTACCAACCGCTCGGCACCGCCGTGTGAAAGCCGTTCTACGCTACGGACTTCCCCCGATCCTGTCGTTCACAGTGGGTATCGCGGCGTGGTACGCGGTGACCTACCTGATCCTCGCCGAACACCGGCGCTTCCTGCTCCCGCCGCCGCATGAGGTGCTGACCGATTCGCTGCTCGACCCGGCACACGTGGGACCGATGCTCGAAGCCCTGGCCGTGACCGCCAAGGTGTGCCTGGTGGGCTTCGTGTTCGCCGCGGCGATCGGGGTGACGATCGGGGTGGTGATGAGCCGCGGATCATTTCTGGAACGCGCGATCTACCCGTGGGCTGTTGTGTTGCAGGTGATCCCGGTGCTGGCCATTGTGCCGCTGATCGGTCTGTGGTTCGGCTACGGCATGGTCGCCCGCACCATCGTCTGCGTCATCATCGCGATCTTCCCGATCATCGCGAACACACACTTCGGCCTGGTGTCGGTCGACAAGGCCTCCCACGAGCTGTTCACCCTTGCCAAGGCGTCACCGCTCCAGCGCCTGATGAAGCTCGAATTCCCCTCTGCCCTACCGTCGATGATGACCGGCTTCCGCACGGCGTCGGGTCTGGTGGTGGTCGGCGCGATCATCGGCGACATGTTCTTCGCCAAAGGTCAACCCGGCATCGGCACCCTGCTCGACATCTACCGTGCGCGACTGCAATCCGACGATCTGATCGCCGCGATCGTTCTGGCGTCGATCTTCGGCATCGCCGTCTTCGGGATCTTCAGTGTGCTCAACGCACTGGTGAACCGACGCCGCTGACCATCTCAATCCACCAAGGAGACAACCATGTTCACCGTACCCACCGTCGACATCGCACCCTACGTCGATCCCAACGGCAGCCCCGAGGACCGCCAACGCGTCGCGGAAGAACTCGACAATGCCTGCAGTGGAGTTGGATTCATCCAGATCGTCGGCCACGGCATCGACACCGCCGTCGTCGAGCGACTCACCGCGGCACTCGACGAGTTCTACGCCCTGCCACTCGAGGTGAAGAAGCAGTATGCGCGCCCGGGCGAGAACCGGGGCTACAGCCCACCCAAGAGCGAATCGCTCAGCATGAGTCTCGGGGTGGCCGCCGCCAACCAGATGAACGACTTCTACGAGGCCTTCACCGTCGGCTCGGAACGCTCCTGGTTCCCCGGGCACGATCTGCCGGAAACGAGCTACCCCGACAACACCTGGCCCGGCGCGGCACCCGGTTTCCGGCCGGCCGTGCAGGAGTGGTTCACCGCAGCCCGCGGGCTCTCCCGCGTGCTGCTCACCGCCTTCACCGACGACCTCGGACTGGCACCCGGCTACTTCGACGCCATGACCGATCACTCCATCGACGCCCTCAAACTGAACAACTACACGCTGCCGGAAGGCGACATCGAGCTTGCGGGCGAACTGACCGGCATGGGCGCGCACACCGACTTCGGCATCCTCACCGAGTTGTGGGCCGACCAAGTGCCCGGTCTGCAGGTACTCGACCACGACGGCTGCTGGCACGACGTGGCACCCGCCGACGGTGCGTTGCTGGTCAATCTCGGCGACGCGATGGCCCGGTGGACCAACGACCGGTGGCGTTCCACCATCCATCGGGTGGATCCGCCGGTGGTGGACGGGCGCATCCTGCGCCGACGATCGGCCGCCTTCTTCTTCGACGGCAACTCCGACGCCGTCATCGAGACGCTGCCCGGGTGCGCCCGCACCGACCATCCCGGCTACCCGCCGATCACCGTCGCGGAGAACATCGACGCCAAACTCGCCGGTATGAAAGGCGGGATCGCCCCGGTGGCCGCCGACCGGGAGGCGCGGCGCGTGATGGCCGCATCGTGACCGCCGCGGCGCGACGGCCGGTCCGGCGCCTAGGCTTGACCTCCATGACCGACGACAGCGAGACCGGTGCGCTGCTGACGCAGTCGGTGCTGCGCCGGCTGCGCGACGAGATCTTCGAGGGAATCCTGCCGCCGGGCACGGCCCTGTCGGTGCCCGGCCTGGCGGCGCGACTCGAGGTGTCGCGCAGCCCCGTCCGGGAGGCGGTCCAGCAACTGGTGACCGACGGTCTGGCCGTGTACACGCCGCGGGCCGGCGCCAAGGTCGCGGTGCTCGACGACGAGATGCTGCGGCACGTCTTCGAGGTCCGGGAGGTGCTCGACGGACTCGCCGCCCGGCAGGCGACCGCGCAGGTGACCCTCGCCGAGCTGGCGGAATTGTGGGAGCACGTCCGCGAGCAGGAACGCCTGCTCGACGCGGAGCCCGATCATCGGCGCGACGCCGATATCGACCTCGCCTTCCACACCGCGGTGCGGTCGCTGTCGGGGAACAAACCGCTGTGCGACGCCCTGCTGAAGCTAGACACCCAGTCGCATCTCTACCGATCGCACATGTGGTCCCACGATGTGACCCGACGACTCGCCGTCACCGAGCACCGTCGGATCGTCGCCGCGCTGGAGGCCGGTGACGCCGACGAGGCCGAACGGGCCGCGAAGGCCCATGCCGCCGGGGTGCTCGTACGGTTGATGCGAACCTGAGCCATCGGGTCGGTCTACCGGAAGTACGGTTCTTCCTGAATCCAGTGGAAACCCCTGCTGCGCAACGTGAAGGCGTTCTCGTCGGCACGAACCAACCTCACCGCGGCCGGTCTGCCATCCAGCGTCCCGGTGAGCAGCAGCCGATCGTGCGCCGGACGGTCGAAGCCGAAGCTCGCGGCCAACGGTGGCAGGTCGATGCGTTGCCGCTCGGCGTCGACCGTGGCCGGCACGACCGTGAGGGTGCCGTCCATCAGCTGTACCGTCGCCGCCTCGGGGGTATCGAAAACCAGTCGCTGCCACCGTGTCTCGTCGGTTGTCAGGGGTGGCAGCGGCTTCCCGTCGACCCGGAACTCCTGCACCTCCCAGATGCCGTACAGCGCTGGCTTCTCCGCTCCGCCACCGTACTTCTGGTAGTCGTCGTAGCCGCCGACCGCGGTTCCGACGGTGACCCACACGCCCAGCGCGACAACGCTCATCGTCGCCCAACGGTTACGGCGGGCGCTGGTGAACAACTCGGGTGGGGACACCGTCGCGGCGGGCCGGTTCAGCACGAACAGACCCAGCAGATTCCGGATCTGCGGTGCCAGCAGAACCAGCGACAGCACCACGAGGTGAAACGACAGGATCTTGACCGGCACATCGAATGTCATGTTCAGGAGGAACACCTGGATCATGGCCACCAGGCTGACCAGCGCCCCGAGTGTCGCGGTCCGATTCCAGAACAGTAGCAGTCCCCCGAGGACCTCGACGCTGCCGAGCAGCATCTCGTAGACCGGGGAACTCCCGACCTGCAACCACAGCACCGACGCCGGGCTGAAATCGCCATGGGGCTGCAGCAGAGCTGTCAGCGATGGCTCCCCCATCTGGGATGGGATCAGCTTGGCGAACCCGTAGAACAGCATCTGCCCGGCCAGACAGATCCGTACGAACAGCAGGAACCACGCAGCCAGGCGCCGGTAGTCACCGCGCCCGCGGTCCAGCACGGACCAGACCACCGTCACCAGCGCCGCGAACACCAGCAAACAGAACACGAGCACCCAGATGACCGTCTGATCGCCGCTTCCCGAGTCGGTGTGCAGCGTGGCGTCGACCCCGAACACGGTGCGGGCGACCCATTCCAGGACAGGAGCCAGCGTCGTCAGCTGCCACATGATCGCGCTCGGCGGCACCAGGTCGCCCACCACGCCCAAGAGTGCGAACAGGATCTGCGCGAACAGCAGACAGAAGCCGGTGACGTAGACGCAGCAGAATCGAAAAGCGATCAGGTGCACCGAGTTCCATCGGTGCGGTGCAGTGTCTGCTTCGGTTGCGCCCGGTGAGGTGACGTGCTCGTCGGCTCCTACTTCGGTTTCGGTGGTCATTGCCCGCTTTCGAATCTCGCTGGTACCCAGTGCAACCCGAACCTAGTGACCCGATTCGCCGAACGGATCAGCCGGAAGTCTCGATGTCACCCATACTTTCGATGTAGATCCGGCCGACGGCGCAGGTTATCCGGTCGCGCCAACCGTTCTGCCGAGGACATCGTGGGCGTAATCCCCCATGATCTGCGCGAGGCCGGCGAAACCGTTGCCTCCCACTCTCACGTTATGACACACCGGGGGCCTTGCCGCAAGCCCCCCATCGTGGTCCACAATCGTGCGGCCGACTGCGATGACCGAGCGAGGGGATACCAGCGATGGACGCACCGAAACCTTTTGAGGTCTACGAGACCGGACAGCTCCTGCACGGCACGAAAGCCGATCTGGGCGTGGGTGATCTGCTGGTGCCGGGCCGCGAATCCAACTTCGAGACCGGGCGGATCATCAACCACGTGTACGTGACACGGACGCTCGACGCGGCGACGTGGGGCGCCGAGATGGCCAAGGGCGAGGGCCGCGGCCGCATCTACATCGTCGAACCGCTCGGCGAGATCGAGGACGACCCAAACGTCACCGACAAGAAGTTTCCCGGCAATCCGACCCGGTCATACCGCACGCGCGAGCCGGTGCGGGTCGTCGGCGAGGTCACGGACTGGGTGGGGCATGCCCCGGAGCAGATCGCAGCCATGCGTGACGGGCTGGCCGACCTGACACGCCGTGGCGAGGCCGTCATCTACGACTGATCGTTCGGCCGTTCCCGACCGATCGAGGATGACTTGCCACACCAGGACGTCCTCTCCGGCTGACGGACCGGCGGTGTAGGTTCGCATGGCGCAATCGGCGATCGGGAGGGACTCATGAAGCGAAGGCGAGCCAGAGCCACCGCACTCATCTGTGCGGCAGCAGCCATGTCGATGGTCACCGCATGCGGTGACGATTCGAGCGGCACACCGACGTCGTCGGGCTCCTCGCAGGCAGTGACCGTCACCACCGCCGGAACGGCGGACCAGGGCTCTCCGCAGGTGCCCGCCGACTGGCCGCAGGACGTGCCGATCATCAGCGGCGGACGCTACAAGTCCTCGACGGCCCAATCGGTCGGCGGTGCCGTCGCCGTGGAGGTGTACGGCCTGGAACCGTCGGCCTTCGACCGTGCCGTCGACGAGCTGAAGAACGCCGGGTTCACACCCCTCGGCGCGATCGATCCCGGGACCGAGTCCCTGCGGACGACGTCGCTGAACCGCGGTGGAACGGTCGTGGTGCTGGTCGCGACGGGTCAGGGCGACCAGTATGTACTCACCTACACAGTACGGAAGGCCGCCTGACCGAAAGGTATGCCATGAGTCCCAGCGCCAGGAGATCCAGGAAGGTCTCAGCGATCCTGGGCGTCGTCGCCGGAGTCGCCCTGCTCGCCGCCTGCGGCAACGACTCGGCCGATGACGCGGCCGCCTCGACCAGCAGCGCAACGAGCACATCGACCACATCGACCTTCGTGCACCCGACCACGCGGTCGACCATGCCCGGGTCCCCGCAGATCCCCGCAGAATGGCCGCAGGACATCCCGGTCGTCAGCGGCGGCACCTACCGGATGGCACATGGCCAGACCGGCGCCGACACCCTCGAGGTGCGGGGACTGGGGCCGAGCGCCTTCGACGCCGCCGTCTCTCAACTCGAAGCCGCCGGCTTCGCGCCGATGACCACTGTCGACCCGCCCGGAAGGCCATCCGGTCGGCGTCGCTGAGCCGCAGCGGCACCATCGTGATGCTCTCGGGCAGCATGATGGGGTCGGAGTATGTACTGGTGTATGGATACAAGCACGCCTGATCCCGGCCGGCCCGCCGATGATCGGGCGGCGCTCACGCCGTGCCCCCGGGGACGGTCTCGACCCTCAGGTGATCCGGGTACCCTCATGAGCGATGTCTACTGAAGAGTTGTTGCCGATCACCACCCGCACGCTGGTCGGATGGTCCCGCACCACACCCATCGAGGGTCACGTGCTCTCGACTCCATATCCCGAGGTCATCGCCGAGGCCGTCGCGCGCGTCGCCGACGACAACTCGGACAAACCGGACTATCTCAAGCGTGGCGTGATCGCCCGTGGCCTGGGCCGGTCCTACAACGAGTCCGGCCAGAACAGTGGCGGACTGACCGTCGACATGACGCAGCTGACCCGGGTGTACTCGATCGACGACGAGACCGGGATCGTCGACGTCGACGCCGGGATCAGTCTGGACACCCTGATGCAGGTGGCGTTGCCGCACGGACTGTGGGTCCCGGTGCTGCCCGGTACCCGCCAGGTGACCGTCGGCGGGGCGATCGCCCACGACATCCACGGCAAGAACCATCACAGCCAGGGCAGCTTCGGCAACCATGTACGCGAGATGCAGTTGCTGGTGGCCGACGGTCGCATCCTGACGCTGACGCCCGACGGTTCGCCCGATGACCCGGACGCCGAACTCTTCTGGGCGACCGTCGCCGGCATCGGCCTGACCGGCATCGTGTTGCGCGCCAAGATCGCGATGAAACGCACCGAGAGTGCCTACTTCATCGCCGACACCGCGCAGACCTCGACCCTGCAGGAGACCATCGACCTGCACCTGCAGGACGGCTTCGAGGACGGGTACGAGTACGCCTCGGGCTGGTTCGACACCATCAGCGCACCCCCCAAGCTGGGTCGCGGCACCTTTTCGCGCGGCAACCTCGCCAAGCTCGACGAACTCCCGGAGAAGTATCGGGAGAACCCGCTGAGCTTCAACAACAAGCCGCTGATCACCTTCCCCAACATCTTCCCGCGGGGGCTGGCCAACAAGCTGAGCTTCTCGGTGGTCGGCGAGGGCTACTACCGGATGGGACCGCCCAGCCAGGGCAAGGTCAAAAATCTCGCGCAGTTCTATCACATGCTCGACGTCTTCGGGAACTGGAACAACGCCTACGGTCGCGGCGGTGGCTTCGCCCAGTACCAGTTCATCGTGCCCACCGGCAACGAGGGTGAGTTCACCAGACTCATCGAGGACATCCAGGCGTCCGGGCACGTCAGCTTCCTCAACGTCATCAAGCTGTTCGGCGAGGGCAACAAGGCGCCGCTGAGCTTCCCGTTCAAGGGCTGGAACGTCTGCCTCGACTTCCCGGTCAAGGCGGGGCTGGCGGAGTTCCTCAACGAGCTCGACGCCCGCGTGATGGCCATGGGCGGTCGCCTCTACACCGCCAAGGACTCACGCACATCGGCGGAAAGCTTCCACAAGATGTACCCGCGCATCGACGAGTGGCTCGCCGTCCGCCGCCGCATCGACCCGCACGGCGTGTTCATGTCGGACATGGGCCGACGCTACGAACTCGGCTGACGCGCACCACAATCGAAAGGCATACACACAATGATGAACGCCGTCGGCGCACCACAGTCCATCCTCGTCCTGGGCGGGAGCTCGGAGATCGGGCTGGCAATCACCGCCGAGTACCTCAAGAAGGGACCGGCGCGGGTGATCCTGGCGACGGTTCCCGGTGATCCGACCGCCGAGGCCGCCGCGACCAAGGCCAAGGCGGCCGGCGCCACCGACGTCGAACTGATCGACTTCGACGCCCGCGCCACCGACACCCACCGCGAGGTCATCGACAAGGCCTTCGCCGGCGGTGACGTGGACGTCGCAATCGTCGCCTTCGGCATCCAGGGCGACGACGAGCAGGCGTGGCAAGACCACAAGCTGGCCGTCGCCGAAGCCGAGATCAACTACACTGCAGCCGTTTCCGTCGGCGTCCTGCTCGGCGAGAAGATGCGAGCGCAGGGTCAC
Organism: Gordonia bronchialis DSM 43247; assembly: GCF_000024785.1. Lineage (NCBI taxonomy): Bacteria > Bacillati > Actinomycetota > Actinomycetes > Mycobacteriales > Gordoniaceae > Gordonia > Gordonia bronchialis. Next base: position 283,372 of record NC_013441.1, on the reverse strand, counting down.
GGCCAGATCATCGCGATGAGTTCGGTGGCCGGTGAGCGGGTGCGGCGCAGCAACTTCGTCTACGGCTCCACCAAGGCCGGTCTCGACGGCTTCTACCTCGGACTCGGAGAAGCGTTGCGGCCATTCGGTCCTCGCGTTCTGGTGATCCGGCCCGGTCAGGTCCGGACGCGACTGTCGGCGCACGTGAAGGAGGCGCCGATGACCGTCGAGAAGGAGGACGTCGGCCGTCTCGCCGTCGCCGCCGCCACCAAGGGCAAGGAAATCGTCTGGGTACCCGGGCAATTCCGCTTCGTGATGATGGTCCTGCGGCACATCCCGCGCGCCGTCTTCCGCAAGCTGCCCATCTGAGCATGACCAAGAGCCTGGGGCGCGATCTCGGCACACTGGTGATCGCCGTGGTGGTCGGCGCGGTCGTCGCACTGGCCGGTCTGAAGGTGATCGACGCCGTTGACTGGCCGGCCTACAACTCGTCCAACGTCACCCGCGCACTGACCACCGCCGGTCAGGCCATCGCGATCGCGGTGGTCGTCGCGGTGGCTCTGCTGTACCGCTACGGGCGTGCGCGCGTGGCGATCCCGTTCCTGTCGGCGGCAGCCATGTCCGGGTTCGTCACCGTCACCCTGGGCATGCCGCTGGGCGCGACGCGGCTGTATCTGTTCGGCCTGTCCGTCGACCAGGAGTTCCGCACCGAGTACCTCACCCGGATGACGTCGAGTCCGCGGCTGGCGGACATGACCTACGTGGACCTGCCGCCCTACTATCCGGCCGGCTGGTTCTGGTGGGGCGGACGCTTTGCCCAGCTCTCCGGCCAGCCCGGCTGGGAGGCGTACAAGCCGTGGGCGATCATCTCGATCGCGATCGCCGCGGCGGTGGCCGTGGTCGCGCTCAACCGCATGTTCGGTGCGGACCGCGGTGGCGCGCTGGCCCTCGCGGTGACGACGGTGACGTTGATGTATGCGTCACCGGAACCCTATGCCGCCGTGCTGGTTCTGCTGGCCGTACCGATGGTGATCGTCCTGACGTATGCGTTGCGGGGGCGTTCGCGGGCCGCGGACGGACCGGTGCCCGGCGTGCGGGAGGGCACCAGTTGGCCGGCGGTGATCGCCGCCGGACTCTTCGTCGGCCTGTGCGCCACGATGTACACGCTGTTCATCGGCTTGTTCGCCATCGTCGCGATCCTGCTCGCGCTCTACTTCGCCGTCCAGGGGTGGCGCGGCCTGGCCAACAAGGCCCTGCCCACCGACGAGGTGCGCACCGAACGTCGTCGCGTGATCGGCGCGATCGCGGTGCGGCTGGTGGCCGTCGGAGCGGTCACCGGTCTTGTCGCACTGACCGTTTGGGCGCCCTACCTGTGGGCGCGGGTCACCAACCGGCCCGCCAGCGGCGGGACCGCCGAACACTATCTGCCCGAGGGCGGTGCCGTCTTCCCGGTCCCGATGTTCCAGCTGAACCTGGTCGGGGTCATCACCCTGATCGGCCTGGTGTGGATTCTGCTGCGATTCCGGCAACGGACGGTGGCGCTCGCCTTCGGCGCGACGGTGGTGGCCGTCTATCTCTTCTGCCTGCTGTCCATGCTCATGACGGCGGCCGGTTCCACGCTGCTCTCCTTCCGGCTCGACCCGATCCTGATCGCCGTGCTGACCGCGGCGGGCGTCTTCGGGGTGATCGAACTCGCGCACGCCGCGGTGGGCCGCTTCGGTGATGTTCGGTTCGTCGTCGGCGCCGTGGCCACCATCGCCGCGATCGCTGTGGCACAGGGGATTCCGGGACATCTGAGTGCCGAGATCACCACGGCATACACCGACACCGACGGGTACGGCGAACGTGGTGATCATCGACCGGCCGGCGCCGAGTCGTACTACCCGAAGATCGACCGGCTCATCCGCGAGCAGACACAGCGCGTGCCCACCGACAACATCGTGCTGACCGCCGACTACGGTTTCCTGTCCATCTACCCGTACTGGGGATTCCAGGGTCTCACATCGCATTACGCCAATCCGCTCGCCGAGTTCGACAAGCGGGCGGCCGCGATCGCACGCTGGTCGGAGTCTACGTCACCGCAGGACCTCATCGACCGGCTGAACCGCTCGCCGTGGCCCGCCCCCGATGTCTTCCTGTTCCGCTACAGCGCAGACGGTTTCACACTCCGGCTCGCTCAGGACGTCTACCCCAACGACCCGAACGTGAAGCGCTACACCGTCACCTTCGACCCGACGCTGTTCGCCGATCCCCGCTTTCGCGTCACCACCGACGGGATAGGGCCGTTTGTCCTCGTCGTCCGAGAGGGACCCCGGCGATGAGCGCCTTCCGGCTCGAGACCGTCGAATCCGATTCGGGCACAGCACATCTCGTCACCACCGGCGCGGTCAACTGGGTGATCCTGCGGGAGGGGTCCGATCTCACCCTGATCGACGGCGGCTACCCCGGACAGGCGTCGACGGTGGTCTCATCGATCCGGGCGATCGGTGCGCAACCCGAGGACATCCGCGGGGCCCTGCTCACCCACGCCCACGTCGACCATCTCGGCGGTCTGGCAAAACTGCAGCGCCGCTACGGCTTCGACGTCTACATGGACCCCGTCGAGGTGGCCCATGCCCGCCGCGACCACCTCCAGCAGGCCGACGTCCGCGACATCGCACCCATCGCCTACCGCCCGCGGGTCCTGAAGTGGCTTGCCATGGTGACTCCGCTGGGTGTGCTGAGTCGGGCCGGGCTGCCCGACGCCCAACCGTTCCCCGATCCGCTCGATCTGCCCGGTCGGCCCACACCCGTTGCCGCACACGGACACACCGACGGCCACAGCGCCTACCTCGCAGCCGGCGGCGCGGTACTGGTCTCCGGCGACGCGCTGGTCAGCGGTCACCCGATCTCGACGATCACCGGGCCACAATGCATCTCGGATGCCTTCCAGCACGACGTCGACGAGGCGAGGCGCACCGTCGACGCGTTCACTCGGCTCGACGCGACCGTCCTGTTCCCCGGTCACGGACCGATCCACCGGGGACCCGTGGCGCTGGCCGCGCAGCACGCCCTGGACAACTGAACGGGACCACTAGGTGGTTGCATCCTCGGCCAACGTCTTGATCCGCGCCAGTCGCCGGTCCCATCCACGGGCGATGTCGTCGAGGCGCCGGGCGACACCGGACAGCCGGGCTCCCACCGTCTCGTAGCGGATCTCCCGACCCACGCGGACCGGTGTCACCAGACCGACGTCGGTGAGCAGCTGAATGTGTTTGGCGATGGCCTGCCGGGAGATCGGGAACTCGCCGGCCAGCGCCGAGGCCGACGCGGGCTCGCGGCCGAGCCGCACCAGGATCTGCCAGCGGGTGTCGTCGGCGAGCGCCGCGAAGAGTTCGACGGTGGCCGCGTCGTTCTCAGGCACGCGCATCCTGCCGGGTGAGGTGATCGCGGGCGAGTTCGAGTTCGATGCGCCAGCCGTCGGAATGATCCTCGAATCGGGAACGACGATTGGCGTCGGAGTCGTCGAGGGACGCGAAGCCGCTCTCGGCAACCTTGAGGACGACGCCGGAATCGGTTTCGGTGAGCCAGAATTCGACGAGGGTGGACGTGCTCTGCGGGTCGTCGGCGTCGATGAGCCAGCGGAAGGCGGCGTAGCGCGGTTCGTCGAGTTCCAGGACGAGCATCGCGAACGCCCCGTGGGTGGGATCGTGCACGATCGTCACCTCACCGCGCGTCTCGATGCGGTGTTCGGTGATCTGCTTGTCGTTGATGTACCAACCGGGTTCGGAGACGAGTGTCCAGACACGGTCGACGGGCGCGTCGATGGTGATCTCACGTTCGATCCGGTCGTGGTCGGCGGTGGTCATGGGTGCTCCTGATGTCGAGGATCTTCCAGAGTGCAACATCTGAGTTGCACTTGAATAGTGACACCGACGACGGCGTAACGCAACCCTACGGTTGCGGTACGAAGATAGGTCATCCGATGATGTCGACGAGGCGTCGGATCGCGAACTCGTACCCACGGATGCCGTACCCGGCAATCACGCCCGATGCGTGCGGGGAGACGTAGGAATGATGGCGGAACGGTTCACGGGCGGCCACATTGCTGATGTGAACCTCCATGATGGGGGCACCCGGGATGACCAGCGCATCGGCCAGCGCCACCGAGGTATGGGTCCAGCCGGCTGGATTGATCACGATGCCGCTGATCTGACGGACCGACTCGTGAATCCAGTCGATCATCTGGCCCTCGTGATTGGTCTGCGCGGCCCGTAGCCCAAAGCCCAGCTCGGCAGCCGTGCGCTCGGCCAGATCGACGACGTCGGCCAGGGTGTCCGACCCGTACACCTCGGGCTGACGGGTGCCCAGGGTGTTCAGATTGGGACCGTTGAGCAACAGGATGGGCAGTGGTTCGGTGGTTTCGCGGGCCCCGGCGTCGTCGGACATGACCTCACCTTAGTGGTCCCCGCCGGGCCTACCGGAGCCGTCCCGGAAAGGGACGGTGAGACGCCGGGGCTAACATCTCTCATTGTGTCCGCAGCCCAGAACGTGAGGCGAGCCAAACTCGTCGCCATCATCGCCGGGTTGGCAGGCCTGTTCCTCGCGCTCGCCACACCGCTCATGCCGGTGAAGCAGACGACCGCAGAGATCACCTGGCCGCAGCAGAACGCGATCAGCTCGGTGGCGGCACCGCTGATCAGCTACGTCCCCATCGACCTGGACATCTCGATCCCATGCACCGCGGTCGACCGCCTCGGCGACAACGGCTCGGTCCTGTTGTCGACGCTGCCCAAGCAAGCGGAGAAAAGCGGCGAACGCGGACTGTTCATCCGCGTCACCGGCTCACCGAGCGACCCCGACGACCACCGCTCGGTGGAGGTCGTCAACCGCAACGTGCCGCTCGTGTCGGCGACACTCGCCCAGGTCCGGTCACAGCCGTGCCGCGACATCGTGGTGCACGCCGACGCCGACGCGGTGACCGCCGAGTTCGTGGGTATGCGCGGCAACGACGGGTCACCGCTGATGGGGTCCACCGACACCCGCGACCAGTACAAGTACTGGCCGGATCAGCGTCCGCAGCTCACCGGGCTGTTCACCGACCTCAGCGGCCCCGCCGCCGACGTCCCCGGGCTCGACGCCCACGTCACCATCGATTCCCGGTACAACACCGCCCCGACGGTGTTCAAGTGGATCGTCGTCATCGTCGGCGTGATCGCGACCCTGCTGTCGCTGGTCGCCCTGGCTGCGCTCGACTCCACCGACGGCCGCCGTCACCGCCGATTCCTGCCCGCCCGCTGGTGGCACCTCAACGCCCGTGACTACGTGGTGATCGGCGCGCTGATCGTGTGGCACTTCATCGGGCCCAACACCTCCGACGACGGTTACCTGCTGACCATGTCGCGGGTCGCCCAGGACACCGACTACACCGCCAACTACTTCCGCTGGTTCGGCGCACCCGAAGCGCCGTTCGGGTGGTATTACCAGGTCTTCGGCATGCTCAGCCACGTGTCGGTGGCCAGTCCGTGGATGCGGATCCCGGCCCTGATCTGCGGCATCCTGGCCTGGCTGATCGTCAGCCACGAGGTCATTCCGCGCCTCGGCCGCGCCGCGCTGACCCGGCCGCCGGTGGCGTGGACGGCTGCTTTCGTGTTCCTGGCGTTCTGGTTCCCGTTCAACAACGGGCTGCGTCCCGAACCCATCATCTGCCTCGGCGCCCTGCTCACCTGGTGTTCGGTGGAACGCGCGATCGCGACCGGACGGCTCCTGCCGGCGGCGGTGGCCTGCCTCGTCGGCGCATTCAGCCTCGCCGCCGGGCCCACCGGCCTGCTGGCGGTCGCCGCGCTCATCGCCGGCGCCCGGCCGATGATCATGGCACTCATCAAGCGGGCGCGGGTCATCGGCGGCGGCGCGTGGTCCTACGTCGCATTGATCGCGCCCATCGTTGCGGCCGGCACCTTCGTCGTGTTCGTCGTCTTCTCCAACTTGACGCTGCGCTCGTTCACCGAGGCGTCGACGATGAAGACCGACGTCGGACCGTCGCGCCACTGGTTCAGTGAGATCGACCGCTACAGTTCGCTTTTCGCGTTCTCGGCGGACGGTTCCATCGCGCGCCGGTTCGCGGTGCTCGCGATGATCCTGGCGATGGTGGTCTCCGCGGCTGTCCTCATCCGCAAGTCGCGTATCCCGGGGACCGCACTGGGTCCGTCACGTCGCATCGTCGGGATCACCTTCGCGTCACTGGTGTTCCTGATGTTCACGCCCACCAAGTGGACCCACCACTTCGGCGTGTTCGCGGGGCTCGCCGCCGCGCTGGCGGCGATCGCCACCATCGCGGCCGGCCATCAGGCAATGCACTCGCGCCGCAACCGGACGCTGTTCGCGGCGCTGGTCCTGTTTGTCACGGGCTTCGCATTCACCGCACCCAACTCGTATTACTACTACTCGTCGTGGGGGATGCCGTGGGGCATCAGCCAGGTGACGATCGGCGGGCTGATGCTCGGCCAACTGCTGCTCTACCTGTCGCTGCTGCTGCTCGCACTGGCCCTGTGGTTCCACTTCCGCGAACCGTTCACCGGCACCGACCCGGCCGAGAACGCTCCCCCACCGCGTCATCCACGCGCCTACCGGCGGGTGGGCACATCCATTGCATCGGCTCCGTTCGCCTACGTCGCGGCCGCCGTGGTGGTCTTCGAGATCGTCACCGCCGCGTTCTCCGCCATCAACCAGAGCAGTTCCTTCTCCACTCCGCGTTCCAACCTGGAAGCTCTCGCGGGGAACGAATGTGGGATGGCCGACTGGGTGTGGGTGGAAGAAGACCCCAACCGCGACATGCTCCGGCCAGTCGATCGAACGCTCCCCAACCCGCTGGGCGGGCCGACGACGCCACCGGGCTCCGACGCCCAGCCCGGCACCGTCGGGTTCTCGCCCAACGGCGTCGAGGACGATCTGTCCAGCACCGCCAGCGAGGGCTCACTGGGCGTCCTCGCCGGCAACGTCTGGGCGGCGCCGGACATCCTCAACTCCAACCCCGGCGGCACCGGCGGCGGCGTACTGCCCACCCCCGGAATCAACGGCAGCCGCGCCAAGCTGCCGTTCTTCCTCGACCCGGCCACCACCCCGGTGATGGGGAGCTACTCCAAGACCGACCAGATCCCGGCGAAACTGACCTCCGGCTGGTACGCACTGCCCGCCGGCTGGCGCGACCGTCCGCTGCTGACGATGTCGGTCGCCGGCGAGTACGACAACCCCAATCTGATGTTGCAGTACACCTCCGATCCGATCGGGCCGAACACCCGCGACGGCGACCTCACCCCGGCCGACGAGACCGAACTCATCGACCCCGGGCCCCGGCCGTCCTGGCGAAACCTGCGCTATGACACCAAGGATCTGCCCGCCGACACCACCGCGGTCCGTATCGTCGCCACCGACGACAACCTGTCCGAGGATCGCTTCATCGTCGTCACCCCGCCGCGGGTGCCGAAGATGCGCACGCTCGAGGACGTCGTCGGACGTGAGGCGCCGGTGCACGTCGACTGGACCTCCGGACTCGCCTTCCCATGCCAGCGGCCCTTCGACCATCACGTCGGTGTGGCCGAGATCCCCGACTGGCGCATCAAGCCGGGCGCCGATCTCGCTGCCGCGGTGACCGCCTGGCAGGACCAGTTCGGCGGCGGCCCGGTCGGCTGGCTGCAGGTGTCCCAGGAGGCGACCGCACTCGCCACCTACCTGCGAGGCGACATCGGTCGCGATTGGGGAGCGCTGGAACGCTACACGCCGTATGGCGGCGTGACGACCCTCGCGGACATCCAGACCGGCACCGCCACCCGCAGCGGGCTGTGGAGTCCGGCGCCGATCCGGAAGTAGTACTCGACGCTCCCGGTTACGACCAGCGTCGTCTCCCTGCGTCCGCCCACTGACCGTGCGTCCATATCCGTTGATCGTGCGTCGAGATCCGACGCACGGTCAACGACCGCGGAGGCGGGTCAGTTCTTGACCGCGCGCATCGGTCCGGGTGTCCACCAGCCCCAGTGGACGTCGTCGGTGAGGTCGATCTCGGCGGTCACCTGCGGTTTGAGGGGGGTCAGGCGTTGCAGGCTGCCCCAGTCCTTGGCCCAGTCGTTGCGCAGGTAGGCCGGCAGCACCGTCGGGCGTAGTTCGTTCTCGACGATGCCGAGCGGGCCGCCGTAGTCGCCGGCCATCCAGCGCCGCGAGTTCACGCGCTCACCCTCGGCGTCGGGGGTGATGCGCCACATCGGTGTCTCGAGGACCCCATTGGCGGCCGACGCCGGACGCTGGCACGGGAAGGCGAAGGCCACCTCCCAGTCCAGGAGTACCGGATCTTCGCTACCGACAAGCGAATTCAGTGTCACCAGCTTGGTCACCCGCGGCGGGGTGACGGCGAGCCACTGGTCGGGGTCGGCGGAGGTGTCGTCGGCGACGATGCGCACCACCGAGGCGCGCTGCGGAGCCTGGTCGAGCGGGAAGCGTAGGTTGCGCCACTCGGGTGCGGCGTCGAGGTCCAGCGGCAGCATCGACGCGACGGTGGTGACGCGACCGTCGGGCTCGACCCGCCCGAACTCGAGTCGCAACTTCTGTCCGGGATGACGCACGGCGAGCTCGTCGATGTATTCGATCTTGCCGGCCACCGACATGGTCACGATCGGGCGGTCGTCACTGCGCGCGGGCAGCTGATACCAGTCGGATTGCAGATGGCCACTGCCGCTGGGGTTTCCGTAGGTTCCCAGGACCGGGACGCGTTGTGGGTCGAGGCCGAACGGCAGGCGGACCATGGAGTCGTTCACGCCACGCGTGGCGGTGGTGCCGCCACCCGTGTCGGCCGAACCCGCACCGCCGCTGGGCTCTTCGGGCGCCTTGTTGGGATCGGTCTGGGTGCGGTCCTGGCCGGCGTCGTCGGAGTCCTCTCCCTCGCTGTCGCTCTCCAGGTTCGACGACACCCCGTTGGGATCGAATCCGGTCATCCCGCGGCCCGCCAGCGCCGCACCGGGCGACGGATTGTTCTGCCCGGCAACACGTGCCGGTGCCAGCAGTCCCGTATTGGGGTCCTCCTCGACGAGGACGGCGTCGGCGAGGGCGCAGGTGTTCCCCCGCATGGCGTCGAGGTTGGAACTTGCCCACGACCAGGAATCGCGCTGCGTGTCGATCGCCTTGGCGAATGAGATGAACGTGAAACCCAGCATCGCGGCGCAGATAATGGCCAGTGAGTAGGTGGGGATTCGGCGCAGGAACCGTTGCGGGCGAGGATCGTTGACGCGGTAGGCGGGTACCGGCTCGCCGAGTTCGGCAAGCTTGTCGTCGCGGTAGTACTGCCAGGCGCCGTAGGCGGTGAGCGCGACCGCCACCACCAGGATCGGGACGTAGAGTCCGATACCGCGGACGTTGGGGGTGTCGTCGCCCCAGGGGATGCCGTAGCTGCCGACGTACCACCACTGATTGCGGCCGGCGAAGGCGACCGCGAGCGCGTAGGCGGCCGCCGCGGTGACGAAGGTCCGGTTGCAGCGTCGTCGCATCACCGACGGTCGCAGCAGCGCCGTCGCAGCAGCCGCGAGAACACCGGTGAGACAGGCGAAGGCGCCCATCTGGTGGGTGGCCTTGGTGGGCACGAAAGCCAGCACCGCGACCGCACCGGCGGTCACCGTGACCAACCGCCACAGCGGCGCGCTGGCCACCCGCGACACCCGGCGCTTGCTCAGCAGCGTGAGCACGATGATCAGCACCGCCAGGATGGTCACGAAGATGCCCACGCGGCGGGCGATCGAGCCGTCGGGTGTGGGATTGAGCAGGATGTAGTACCGCATCGCCTCGGTCCACCATTTGTTGGTGGGGCCGACGATGCCCTGTACCTCGACACCTTCCAGGATCGAGGCGAGCGGTTGGTCGGCGAAGATCTCGAAGAGGACCGCGAGACCCGACGCCAGGATGGGCATCAGTACGGGCAGGAATCCGTCTCGGCGCCACCGCATTCGCAGTCGCTTCAGGATCGGCCGCAGCGCGGCGAGCAGCGGTAGCACGGCGATCGCCCCGGCCGGATGGATCGTCAGGGTGAAGGCCGCCGACACGATACCCAGCGACAGCGGGAACAGCCGGCCGGTGGCCACGGCGCGTTCCACCAGCACCCAGGTCAGCAGGATGCCCACCGACAGAACGGGTTCCACCCGCAGACCGTTGTTGAACGGCAGCCATACCGCCAGGAAGCCGAGGCCGGCCGCCCACATCGCCGGCGTCGACGACGCGACCGCCTTGCCGAGCCGTGGCAGGGCGGCCCGGCTGATGAGGAACCAGCCGGCGAGCGCGAACAGGAACGGCAGCAGACGCAGCCATGGCGTGGCCGTGCTGACCTGCATCCACAGCGCCAGATACTGGTAGTGCCAGCCGAACGGGTCCTGCGGCGCACCGAAATAGCGGTAGTAGTTGTCCAGATAGCCGGCGCCGGGCGCGATCCGGCCGACGGTCACCTGGTAGCCGTCGTCGGCGGTGTTGCCACCGATGAACAACCAGATCAGGAGCACCACGCCCACCACGACGTCGACGATGCGCGGACGCCACCAGCGGTGCGGCAACAGCTTTCGCAGCTTGCGGCCGTCCCGGGAGTCGAGCACCGCGAGCGCGATCATCGACGCGATGGTGCACAGCACGCCGATGATGAGCGCGAGACCCTTGAGGGTGGTGGGACTCGAGATGAATCGGGTGTCGATGGTGGACCGGTAGGACAGGCCCTCGGTCGACGCACCGGGCGGCAGATCGGTGTAGACGCCGATGATCTGCGGTCGGGCGTTGGGATCGCGCAGATCAAAGGTGGTCACCCCGGCTTCGGGGGCAAGTCCCTCCACCGCGCCGCGGGTACCGGAGGTGTCGGCGTGGATCACCACGCGACATCCCGGATTGTCCTGCGCCTGTGCGCGGGGCACGCTGAGCAGCACCGCATTTCGTTGCGTGACGATGAGTCGCTGCTCGGTTGCCCGGATGAACAGGCCCACCTTGCCGGCCTCGGCCCCGTTCTCGGGAACCGTCGACAACAGCACGCCACCGGCGGCCGGCAGGTCGGCGGCCAAGGTGCACGGCACCGCGATGTCCACCGACACCGGCACATAGGACACGTTGGGGGCGGCCACATTCTGCACCGAACCCTGTTGCGGCCAATTCAGCTCGGCCTTGGTGTAGGTCACCGGGAGGAAGGGTGCGGCCAGCGCGAGCAGGACACCGATCGCGCCGGCGATGACGGCCACGAGCTTGGCGATGCGGTAACGCTTCTCAGTCATCTTGCGGCACCACCCTGATCGGGCCCGGTCGGCTCACGCCCCACGTCGTCTTCTCCCCCGTCGTCACGTGTGCCGGTGTCGCGTCGGGCACCAGCGGCGACAGTCGTTGCAGGCCACCCCAATCCCGATACCAGTCATGGTCGAGGTACGTGGCGACGGTGTCCGCCGAGGTGAGTGCCTCCGGGGTGGTCAACAGACCGCCGTTGACCGCCGCCTGCCACGTCTTGGACTTCGAGTTCGTGGTGACCGCATCGGGCACGATCCGCCACTGCGGGACCTCGAGCACACCGTTTCGGGTGGTCATCGGGCGCTGGCAGGGGAACTGGCTGCCCACCGAGAGATCCAGCAGCACAGGCGCATCGGAGCCGACGACCTGCTGCAGCGTCCGCAGCCGCGGGGCGCGCGGCGGCGTGAACGCCAGCCACTGATCGGGACTCACGTTGTTGTCGAGTGCGACGATCCGCATCGCGGTCGCACCCGCCGGGACGGCCTCCATCGGGATGCGCAGGTTCCGCCACGGCCGGTTGGGTTTGGTGGGTCCCGGGTCGATCGGCACGTAACCCGGGCCCATCGGCTCGAAGGCGTCAGGCGTGGTCCCGGCTCGCCCGAACTGGACCTTCAGCGACCGACCGGGTGCGGCGACACCGTCCTGGTCGACGGAGAAGACCGGTCCGGCCGCGGTGATCACCAACAACGGTGAGGCGTTGCGGTCGGGAAGCCGATACCAGCCGGAGGTGAGCTCGGCGGTTTCGTTGTCGTGCCCGAAACTGCCCAGCACCGGGGTGGTTCGGGGGTTCAATCCGAACGGGAGTTTCACCCGGCTGCCGTTGACCCCTACCGGCCCGACGCCGCCGGTGGTTCCGGGCGGACCGCCGGAGAGTACGAACGGCCGGGCCAGGTTGCCGGAGGTGTTGATGGTGCCGGCACCGAGCGATTCCGGGTCGGGCAGCAGGTCCGGCGCCACCCCGTCGGGGGTGAAGCCGGTGGAGTCACCGGCGAGGGCACGCGAGATGTCGGTGGTGCCGATCGGTTGCAGCGCACCGACGTTGGGATCGGATTCGACGAGGACGTCGTCGGCCATCCCGCAGGTGTTGCCGGTCAGCGCACGCATGTTGGCGCTGAACGTGGTGTAGGTGTCGCTCCGGACCGCGGCGGCCTTGGCGAACAACGCCAACTCGACCAGCACCAACAGCGTCGCGATGATCAGCATCGGCGACGATGCGATGGCGATCTGGGTTGCCGACGGCGCCGCCTGTGCGGACCGGACGACGCCGCGTTCGGCGTCGACGTCGATGCGCAGGTGGAACCACACCGCCACCGCGAGCGCCGCAACCGTGGCCACCAGCAGCACGCTGGAGAGCTGGATTCCGGCGACCGACGGCGCCTTGTCGAACCAGGCGATACCGAAGTCGTAGGCCCAGCCCCACGCGTTCTTCCCCGCGGACGCCACCGCACACGCGAACATCAGCACCGCGATGTACATCCACAGATTGCGTGGGGATCGGCGGGCCGACTCGGCCACGGCCACGGTTGCGACCGCCGCCATCGCGGCCGCGACGCCGGCGTAGATGCCGAACTGCACGGTCCATTTGGTGGGCGTGAACGACAGCAGCAGCACGGTGAGCAGCACCGCGCCCACCAGGCGCCACACGGGCCCTGGATCGACGCCACGAATGTGCTTGCGCCGCAACATCACCGCGATGGCGACAAACAGGGCGGTGAGGAACAGCAGCAACGGCACGCGACGCACCAGGCTGCCGTCCTGGGTGGTCAGCGAGAGGAAGTAGTAGCGCAGTAGTTCCTGATACCAGGCCAGGGTGGGGCCGACGGTGTAGCGCACCCGCAGCGCTTCGGCGACGGTCGCCAGCGTCTGGTCACGAAACACCAGGATCACCACGATCGCGGCCGCGGCGGCGATCGGCGCGATCAGCGGCAGCAGTCCGTTCTCGGTGCCGCGCCGGCGGATGATCCGCAGCATCGGCCGGGATCCGGCGATGAGCAGGGCGACGGCGATGATGCCGTGCGGCGCGAGCGCGAGAGTGATTCCCGCGGCCAGGGCCGCGCCGGCGGCCGGCAGCATGCGCCGGGTGGCGATGGCCTGCTCGACGCCCCACCAGGTGAGCAGCGAACCGGCGACGATGATGCCCTCGCTGCGCAGCCCACTGCACAGCGGCATCCAGAACGCGACGAACACGGCGGCGGCGGTGAACATCGCCCACTGCGATCGGCGTACCGCCCCGCCGAGCCGCGGCAACAGGATTCGGCTCAGGATGAACCACGAGACGAGTCCGGCGATCAGTGCGGGCAACCGCATCCACACACCCGCGGTCGACACCGTCGACCAGTGCGCCAGAAAGGTGTAGTACCAGTCGAACGGGGCCTCGGGGATGCCGTGGAAGCGGTAGTAGTTGGCCAGGAAGCCGTCGTCGGTGCTGTTGCGGCCCATGGTGAGGATGTAGCCGTCGTCGGAGGACCCGGCACCGAGGAAATGCCAGATCACCAGCACCGCGGTGACGGCGAGGTCGGCGGGGCGCGGCCAGAGCAGCCGGCGCAGGTCACCTCGGCCGACACGCCGGTGGTAGCCGCCGCGGACGTCGAGCACGGCGATCGCGATCAGGGCGAGGATCGCGGCCAGCACCCCGACGATCATCACGAACAGTTTCAGTGCCGTGGGCGCGGTGTCGAATCGGTTGTCGATGTCGATGCGGACGGCCAGTCCGTCGGCGCCTGCGGCGGTGACCGCGGCCGGCTCGAGGTCGGTGAACACCCCGGACACCTGCGGTAGGTCGGTGGGACCCACGGACCCGGTGGTGCCGATACCCACCGCGCGGGCCTGCAGACCCGCGAGGGTCGAGGTGATGCGCACACGCTCGCATCGGGCGAGCTCGGCGGCCGGGATGCGCAGCACCTCTTTGCCGCGGACGGTCACCGATGCGCCGGTCCGGTCGGTGGTGATGAACAGGCCCTTGTCGGCGGCCCGCAAGCCGCCGGCGGGCACGGTGGACAGCACCACGACCCGCGCGGCGCCGGGCGTGCCACTGCGGACCTCGCGGTCCAGCGTCGAACACGGCACGGCGATGTCGAGTCCGGCGGGCGTCTGCGCCGCGAGTGAGGCGGTCACGGCCGTGCCGGTCGCCTGCGGCCAGTCGATGCGGGCGGTGTGCTCGGTGACCGGCAACAGCGGCGTCAGGATCGCGGCGATGACCGCGACGATCCCGCCGAACACGGCGGCCAGCGCCCAGCGCCGGGTGTTCGACGCGGTGGCATGGGCCGGTTCGGCCGAATCGGTGGGCGCGTCCGGCGATGGTTCCGCGGACGGCTCGGAAGGCGCAGTCATCAGTCTGTGACAGTAGTGGACAGCTGCGCGCCGGAATCGCGGCGGGCGGAAGTCTGAGAAGAGATTTAGGTGCTCTCAGGCATCTCGCTTACCATCAGACATCGTGCCTGTGACAGCCCCGACCCCTGCGCCAGGAGCAGATCAGCCGACCGCAGAGGTGTCCGGGCCGTTCTCGGCGGACAACGCCCGCTTGGTGGCCATCGTGGCCGGCGTCCTGGGTGTCGTGCTGTGTGCACTGACGCCGTTGTTGCCGGTCAAGGCCACCGACGCCACCTTCGACTGGCCGCAGGATCAGCCGCTGTCGGCACAGACGTCGTCGGTGACGGCACCGCTGATCGCACAGACCCCCCGTAGCCTCGACATCCGCATCCCGTGCGCGACGCTCACCTCGACGATCCTGCCCGCGTTGCCCGACGGCGCCGGCGTCATCGTGGGGACCATGCCGACCGCGGCAGCCAAGTCCAAGGCGTCGGCGCTCTACATCACCGCGACCGCGGAGTCGGTGACGGTGACGTTCCGCAACAGCGTCGCGGCCACCGCTGCCCGCTCCGAGCTGGGCCGATGCAGCGAGCTCCATGTGTGGTCGGCGCCGAGCGGGCCGGGCGCGCAATTCGTCGGCCTGCGACCGTCGACCACCCTGGCGCCGGACAAACGCCCGCAGGTCGACGGCGTCTTCAGTGCGGTGCCGACCGACGCGGTGCGCGCCGCGCAGGGCCTGCGCGTGCACGTCGAGATCGACAACCGCTACGAGAACTCGCCCACGGTCCTCAAACTTGTCGTGATGGTGGCCGCGGTGGTGGCGGTGCTCGTCGCGCTCATCGCGCTGTACCTGCTGGACCGGCTGCACGCGCCGCGGGTTCGCCGCACGCGGGCCGGCCCGTGGTGGCGCACGCTGCGTCCGCGAGTCACCGATCTCGCCGTCACCGCCGTGCTGCTGATCTGGCTGCTGCTGGGCGCGGGAAGCCCCGACGACGGTTACATCCTGAACATGGGCCGCACCGCCGACGGTTTCGGCTACCTGGCCAACTACTACCGCTATTACGGCATCCCCGAAGCGCCGTTCGACTGGTACTACAGCTTCCTGGCCCACTGGTCGTCGGTGTCGCCGTCGTTGCTGTGGATGCACATCCCGCCGCTGATCGCCGGGCTGGCGTCGTGGTTCATCCTCACTCGCGTGCTGTTGCCGCGGTTGGGGGCGGCGGTTCGATCGAGTGGCTGGGCGCTGTGGGCGGCTGCGCTGACCTTCACCGCGTTCTGGTTGCCGTACTGCAGCGGCCTGCGCAGCGAGGGCATCATCGTGCTCGGCTCGCTGCTGACGTGGTGGGCCGCCGAGAACGCCATCGCCACCCGGCGGCTGCTGCCGGCCGCGCTGGCGGCCATCGCGGCGTCGTTCACGCTGGCACTGGCCCCGCACGGCGTGATCGGGGTGGCCATCCTGTTGGTCGCGGCCCGCCCGTTGTTGCACATCCTGCTCGATCGTCGGCGTACCACCGGCGGCGGAGTCGCCGGTACCCTCGCCCTGATCGCACCCATCGCGGCCGCGGGCTCGCTGGTGGCCGTCGTGGTGTTCCGTGATCAGACCCTGGCAGGCGTCCTCGAGGCGATGAAGCTGCGCTATCAGGTCGGTCCGGTGATCAGCTGGCATCAGGAGTTCCTGCGCTACTACTTCATCACCGTCCCCACCGACGACGGCGCGCTCACCAGACGGGTACCGCTGCTGCTCCTGCTGGCCGGTGTGATCGTCACGGTCGCGGTGATGCTGCGGCGCACCCGCATCCGTGGTGTCGCGCCCGGCCCGATGTGGCGGCTCATCGGTGCGATCGGCGTGACGCTGCTGCTGTTCGCCTTCACCCCCACCAAGTGGACCATCCAGTTCGGTGTCTTCGCCGGTCTCGGTGCGGCGATCGCGGCCGCCGCCACTCTGGCCGTGGCACAGTCGGCGGCGCGCTCGGCCCGCAATCTGACGGTGTTCGTCTCCGGCCTGTTCTTCGCGATGGCGGCGGCTACCGCGGGTTACAACTCGTGGCCGTTCGTCTATGAATACGGGATCTCCTGGTTCGACCGCGCACCTGTTCTCGCCGGTTACGAGGTATCGACGGGGTTCCTGATCCTCGCCGTCATCACCGCGGGAATGGCTGTCTGGCAACATCTTCGACTCGACTACGTGCAGAACAAGGGGCTGGCGCACGCCGACGACGGCCCGGGGCAGAGCCGAGCCGATCGGCGACGACTGTTCCTGGCGTCGTCGCCGATCGCGGTGATCGCGGGCCTGATGGTGATCGCCGAACTCCTGGTGTTCGCCAAGGCGGCGGTCAGCCGTTACCCGGCCGTCACCGTGTTCTCCGAGAACGTCGATACGCTGCGCGGCAACTCCTGCGGGATGGCCGATCAGGTTCTGGTGGAGTCGGATCCGAACGCGGGCATGTTGGTCCCGGCCGACGGGCTCTCGGCGACCGCGGCGTTGACCGGTGTCGGTTCGGTCGGTTTCACCCCGCAGGGCATTCCGGAGAACCTGGCTCCCGAACCCGGCAGTCAGCGGCCCGGCCAGATGAATGTGTCGGCGAGTTTCGCCAAGCCGTTCGCCATCACCGGCGGACTCGGCGCCGGAACCACCGGCGGCGTCGGACCGACCACCGTCAACGGCTCGAATGCATTGCTGCCCTTTGGACTCGACCCGAAGACGACGCCTGTTCTCGGTAGCTACGGCCACCTCGGTGAGGCGCGGCTGACCACCGGCGCCTACGAACTGCCCGCCGACCGGTCGGTGTCGCCGCTGCTGGTCTTCAGCACGGCGGGCGCGGTGTCGACGATCGATCAGTTCGGGGTGCGCAACTTCGGGCAGAAGCTCGTCGTCCAATTCGGCCGGCCCGGTCCGGGCGGTGCGTTCACCCAGATCGGTCCCGATGTGTTGCCGATCGATCCCGGCCCGGTGATCACCAATCGGCCGTGGCGCAACCTGCGGGTACCGATGGCCGCCGTACCCCGGGCCGCCAGCTTGATGCGACTGTCGTTGCTGGACAACAACCTCGGGCAGTATCAGTTCATCGGGATCACGCCGCCGCGCGCCCCGCGGTTGCAGACCCTGCAGCAGGTCGTCGGGTCCGACGCGCCGACGCTGATCGACTTCAGCGCGGCCGCGCATTTCAGTTGCCAGCGTCCCCTGCAGGTGCGCCACGGCGTCGCCGAGGTACCCCAGTGGCGCATCCTGGCCGACTACCCGACCACCAACTCGCAGTCCAAGACGTGGCAGGCCGCGGCCGACGGTGGCCTGCTGTCCGTCTCCGAGTCCACCACCTCGGCGCTGGCCGTCCCGACCTACCTGAAGGACGACTGGACGCGGGATTGGGGTGCACTGGAACGACTCACGCCGTTGGTGCCGGATGCACCGCCGGCCCGGCTGAGCACCGGAGAGGTGACACAGTGGGGTTGGTCGCGAACGGGTTCGATCAGGGTGGAGCCGCAAGCAGATGAGTGACGGACCCGAGAACACAGTGGTCACAGCCGACGACGAGGCACCCGCCGACGCTCGCCGGGACTATCGCTGGGTGAAGATCGCCGCGGTGGTGACCGGCCTGCTGGGATTCCTGGCGGCCGTGCTGACCCCTCTGCTGCCGGTCAATCAGACCACCGCGGAACTCCGTTGGCCACAAGGCGATACCGTGTCGGATGTTGCGGCTCCGCTGGTGTCGTACGTGCCGATCGACATGGACATGACGGTGCCGTGTGTGCTGGCGGCACGGCTACCCGCGAACGGCGGGGTGCTGCTGTCCACCATCCCCGAACAGGGACAGGATTCGGCGGCGCGCGGACTGTTCGTGCGGGCCACCGCCGACACCCTGACCGTCACCGACCGCGACGTCGTCATCCTCAGCACCCCGCGTGCTGCGGCACAGTCGAATCCGGGCTGCCGCATCATCCTGCACGCCGACGGACATGGCGTGCAGGCACGTTTCGAGAACGCCGGCGCGAGCACGGGACTCACCACCTTCACCACCGGTGATCACGAGATGCGGCCGCAGATCGTCGGCGTGTACAGCTATCTCCCGGCCGATGCCCCGCGTGACGGACTCTCGTTGCGGGCCACCATCGACACCCGCTACGTCAGCACGCCATCGGCTCTCAAACTCACGGTGATCATCCTCGGCATCCTGATGACGATCCTGTCGCTGGTCGCGCTGGGCATCCTCGATCACCGGGATGGTCGGGGCCACAAGCGTTTTCTGCCCTCACAATGGTGGACCATCCGCGGCCCGGACGTCGCGGTGTTCGTCATCCTGGCGTTCTGGTGGTTCGCCGGCACCAACACCTCCGACGACGGCTACAACTTCGTCGTCGGGCGTATCACCGGTGAGGCGGGCTACGCCGACAACTACTTCCGGTACTTCGGGGTGCCGCAGGACCCGTTCGGCTGGCATTTCCAGGTGATCTCGGCGATGAGCCACGTGAGTCTGGCCGCGCCGTGGATGCGCCTGCCCGCCTTCCTACTCGGGCTGCTCGGCTGGTGGCTGATCAGCCGCGAGGTGATCCCACGATTGGGCCGCGCGGTGCGCAACAGCACCCCGGCGGTGTGGTCGGCGGCCTTCGTGTTCCTCGCGATCTGGTTGCCCTACAACAACGGTCTGCGTCCCGAACCCGCCGAAGCCGTCGGCGCCCTGCTCACCTGGTGCTGTGTGGAGCGGGCCATCGCGACGCGTCGTCTGTTGCCGTACGCGGTCGCGGTGGTGGCCGCCGCCTTCACGCTGGCGCTGGCACCGGGCGGGCTGATGGCCGTCGCGGCACTGCTCGCCGGAATCCGTCCCGTCGTCAAGGCACTGGTGACGCGTCGTCGTCGAGATGGGTTGCTGCCCATGCTCGCACCGATCCTGGCCGCCGGTACCGCCGTGTTGTTCCAGATCTTCGCCGATCAGCCGCTCGCACCGCTGATCGCCGGCAATCAGGTGGCCACCGACGTCGGCCCGACGCTGGAGTGGTGGCAGGAACCGGTTCGCTACTACTACCTGATCCTGCCGACCGCCGACGGCACGCTGGCACGCCGCTTCGGCATTCTCATCATGATCCTGTGCCTGGTGGTGGTGTTGCTGCGGCTGCTGCGTCGTGAACACCCGAGCGGTGTTGCGCGCGCGCCCATCTGGCGGCTGGTGGCGGTGACGCTGGGTACCATGTTCTTCATTTCGTTCACACCCACCAAGTGGACACACCACTTCGGTGTGTACGCCGGTATCGCTGCCGGTCTCGCTGCCGCGGCGGGCGCCATGATGGCGCCGGCGATCCTGCGGTCGCGGCGCAACCGCACCTTCTTCGCCGCGGCTGTCCTCGCGGTCACCGGCATGTCCTTCGCCGGGACCAACGGCTGGTGGTTCGTCGGCAGTTACGGCATCCCCTGGTGGGACCGTCCGCCGTCGATCGGGCCGATCAAGCTCGGCTGGGCCTTCCTGATCCTGGCCGTGGTCACCGCGCTGGTGGGTCTCTGGTTCCACTTCCGCGACGACTACGTCGACGAGAAGACCCGGACAATCGGTGGTGGCGCGTGGTATTCGCGTCTCAAGTTCTCGCCGCTGCCGGTGATCGCCGGGTTCGTCGTGCTGTTCATGGTGGCCTCGTTCATCAAGGGCGCCTACGAACAACGCGATTCGTGGTCGTGGGCGAAATCGAATGCCCGTGCGCTGAGCGGTAATTCCTGTGCTCTCGCCAACGACGTGCTGGTGGAGGCCGACCCGACGGCGGGCCTGCTCGTACCGGCCGCGATCGGCCGCCGCCCGGCGCCCGGTGTCGCACAGGCGTTGTCCGGCGCGGACAGTTCCGGATTCACCCCCGACGGGGTGCCCGACCGCCTGTCGGTGGACGCCACCGAGGATCAGGACTCCACCACGTCCGCACAGAACACCGCGCAGACCGGCGCCGGTGCAGACGAGGTGTCCGACGACCAGAACACCTCGGCCCAGGGTGGCACCGAGGGCGGCAAGGGCGGCGTCCGCGGCGTCAACGGTTCGACGGTGCGCCTGCCCTTCGGTCTGGACCCGGCCAAGACCCCGGTCCTGGGATCCTACGGATCACCCTCGGGCACCGCGTCATTGACCACGGACTGGTATCGGTTGCCGGAGCGGCACAACGCCCCGCTGCTGACCATCGCGGTCGCCGGCTCGGTACAAGCCGTCGACGGTATCGGCGTGGTGCATCCCGGGCAGAAGGTAGTCGTGCAATACGGGCACCTCGAACCGTCCGGCCGGGTCAGCACCGTTGCCATCCGCACCCCGATTGACATCGGGGAGACTCCGACCTGGCGCAACCTCCGGTTCCCGCTCGCCGACGCGCCCCGTGAGGCGACGGTGGTCCGCGTGATCGTCGAGGACACCTCCGGCGCGCCGTCGGAATGGGTGGCCATCACACCACCCCGGGTCAGCTCGCTTGCCACGTTGAATGACGTTGTGGGACGGACCGATCCGGTCTTCATCGACTGGCTGCCCGGATTCGTGTTCCCCTGCCAGCGGCCGATGGCGGTCCGCAACGGTGTCCTCGAGGTACCCAAGTGGCGGATCATGCCCGACGCCGAGGCGACCCGGAAGAACAGCCAGACCTGGATGTCCGGCAAGGCCGGTGGGCCGCTGGGCATCACCGAGGCGATGCTGCGTCCGACCCTGCTGCCGACCTACCTGCGGAACAACTGGGGACGCGATTGGGGTGGGTTGCAACGGTTCACCGAGATCGCGCCCGCGCCCCCGGCTGAGCTCGAGATCGGCACCGCGCGCCGGTCTGGGATGTACGACCCGGCGCCGATGCGGTCGAGTGGGTACTGATCGGGGGTAGCGAACCAACACCCGAACACAGCTCTGCCCACCGCCATCCGACGGTGGGCAGAGCTGTGTGGATGATCGGTCAGGCGGGCGCGCCGGCGACGGCGCGGGATTGCTCGATCTCGTCGGGCATGTTCGCCGCGGCGAGATGCGCCTCCGGCAGCGGTTCACCCGGACCGAAGTGGGCAAACGCCTCGATGTGGCGATCGAGATTCAGTACGCACGGGGTGCCGTAGGTGAAGTAGGTTTCCCACGGCAGCTTCGCGCCACCGATCGCCAGGCCGGTGTCGATGTCCGACATCTGCCACGTCTTGGTCTCGGCGTCGGGGTCCATGTGCAGGTAGCCGGCCTCACCGAACAGCTCGATCCGGTTGCCGCCGGGTTCGAAGACATAGAGGAACTGGCCCTGCGTGATGCCGTGGACGTCGGGGCCGGCTTCGATCTGGATGTCGTAGTCGCGGAACATCTCTGCCGCATCGATGTTGTGCTGGCCGTTTCCGTAGAAGAACGCGACGTGATGCAGTTTGCCGCGTCCGCCGGTCATGTCCTTCATGCAGGCCACCTCGTGGCCGAGCAGGTTGGAACTCATCCACGCGCCGATCTCGGTGTCGCCGTCGACGACGCTCTCGGTCGTGCGGAACCCGAGGTGACGTTCGAAGGAGTTGCGGATGGCCGACACGTCCGACGCCATCAGGTTGAGATGGTCGATGCGCTTGACCGGGATTCCCTGCAGCGGCTTCTTCGACGGCCGCGTCAGGATCTTGCTCTGCAGCTCCGGCGGTGCGACGTACTTCTCCGCCTCCCAGAGCAGCGACAGGTTGTGCCCGTCGGGCGACTGATAGCTGAAGGTCTTGCCGTAGCCGAAGTCGTCCTCGTGCAACTTGCCCTCCACGTTCGCGTCCTTGAGTGACGAGACGCGCCGTTCGAGGGCCTCGGCCGATTGGGTGCGCAATGCGGCATGCCCCATCCCGGCCTCTGGCGCCTCGGTGACCTTCAGGCTCCACTGGTACGGATCCTCGAAGGCACGCAGGTACACCGACTGGCCCTCACGCTTGGTCACGCGCAGGCCGAGGAACTTGGTGAAGAACTCTTCGGTCTCCTGGGGCTTCGGGCTGAAGAGTTCGACCCGCGCGAGGTGCGCAATGTCGAAACGAGCTGGGTTCTCGGCCATCGGATCTCCTGTGTGACTCATCGGACGCCGGTCTTCGACGTCCGTTCCGGTGCGGATGACCGCAAGCATGCGCGATCGTTGTGATGCCGGTCACCACTGTTCGGCAATCCCGAACAGCGTCACGAAATGGGCTGCCGCCGTCCGGGCAGTCCGTTCGGAACGCCCTGGGAGCCACCTGCCTCTTACCGTCGGACTCGACACGCGCCGACGGAGGAGAATGTGATGAGTCGATTGACGGCCGCGATCGTCGGTTCCGGCAACATCGGAACCGACCTGATGTACAAACTGATTCGGTCGCCCGACGTCGACCCGGTCTACATGGTGGGCATCGACCCCAACAGCGAGGGCCTCACGCGAGCCCGCGCGGCGGGGTTGGAGACCTCCGCCGGCGGTGCCGATTGGCTGCTCACGCAGAACGACCTACCGGATCTGGTGTTCGAGGCGACTTCGGCGAAGATCCACGCTGCCACCGCTCCCCGCTATGCGGAGGCCGGCATCACGGCGATCGACCTCACGCCCGCATCCGTAGGCCCCTATGTGGTTCCCGCAGTGAACCTGCAGGAACACCTGCGTGCACCCAACGTCAACATGGTCAGCTGCGCCGGCCAGGCCACCATCCCGATCCTGTACGCGATCAACGAGGTTGCCGACGCCTCCTACGGCGAGATCGTCGCCGCCATCGCCGCCAAGAGCGCCGGACCCGGCACACGTCAGAACCTCAGCGAGTTCAGTGAGAAGACCGGGCGCGCCCTGGCCCAGGTCGCCGGTGCGGATCGGGCAAAGGCGATCTCCGTGATCAACCCGGCCGAACCGCCGATGAACATGCGCGACACCGTATATGCCAAGGTGCGCAACCCCGACGCGGCGGCCATCGAACGCGCCGTCGTCGACATGGTGGCCGAGGTGCAGAAGTACGTGCCGGGCTATTCACTACGGCTCGTCGACGTCGACGGTGACCTCGTGACCGTCATGCTCGAAGTCGAGGGTGCGGGCGACTACCTGCCCACCTACGCCGGCAACCTCGACATCATCACCGCGGCCGCCGTCCGGGTGGCCGACGTCATGGCGCAGCAGAACCTCGTGACAGGAGCAACCCGATGACCACCACCGCCACAACCGGAACCAAGGGCACCGTGACCCTGGTCGACACCACGCTGCGCGACGGCATGTCCAGTGTGTCGCACAAGTTCACGACACAAAACGTCGCCGACATCGCAGCCGGACTCGACCGCGCAGGTGTCCCCACCATCGAGGTCGCCCACGGTATCGGGCTGGGTGCGTCGTCGATCCAGTACGGCTTTGCCGCCGCCACCGACCCCGAATACGTGCGGGCCGCCGTGGATGCTGTCGACAACGCCGATATCGCCGTGCTGTACGTGCCCGGCATCGCCACCCTCACCGAGTTGCAGGGCGCCATCGACGCCGGAATCAAGACGGTCCGCGTCGCCGTGCACTGCACCGAGGCCGATTGCGGTCAGCAGCCCGTCGAGTGGGCAAAAGCCAAGGGTCTCAACGTGATGTGCTTCCTGATGATGAGCCACAAACTCGAACCCGACGCACTTGCCGAGCAGGCTGCCGCACTCGACTCCTACGGCGCCGACGTCGTCTACGTCGTCGACTCCGCCGGGGCAATGGTTCCCGATCAGGCCGGGGCGCGGGTGGCCGCGCTGCGTTCGGCCATCGGAGCCGACATCGGCTTTCACGCCCACAACAATCTCGGTGTCGGCGTGGCCAATGCGCTCGCGGCGGCCGACAACGGGGCGACGTTCATCGACGGATCGTTGCGGGGCCTCGGTGCCAGCGCCGGCAATGCGCAAACCGAGGTGCTCGCAGCGGCTTTCGAACGTGCCGGGTGGGAGACCAACGTCGATCTGTACCCGCTGATCGACACGGCCGAACATGTGGTGGCACCGCTGATGACGGAGCCGCAGATCGTCGACGAGACCGCGCTGATCCTCGGCTACGCAGGCGTCTACTCCACCTTCTTCCACCCCACCAAGCGGGCCGCGAAGAAGTTCGGCGTGTCCACCCGCGAGATCCTTCTCGAACTCGGCCGCCGCGGTGTCATCGGCGGCCAGGAGGACATGATCATCGACGTGGCAACCGAACTTGCGGGCCGCACCTACTCGACACCGGCCGTCGCGGCCGTCTGAGGAGCACACATGAGCACGACAGTATCCGAGGTCAAACACCTCATCGGAACCGAATGGGTCGCGTCGTCGGACGGCGACACCTTCGAATCCCGTGACCCGCACGATGGTTCGCTGCTCGCGACCGTCGCGCGCGGCACCGCCGACGACGGCCGGGCCGCGATCGCCGCGGCACGCACCGCCTTCGACGACGGTCCGTGGCCACAGATGTCACCGAAGGAGCGGGCCGCGATTCTGCACGCGGTCGCCGACAACGTCGATGAGCACCGCGACGAACTCGCACAACTCGAGACTCGCGACGGCGGCAAGACGATCACACAGTCCCTGCATGCCGAGATCCCGCGTGTGGCACACAATTTTCGGTTCTTTGCCGACTATGTCGCGATGGCCGGCAACGAGGCATACCCCGACGGTGACCTGTTCTCGTACACTCTGTATCCGCCTGCCGGCGTGGTGTCGGCGATCAGCCCGTGGAACGCGCCACTGATGCTCGCCACCTGGAAGATCGCGCCCGCGTTGGCCTTCGGCAACACCGTGGTGCTGAAACCAGCACCGCAGACACCACTGACCGCCCACCGATTCGCCGAACTCGCCCTCGAGGCAGGCCTGCCGCCGGGTGTGCTGAATGTGGTCCAGGGTTTCGGCGGCGACGCGGTGGCGGGGCCGTTGACATCGGACTCGCGGGTCGACCGGATCACCTTCACCGGTTCGAGTGCGACCGGCGTGAAGATCCTGCAGGCAGCTGCGGCCAATCACACACCGGTGTCGGCGGAGATGGGCGGCAAGTCTGCGAACATCATCTTCGCCGACGCGGATCTCGATGTGGCCGTGCCCAAGGCGATCCGGGCGATCTTCGGAGGCAATGGCCAGGTCTGCCTGTCGGGTACCCGACTTCTGGTGCAGAACTCGATTCGCGAGGAGTTCCTGGAACGGTTCACCGAGGAGGCACGCAACCTGAAGGTCGGGGATCCCAAGGACCCGGCGTCGTTCATGGGTCCACTCATCGAGGAACAGCACCTCGAGAAGGTGCACGGCTATGTTGAACTCGCACAGGAGGAAGGCGGCAAGATCATCACCGGCGGCGAACGCCTGACCGGCGCCGAGCACAAGGACGGCTTCTACTATCCGCCGACTATCATCACCGGACTCACCAACGAGGCGCGGGCCGCACGCGAGGAGATCTTCGGCCCGGTGGAGACCGTTCTCGGGTTCGACACCGAGGAGGAGGCGCTGCGGATCACCAACGACTCTCCGTACGGCCTCGCCGGAATGCTGTTCACCCAGAACCTCGACCGCGCACACCGGATGGCCGCGCGATGGAAGGCCGGCACCGTGTGGATCAACACGTTCTTCGAGCGGGATCTGCGTCTGCCGTTCGGTGGCGAGGGCATCAGTGGCCTCGGTCGCGAGGGTGGACAGTACTCGCGGGAGTTCTTCACCGAGCCGCGCGCCGTCACGATTCGCCTCCAGCGCTCAGGTGCCGACCATGACTGACAGTTCCACGCCGGAGACATGTGTGATCGTCGGTGCCACCGGGGCGATGGGATCGGTGATCGCCCAGCGTCTCGCCGGCGCGGGTCGCCGGGTGCTGGCGGTGGCACGCAGCGCTGATGAGTTGGAAAAGCTCGCCACCACAAGCGAGCTCATCTCGACGTGTGTAGCCGACATCGGCTCCGACGACGCGGTGGGCGCCATCGCGGACGGCCTCGACGGACCGGTGCGGCTGGCGCTCTTCGCCGCGGGACTACCGGTGCGGGGCTCGGCGGACACCATCGAGCCGTCGGGCCTCGCGGTGGCCGCCAACATCAAGGTCGCCGGACCGGTACGCCTGCTCCACGCTGTTCGTGACCACCTCACCGAGGGGTCACGATTCGTTGCCATCGCGGGCTCCCTCGGCATCGAACCGGGACCGCTGGACGCCGGGCCGGGTACCGCAAATGCGGCCCTGCTCAACCTGATGCGGCAGATCGGCGCGCTCTACGGCCCGAAGGGCATCACCACCCACACCATCGCTCCCGGCCCCATCGACACCCCCCGGTTACGTGCCCTGGTCGAGACCCAGGCCGCCGAAACCGGTCGGCCGGTGGACGAGATCTGGTCGGCCTACCTCGGTAAGACAACGTTGGGGCGGCTGCCCACGCTGGACGAGATCGCCTGGCTGGTGGACATGCTGCTCGCCCCGGAGGCGGCCGTCTTGCACGGAGCCGTCCTCACCGCCGATGGCGGCGTCCGACACGGGGTGCTGTGATGCCGATAGTCCATTTTCATCTTCCCGCAGGGGCATTCACGGTCGATCAACTGCAAGGCCTCCTCGTCGAGGGAAGCGCCGCGTATGCGCGGATACTCGATTCACCGATCGAACGGGTGCGGGCCTTCATCGTCCACTACGAGCCGAACCTCGTGGCGGTGGGCGGCCGCGTGGCCGACTCCGCGGCCCCGTACTTCACCGCAATCGTGTTGGCGGGGCGTGCGGTCGAGCAGCGACATGCGTTGCTCACCGCGTTCACCGATCTGATCGTCGACACCCTGGGTGTCGAACGATCCGGGGTCCGCGGCCAGATCGTCGAAGTGGCACCGGAGAATTGGGGAATCGCCGGAGTGCCCGCCAGTGGTGCCCGCGCGGCGGAGATCGCGGCGCGGGCATCGGCCGGCGAGGGAGCATAGGGAGCCCGACAACAACGGCGCCGCCACCACGCCCACTGAGCTGAGGTGCGAGGAGCACCTCAGCTCAGTGGGCGTTGGGGATTTCCGCCTCAGCTCAGGGTGCGTTGGGAGCCGTTGCGTCCGCGAATCCAGGCTGAGGTACCGAGTTCGCCGCCCGGCCCCGGTGGCCGAGCGGCGTGACCTCACGGGATCGTGGTCGTCTCCGCGGAGAACAGCATCGTCGCCCCGCCGGTGGCGAAGTTGGCCACGTCGGCGGCTGCCGCCTGGCCTTCCGATGAGCCGAGGGCACTGCCGCAGGCCTCCTTGGAGTCGAAGGTCAGTTGCGCAATCAGGTAGGACGCCGGGGGTGTGTCGTCGAGGGACTCGCACTTGCCCGCAGTGAACCGAACCAGGCCGGGAATCTTCTTGACCAGCGAAAGATGCTGTGTCGCATAGTATTCGTCGAACGCCTTCGGATCGTCGGGCTGACCGTAGATCACAGTGAGGTGGTACATCAGGCACTTCCTTGGTTGATCGGTGTGAACTCTTCTCGGAAGATCAGTCGCGGTGCCATCCGGCGCCGTTTGAGCGATTTGACGGCGGCGGCGATCATGGGTGGCGGTCCGCACAGATAGGCGCTCATCCCCTTGCAGGAGCGGAAGTCGTCGATCACCACATCGGTCACCATTCCCATCGCACCGTCCCAGGTCTCCTCGCTCAAGGCGGGGTGGTAGTGGAACTCGGCGAACTGGTCGGCGAGTTCGGTGAAGAACTCGACGTCGTAGAGATCCTCGCGGCGACGTCCGCCGTGGTAGAGGTGTAGCTCGGGGACGAGGTTGTGCTCCAATGCATGGCGCACGATCGATTTCAGCGGCGCGAGGCCGGTCCCGCCGCCGATCAGGATGGCGGGCTCGGCCTGCTCGCGGACCAGGTGGAATCCGCCGAACGGCCCGCGCAGCGCGATCCGATCGCCCTCGGACAGCGTGGAGAAGATCCATTTGTCCGAAGCCAGCCCGCCGGGGGTCAGTTTCACGTGGAACTCCAGGCGCCGCGCCTCGCTGGGCGGGTTGGCCATGGAGTACTGGCGGCCCACTCCGGCGCCGGGGACGATGAGTTCGCAGTACTGGCCGGCATTGAATGCCAGGTCCTCATCGAGTTCGACGACGAGCCGGCGGGTGCATGCGGCCACGTCGGACAGCTCTGTGACCCTACCGGTGAAGTCCCGTAGTCGATGATGCGGGACGTCGTCATCGACGGCACCGGTCGGCTCGACGACGAGATCCTCCCGGGGCGTGGCCAGACAAGCCAGGGCCAGGCCCGCGGCTCGCTCGTCTGCAGTCAGCGTGTACTCGGGTGACTCCCGATGGTCGACCGCGCCCTTGAGGACCTTGAGTTTGCAGGTGCCGCAGGTTCCCTGGGTGCAGGAGTGGGGTATCCACGCGTTGGCTCGCAGAGCGGCGTCGAGTATCGATTGCTCTTTGCCCACGTCGAGGGTGGCGTCCTGGCCTTTGACCTGGACTCGATGTGTGTCAGCCATCGCTTCCTCTCGAAGTGATGTTGGTTCGGCTGTGATGGTCACCTAGACCTCCCAGTTCACGAAGAGTTCCTTGGGCCCGCGGAATCCCCAGCCCCAGAAGCTCACGTCGTGGTCGGGGTCGAGCTCGATGTTGGGAATCGACTCGAAGAGCTCCTCGAGTGCGATGCGTACGACCGCAGTGGCGAAGTACGTTCCGGCACACGCATGAACACCGCCACCGAAGGTGAGATTGGGGATGACAGGCCGATCGAGGTCGTATTCCGTCGGAGCGTCATAGGCATTCTCGTCGTTGTTCGCCGATCCATACGTGAGCATCACGAGTGACCCCTCGGGGAGGGTGACGTCTCCGACGGTGACCTCCGAGGTAGAGACCTTCGTCGCGGCGGACCAGATGGGTGCCACCCACCGCATGCCCTCGCTGACCGCTCGAGGGATGAGTGCCGGATCGTCGATGACGCGTTCGAGCTGTTCTGGTCTGCTGAACAGTCCGGCCAGGGTGGTGGCCATCGCGTGTCCCGGCTCCTGCATCGCGCCGAGGAGGAACACGTACAGATTGGGGTAGATGACGTCGCGGCTGCGCGTCTCGCCGTCGGGCATCCCGTCGTGCAGCCAGTGCGAGATGGCCGTACGGTCGGGATGCTCGATCCACCGATCGATCTTGGGATCGACGTGCGCGATGATCTCGGCCTTGGCCTCGTCGCCCGGGATGAACCCGTCCGGATTGGCGAACTCGCCGTCGGGGGTCATATCCGCGTTGGTGAACGAGACACTCAACTTGTGGAACCATTCGCGCAGCTTGTCCACGGGGACGTCGTCGAGTCCCAGTAGATCTCCGAGAGCGCGCACGCTGACGGGCTCGCAGTACTGCGCGACGAGGTCGGCCGCACCGTCCTGATCGAAGGACACCAGTCGTTCCCGCGCGAACGGGCGCACCAGATTGTCGATGTACTCGTCGACAGCGGATGGCTGCAGGTGCGGTTCGACCATGTCACGGAGGTCGCGGTGCTCGGGTCCGTTGGTGTTCAGGATCGCGCCGTGGCCGAAGGTGCGCCCACCCGCCGGTGAGATCACCGCGGGCCAGTTCGCCGAGTCCTTCGCGATCTCCAGGCACAGCTCACGCGTGGACACGATGTGCAGACCCAGCTGCGGCACGTAGGCGACCGGCGCCTCGCGGCGAAGTCGCTCGTACACCTGATGCGGGTCGGACTCCAGTTGCTCCATTGTGACGTCGGTGAGCCAGTCGGGCGTGAGGGTGTGGGCTGTGGTCATGAACTTCTCCGTTCCGATAGTCCGAATTCGGGCCCTCGGGTGTTCGGGATGGCCGGCTGCGTCGTTCGCGGCTTCCGCGAGCACCCTGTGATCTGGGACACTATGGGCGGAAGTGAAGGTGGAGAATGACCGTTGATGCACGAATGGTTGTCTCGGACTGCATGACCGCCCCGACATCCGCGGTGGAGCTGAACACCCGGGAGTACCGGCCGGAGAAGGCACGTGAACTCTGGTCGCAGACACTCGATTCGACGTACTGCGAGATGGATGTGGTGTGGCCTGGATCCCCGGTGGGCGCCGCTGATTTCGGTGCGGAGATCGTCGCACGGCAGGCGGGGGAACTATCGCTGAGTGTGGTGCGCGCCGATCCGCATACCGTGGTCCGGACGCCGGCGATGATCGCCTCCGACCCGGGCGACGATCTTCTGCTCTGCCTCATCACCCGGGGCCGGGCAAGTATTGTGCAGCAGGGTCATTCGGGGGTGCTCTCGGACGGCTCATTCGGGTTCGTCGACGCGTCGATGCCGTTCACGGTTGCCGGTGAAACACCCTTCGAACAAGTGGTGGTGCGAATTCCGCGGGCCACCCTGGCGGGACGGTTGCCGGCGGCCGTGGTCGACGACTCCCTCGGACGGTCCATCTCCGGGACGGAGGGCATCGGACGGGTCGCGTCGCGCCTACTGGTGGACCTGGCGATGCATGACGACCGGCTCGACGAAGGATCGTGGGCCGGTGTTGCCACCGCCGTCCTGGAGGTCGTCTCGGCGTCGGTGCAGCAATGCTCTACCCACCTGTCGGCGACGCAACAGTCACACACCGACGACCTGAGTGCGATCCAGCGGGTGCTGTTGCGTGACATCGCGGATCCCGATCGGACCCTCGCCGACGTCGGCGCCGAACTCGGGATGTCGGTGCGCTACATCCACAAGCTGTTCAGCGCAAGCGGGACCACGCCGCGAGCCTGGCTCTACGCGCGTCGCCTGGATCGCGCGAGAACACTTCTGCTGCAGTCGGAAATCACATGCGCGAACCTCAGCGAGCAGCTCGGCTTCCGGGATGTCTCACACTTCAGCAGAGCATTCCGCAAGCAGTTCGGCATCAGTCCGGGACGTTACCGGCTCATCCCAATCGGGGGTGTAGGAGTTGGGGTCTGAAGCCGCCGGTCTCGAGCAGGCTTCGGGCGATGTAGTTGGTCAGGTTGCGGAACCCGAGTGCGGAGCCGCGCAGGTGTTCGAGCCGTCCGTTGAGCGCCTCGGTCGGCCCGTTGCTGGTGCCGGGTCGTTCGAAGTAGGCGAGCACGTCAGCGGCTCGCTTCTTCAGGGTCCGGCCCAGGGTGGTGAGCTCGGTGAGCACCTTGGGGACGCCGGCGCTGAGGTCGGTGATCAGCTTCTCCATGAGCTCGCGGCCACGTTGCCGGTCCTCGTGGCGATAGGCGGCGATCATGCGCTGGTAGACACCCCAGGCCGCCTCGACCTCGACGTGAGCGTCATCAACGAACAGCGCGCGTAGCCTGTCGCTCTGCTTGTCGGTGAGCAGGTCCGCTCCGGTGTGCAGCGTGCGCCGCGACTTGTAGAGCGGGTCGTCTCTGAACCCACGGTGCCCGTGGATCGCGAGTTGGACCCGGCGCCGGCACCTGTCGAGGGCGTCACCGGCCAGGCGCACGACGTGGAAGGGATCCATCACCGTGACCGCGTCCGGGATCTCCTCTGCAGCGGCGGTCTTGAACCCGGTGAAGCCGTCCATCGCGACCACCTCGACCGCGTCACGGAAGGCGTCGTCGCGGTCGGCGAGCCAGGTCTTGAACGCCGCCTTCGACCGGCCCTCGACCATGTCCAGCAGCCTTGCTGGGCCGGCGCCATCGCGGACCGGGGTGAGGTCGATGATCACGGTGACGTACTTGTCGCCACGCCTGGTGTGGCGACAAGTACGTGCTCATCGACGCCAATGACCTTCACGCCCTCAAACCGCGTGGGGTCGTTGATCAGCAGCCGCTTGCCTTCAGCCAGGACCGCGTTGTTGGCGGTGTCCCACGCGACCCCGAGTCCCTCGGCGACACGGGCGACGGTGAGGTGTGCGACCACGATCCCTTCCAGCGCCCACCGCAGCCCGGTGCGCGAGAGCTTCGCGCGTG
Source organism: Gordonia bronchialis DSM 43247 (assembly GCF_000024785.1). NCBI lineage: Bacteria > Bacillati > Actinomycetota > Actinomycetes > Mycobacteriales > Gordoniaceae > Gordonia > Gordonia bronchialis. The sequence continues at coordinate 251,106 of NC_013441.1, read as the reverse complement.
GCTCCGCCGCGGCGCTGGTGTCTTGGCGCCACACGTGTCCGCGGTCGGCACAGCGGTAGCGGCGCACTACAACTTCCAGCACGGTCGGTCGCCAGCCCAGCGGCTCGTGGGCCAACCGCCGGATCACGGTGTCACGAGCAGCGCCTTCGCTGCCGCACCGTCGGCACCGCTGATCTGGTTCCACCACGCGGCACGCGAGGACCGCACGATCCGGTTCAAGTCGTTGTCCGGTCACGCTCAGACCGAGGCCGTCGAGTCGAGCGAAGGCGGGCAGGTCAGGGCGGCCGAAGCCGGCCGGCGGGGTAGCTTCGGACACGTCGAGGTCTTTCGGATGGATGGCGTAGGAACCTCCATCGTCGGGAGACCTCGACGTCTATCTGCGGACCGACGCGCCCGGCCGACCTACACCGTCATCTGAGAAGACCCCTGAAACGTCTTCGACGACGACGGGACCGGCGAGGAGGAGGGCGCGGTGAGCTAAAGGAATGGAGCTTGCTCGGCTTCGACGCCGCCGCAAGCTCCGGTGAAACGGTCGATACTGGTCGATCGTCGTCGGTCACCACCGGATGGCGGCGTCCCCCACGCTCGGCTTTTGCGCAGGTCAGCGGCTCGTTCGCCCAGTGGGCGCATCAAGCGATAGACGCAAAGCCGACGTGATTAGGTCGTCGGTTCGATTCCGACAGGCGGCTCCGGCGAACAGCCCCTGACCTGCGGAAACGCAGGGCAGGGGCGGTTCGGTTCTGGTGGTCGCGCGATGCGCTGGCCTCACGGCTCTGCCCGACACCGACGTCGCTCTCCTCTGCGACGCACCCCTCGCCGGCTGAGCGCTCGCGGCCGGCATCCTGTCCGTGTGCCGATAGGCCTCGCACCGCTCGGCAACGCAGCATGGCGTTGCGTCGCGACCTGGCGACGGCTCGGCGGGGCGCGATCGTCTCGTGCGTTGGCGGACTACGGGAGCTTGGACGCGAGGACGTCGGCCGCCAGGATCTCGGGTGCTGCGCCGAGGAGGTGCTGGTTGGCCATCAGGGCTGCGACGATGGCGCCGTTGGCGTGGGCGTCGCGAGCGGCCTCGTCGGGGAATGCATCGAAGATCCAGAAGGTGTCGGCGTGGGTCCTGACCGCGAACCAGACAATCGTTCCTACTTCTTCGTTGGCGAGTGCGACAGCGCCGGCGAGCAGATCGGCGAGCGCGTCGTGCTGTCCATCGGCCGCGACGATCTTGGCGACGAAGGCATACGGAAGTGATGCGGGTGTGGACATGAGGGACTCTCCTTGAAGTCGGGGTTCTTCGTGGGACGAGTTCAGCGTATGACGAGCGAGGGCCGGTGGGAAGTGGCGTATACGGCAGTATTGCTATTGTTTACGTCATGCGTATCGGACTGATCGCGATCGACGGCTGCTTCGGTTCGGCTATCGCGTCGATCATCGACATCGTGCGGGTGGCCGACGGAGCCCGCGGCGATGTCGACCCGCGGATCGACCCGATCAAACTCGCCATCCTCGGACCGAAACGGCGAGTGACCACGACGGCATCGATGACCCTGTCGGTGGACCACCCGCTGTCGGAGTCCGCAGAGTTCGACGTGGTCGTCGTCCCTGCGCTTGGAACCCTTACGGCCGCCGCTACCAACGACGCCCTCCACAGCCGAGATGCTCGTTCGGTCATCGCCTCGCTCGGGCGCCTCGACGAGGCGACCACCCGGATCGCCGCGGCGTGCACCGGCGTGTTCGCTGTCGCCGAGACCGGACGGATGCATCATCGGCGGGCGACGACCAGCTGGTTCCTGGGGCCGGAGTTCCTTAAGCGCTATCCGACCGTCGCCCTCGATCTCGACACCATGGTCGTGGTCGACGGGAACCTCGTCACCGCCGGCGCCGCGTTCGCCCACATCGACCTCGCGCTCTCACTCGTGCGATCGATCAGCCCCGACCTGGCCCAACATGTCGCCAAGCTCCTCATCATCGACGAGCGCCCGTCGCAGGCGGCCTTCGTCGCCTACGAACATCTCCGGCACGAGGACCCGATCGTCGTCGAGTTCGAACGCTTCGTGCGCGCCCGCCTGGACGAACCGTTCAACGTCGCCTTCGTCGCGCAGTCGCTCGGCACCAGCCGGCGCACCCTCGAACGACGAGTCCGTGCGGCGCTCAACCTCACTCCGCTCGGCTTCGTCCAACGGCTTCGCATCGAACGAGCTCGGCACCTCTCAGCAACCACGGACCTCACCTCCGCCGAGATCGCGCTACGGGTCGGCTACGCGAACGCCGAGACTCTGCGCTCCCTCCTGCGTAGGGAGCGACGCCGTTCCTGACCTATCGCCATGCCTGTAGCCGGTGTGCTAGTGCTCGACTAAAACCACCTCTCAGCACGTCGCGTCGACGCTCCTGCGTCGCCCCTGGACGACCCACTCGACACGCCCGCAGCACAGGCCATGTGACGTGTCCCGGCTTCCCGGACGGTCGGGGTTGGGTGGCTGTGATGTCGCTGCGTTCTCGTCGAGAGGATCAGCAGACCCGATCAGAGTCGATTGGGATAAGACGCGAAGGCGGTCAGGTCAGGGCGGCCGAAGCCGGCCGGCGGGGTAGCTTCGGACACGTCGAGGTCTTTCGGATGGATGGCGTAGGAACCTCCATCGTCGGGAGATCTCGACGTCTATCTGCGGACCGACGCGCCCGGCCGACCTACACCCTCATCTGGGAAGAGCCACGTTACCGGACCGAGCACTGAGCCCCAGCTGGGGAACAGTGAGCTGCGCACCCCCGAGCTTGAATCCGGCTCAGGGAGCGTGCGGGGTCGACAGCTTTACGGATTCAAGCTCAGGCGTCGGGCTCGGCCGCAGCGCGTTCGGCGATCGTGACATCAGCCGCCGCGAAATGAGTGGCTGGGACCTCGTGCACGATGACGCGGACACTGGCCGGCGGGGCGTCGATGGCTCGACACGCCGCGTGAGTGAGTTCGTGGATCAGCTTGCGTACCTGCTCGTCCGAACGTCCCTGTGCCAGAGTGACATCAATGATCGGCATCGCTATCCACCGGCAATCGTGATCGAGCCGAGCGAGGTGAAGTGGGCGGCCACCCGGGCGCCTGGTTCCACGGCCACCGCATCGGTCATACCGCCGGTCAAGACCACCCAGCCCGCTTCGAGACTGTGTCCACGCGCGCCAAAGGTGTTGGCGGCGAACGCCAATGCCTCGGCCGGATGTCCGAGTACCGCAGCTCCGGTCGCACTGGCCACCACGTGACCGTCAACCTCGAGCAGGCAGGCCTCCATGCCGAGGTCGAGCTCGCCGGGATCGAGAGCCACCGGCCCGGTCACATACGCGCCGGACGAATTGTTGTCGGCGACGGCGTCGGCGAGTGTGAACTTGAAGCCTGAGTAGCGGCTGTCGATGATCTCGACCGCCGCGAGCACACGGTCGACGGCGGCGAGCGCCTGGGCCGCGGTGACGCCGGGGCCACGCAGATCACGACCGAGCACGAAAGCGATCTCGGGTTCGGCCCGCGGATGAATGAGCTGGCTGCGCGGGACCGGCAGTCCGGCAGGCAGCGCCATCGAGTCCGTCAGCCACGCCACCGAGGGCACGTCTACGCCCATCTGCTTTTGCTTGGCACGTGACGTGAGTCCGAGCTTGACACCGACCACCCGCTCCCCGTGGGCTTTTCGGTCCGCGAGTGCGATGTCCTGGGCTGTATAGGCGACATCGAGGGTCAGGCCGGGCCACTGGGCGTTGATCGACGTGCGTGGGGTCTGGGTGCGCTCCGAGGTGAGCAGGATGTCGGCGACGCGGGCGGCATTCCACTCGGCATCGGGGGTGGTCTCGGTTGGTGCGGTCATGAGTTGTTGTCCTCTCCGAGCAACGCGGTGACGCTCCCGACGCCCGCGATGGTGGTCACGACGGTGTCGCCGGGCATGATCGGTACGGCCTGGGTCATCGAGCCCGGCAACACCACATGTCCGGGTTCGAGGGTGACCCCGAGCGGTCCGACGGTATTAGCCAGCCAGACAAGCGCATTGAGCGGCGAGCCGAGTACCGCTCCGCCCGCGCCGGTGGCCACCAGCTCGCCGTTCACGTGCAGCGTGCAGCCGGCCAGCCGCAGGTCGACGTCGGATAGCCGGCTGGGTCGACTGCCGAGGATGACACCACCCGACGACGCATTGTCGGCGACGGTGTCGAAGATGCCGATCTGCCAGTCCCGGATTCGGGAGTCGACGATCTCGAGTGCCGGCAGGACGAAGTCGACGGCGGCGGCGGCCTCGGCGACGGTCACCCCCGGGCCCGTCAGCGGGCGGGCGAGCACGAACGCCACTTCGGGCTCGATCCGCGGCTGCATGTACGTGCCGGCCGGGATCGGCTGATGCTCGAGGTGGAACATACTCGCGGTGAGGTGGCCGAAGTCGGGCTGGTCGACCCCCATCTGGGCCTGGATGGCCCGCGAGGCGAGACCCACCTTGTGCCCCTTGACGGTGTCGCCGTCCTTCTCCCACGCCTGCACCTGGGCCAGCGCGATCTCGTAGGCCGCCGACAACGGAGCGTCGGCGAACCGCGGAGTGATCGGATCGATCGGCGTCTTGGTCCGATAGGCCTCGAGCAGCGCGTCGGCCGCCCACTGAATGTCGTCAGCCATGGGGATGCGTCTCCTTCTCGTCTGTGTCGGGGGTGGTCGGCCCGTTGCGCGCGCCACGGAGGCTGATGCACGATGGATCACCGTGCAGGGTGATGGATCGATCGGCCGGGCGGTACGTGTGCTCGAGGAGTTCACGGTCAGTCAGAGCACCCTGGGCGTATCCGAATTGGCCCGTCGCACCGGCATATCCAAATCCAGCGTGTATCGCATCACCGGTGACCTCGAGCAGAGTGGGCTGCTTGAACGGCAGGGCACCGGATACCGGTTGGGACTGCGCCTGTTCGAACTCGGGCAGCGCGTGCCGCGTCAGCGCGACCTGCACGATGCGGCCCTCCCGTTCATGAACGACCTCCGGGAGGCGACCGGTCACACAGTGCATCTCGCGGTGCTCGACGGGACCGAGGTCGTCTACCTCGAGGTGTTGCAGAGCCCCACGGCGCCTCCCCTGCCGACACGCGCCGGCGTGCGGTGGCCTGCTCATGGCACGGGAATCGGCAAGGCGATACTGGCGTTCTCTCCTCGTGCCGTGACCGACCGGATTCTCGCCACCGGCCTGCCGCGACTGAGCGAACGCACCATCACCACCCCGGGTATGTTCACCGCCGAACTGGGCCGGATTCGCGAACGCGGCATCGCCTACGACCTCGAGGAGTCGCGTCCGGGAGTGGCCTGCGTGGCCAGTGCGGTGCTCGACTCCACGCGCGCCCCGCTGGCGGGCATCTCGGTGTCTGGCTGGCACAACCGGATCAACCTGGACCATTCCGCGGCGGCGGTCCGCACCGCGGCACTCGGTCTGTCCCGGCAACTGCGCGGCGATCATTAGACCGCTCGAAGTGTGAGGTTGTCGAGCTCCCCGTTGGCCGGGCTGTCCCCGTAGGCGGCAAGGGATTTCGACACGTCGGCGGCCGCTTTGATGACGGCACGCTTGAACTCCTGCTGACCGGCCGCGAACCGCGTGGCCGGGGCGGTGATACTGAGCGCGGCGATCACCACGCCCATGTCGTCGCGGATGGGCGCGGCCACGCAGTGCACCTCGGAGACCGCTTCACCCGCGTCGAACGCACAGCCGGTGCGGAGCACCGAGCGCAGTTCCTGCGTCAAAGCGATCGGATTGGTGATGGTCGTGGGCGTGAATCGTCGCAGCGGTCTATTGGTGACGTTGCGTTCGATCTCGCTCGGAAGGCAGTGCGCCAGAAGAACCTTGCCGACCGCACTGCAGTGCGCGTCGAGATGCGCACCGATGCGCGCACCGGTCACGTTGATGACGTGATTGCCTTCCACCTTGTCGACGTAGAGCACGCGATAGCGTTCCATGATCGCCAGGTGCGTTGTCTCACCGTACTTCTCGGAGAGCGCCGCGAGCACCGGCGCGGCAACCGATCGTACATCGACTGTCCCCTGCAGGGTCTGGTTGAGTTCGACGACGCGCCAGCCGATCCGATACCGGCCGCGCGAGCGGCACTGGAGTAGGCCGATGTCGACCAGTGAGGCGAGCAGCGCGTGCGCGCTCGAGCGCGGTACACCGATCTCGGCGGCCACCTCCGTGACACCCCATTCGGGTCGTCGAACGGTGAACAGATCCAGCACGGGCCCGATCTTCTGGACCGTCTGCAGTGCTGCCATTCCCTCAAACCTTTCTCTGTGGTGGAAGAGTCCACCTGGCGCTCACTATGGGCGTCTGGTGAGCGCACTGTCCACGAAGTTGTGCCGCTGAGCGGCACAACTGCAAAGATGTGCGTTGGACCGTATGGGATCAGAATCCCCACGGGTCGTCGTTACCCTGTAGCTCCAGTGCGCGGAAACTGCCGGTGTAGAACAGCAGCGGGTGACCGTCGTCGTACCAGAGTTCTTCCACATGTCCGATGTGCAGCGTGTGGTCCCCGGCGAGGTGCGAGTCGGTGACCCGGCAGGACAGGTGCACGAGCGCGCCTTCGAGCAGCGGCACGCCCTTGCGCCACGCAAAGCGCACCAGGTCTGGCTGCCTGGTCCCGCCGGCGAAGTGCAACGACAGCGGTTCCTGATCGGAGGCGAGGATCGAGACGCCGTACCGTCCGGTCTGGCTGATCTTCTCGTTCATTCTCGCGCGATTGGCGATCGAGACGAGCACGAGCGGCGGATCGAGCGACACCGAGGTGAACGCGTTGGCGGTCATCCCGTGCACCGAATCCTCGTCGTCGCCCTCCGCGGTGGTGACGATGGTGACGCACTCGCGAAGCGTCCCAGCGCCTTTCGCATGCGCAGCGGGGTCGGTCCGAGATCTTCCCGCTCGTCGGACGGGGTGGTCACGGCGGTCACTTTCTGTTCCAGACGATCTCGAGATCGTCGTTGTTGATGAGGTCTGGCCGCGTCCAGCCGTCGACGTCGTATTCGGACATGCACTGCTCGGCGAAGCCCTTGAGCGCGGCGTCCTGCCCGCTGGCCTGATAGGCGAACAAGGTCTGGAATCGCACCGCCTCGTGGTCGCCTCCGTAGTTGCGTTCGTACAGTTCGTGGCGCCCGCCGAACTCGGTGCCCACCGCGTCCCACAGCAGTTTGAGCAGCTGGACCCGGTCGATGGCGGCGATGCCGTCGGAGCCGCGGACGTACTGGTTGAGGTACGGCTCGATGTCCGGGTTCTTCCAGTCGTCGGCGTGCGAGTTGAGATAGATGAGGCCGCTGCCGAGGACCTGCTGGATGATCTCCTTGATCCGTGGGTAGCCGACTCCCATGAAGGTGCGGTAGGCCAGGCCGTAGTTGAGGTTGGGCTGTACCGCGCCGTTGACCCATTCGTCCGGCGACTTGGCCATGGCATCAGAGAGACCCCAGAACATGTCGCGCCAGTTGAGGATTTCTCCGATCTGCATCTGCACACCGCGGAATCCGGCCGTTCCGGTCATCTCGACGCCCTTCATCACGCAACCGGCGATGAAGTCGAGCTTGACGGCCAGTCGGGCGCAGCCGTGGAACATGAACCGATTGAGGAAGCCGGAGCGCATCACGAAGTTGTTGGTGGTCTCGGCGTCGTAGGCGAAGACGTTCTCCCAGGGCACGAGAACGCGGTCGAACACCATGATCGAGTCGTTCTCGTCGAAGCGGCTCGACAACGGATAGTCGAATGGCGTCCCGGTGGCCGCGGCATTCATCTCATACGAGGTGCGGCACAACAGCTTCAGTCCCGGAGAGTCCATCGGGACGGTGAAGATCAGGCCGAACTCCTTCTTACGCAACGGAAGTCCGTAGTGCGCGATGAAGTTCGCGTTGGTGATGGCCGAGCCGGTGGCGACCACCTTGGCGCCGGACACGATGAGACCGGCGTCGGTTTCCTCCACCACGTGTACGCACACGTCCGCGGTCTCATCGGCCGGCTTGGCGCGGTCGATGGGCGGATTGACGATCGCGTGATTCAGGTAGAGCACGCTCTCCTGCGACTTCTTGTACCAGTCGAGGGCGTTCTGCTTGTACTCGCCGTAGAAGTCGGAGTTGGCGCCGAGGGTGCCCAGGAACGACGCCTTGTAGTCGGGGGAACGGCCCAGCCAGCCGTAGACCTCGCGCTGCCAGGCGACGATGGCGTCGCGCGCGGCCATTAGGTCGTCGGAGTTGTGTGCAGTCTTGAAAAACGGGTGGGTGAAACCTCCGTTTCCGGTGTCGGTGGGCACCGAAAGTACACCCTGAGCAGCGGGTTCATGCAGCGCGTCGTACATCCTGGCAACCGAGCGGGCGGAATTCCGGAATGCCGGATGCTCGGTCACATCCTCGACCCGTTCGCCTCGAATGTAGATCTCGCGGCCGTCGCGCAGCGACTCGAGGTACTCGGCGCCGGTCATCGGACGGACGTTGTTGGCGGCAGTGACAGTGGGCGTCTCGGCGATCTTGTCGGCGACGGGAGCGGTGGTCATCTTCGGGCCTCCTTGAATGGCGCACGGCGAACGGAGATTTGTGTGGCGGTGGTGGAATCTGTTGCGGTAGTGGAGAAATGGTCCTGTGCTTGTCTTGTGTTCGGGGCCGGTATAGCCTTTGCCGAAGCCACCGTCCCTGTGACGCAGAACACTATTAGGCAGAGGAGTGGCAGAGAATGACTGAGCGCGACCACTCACATGACTGTGCGCGCACCGGAGGCGAGCAAGCTCAATCCGCCGACGTCGTGATGCTGCGGACCTCCGGGCTCGACACCGCCGAAGGCCGCGACGAATGGCGCAACACCCTGGGGTCGTTGTACTGCGAGATGGACGTCGCCTGGCCGAAAGGCAACGGTCTCGACGCCGAGTGGGGTGGCCGGCCGTTCGGCGATCTGCACGTCAGCAGCATCCGCTGTGAAGAACAGACGGTCATCCGTTCGCCCGCGATGATCCGCTCCGATCCCACCGAGGACTTCCTCGTCTGCCTCATCACCGACGGGTCGGTGGAGGTGACCCAGGCGGGTCGTGCCACGCTGCTGCGCCCGGGCGGTTTCGCGTTCCTCGAACTCGGTGAACCGTTCGTCTTCCACTCCCCGGACACCTTCCGTCAGGTGGTGGTCCGAGTACCGGGACGCATGATGTCCGGGCGGCTACCGAACTCGTATGCGCATCGGTTCACCGGCCGGGAGTTTGCCCCGACCTCGCGTCCGGCCGGCATCGTCGGCACCCTGCTCACTCAGATCGCGAACGCGGATGCGCCGATTCCGCGGGCGGCGTCGACGTCGTTCGCCACGTCGGTCGTCGACATGCTCACCACGACGATCATGGCCGAACTGCCCGCCGAGCATCGCAAGGAGTCGTTCCGGTCGCAGGATCTCGCGCGGATTCAGCAGGTAATCGCCGACAACCTGCACGACGCCGACTTCTCATTGTCCGATCTCGCCGCGCAGGCCGGGATGTCGGCGCGCAATGTGCAGAAGCTCGTGGCCACCACCGGGAATTCACCGATGGCGTGGCTTTATGCGGCGCGGATCGAGCGCGCGAAACATCTGCTGATGTCCACCGGTCAGTCGGTGGCGGAGGTGAGCGAGTGCGTCGGCTTCCGCGACGTCTCGCACTTCAGCCGCATGTTTCGCAAGCAGGTGGGGGTGAGTCCGGGCCGGTACCGCCGTGTCGGCGTGAATCGCCCGTCAGCCGACGAGGCGGTCCCCAGCGCCGGCCGCAGTCGGCGGCGGTCGGTCCCACCAGCCTCGATCAGCACCACGCGCGCACCAGCAGACGAAAGTTCCGATGCCACAATCGATCCCGCTGATCCGGCGCCGACGACCACATAGTCGGCGCTGTCCGGGAACCCGTGCTTCATGGTTCCACCGGTTGCGGCGGCGTGGCTCGAGTGAGCGTCTGCGGCCGGACGGGACGGTTCGGGGATGTGCGTGTGGTCATGACCGGGTCCTCGGGTGCGACTGACGGCCGGAACCAGATCCGCCGGCATTGCACCCGTTCACCGGCCCGACATGCGAAGATCGTACTGCGGCGTTGGCCGCCACGCATGGGCAACACTGACCGGCCTGAGTGAAGGTCCAGTTATCCGATCGTTACCGGCGTCTCGATTGCGTCCCGTCCCACTCTCTGACCATGCGCCGGCGGACCTGGCAGCCCTAGCGTCAGGTCATGACCTCATTCACCGCACCCGGACTTTCCACCGCCGCCGCCGACGAGGTGACCGGCATCCTGCAGGAACGCCTCAGCGCCCTCAACGATCTTCACCTCACGCTCAAGCATGTGCACTGGAATGTGGTGGGCGCCAACTTCATCGGAGTCCACGAGATGATCGATCCCCAGGTGGAGCTGGTCCGCGGATACGCCGACACCATCGCCGAGCGCATCGCGACCCTGGGCAGTTCGCCAAGCGGTACCGCCAAGGCGATCGAGACCGATCGCACCTGGAACGACTACTCCATCGGTCGCGACACCGCGCAGGCCCATCTCGGCGCGCTTGACCTGGTCTACGACGGCTTCGTCAGCTCCCACCGCGACGCCATCGCCAAGACCGGCGACCTCGACCCCATCACCGAGGACATCCTCATCGGGCAGACCGCCGAGCTGGAGAAGTTCCAATGGTTCGTACGCGCTCACGTGGAGAGCTACACCGGTGAACTCACGACCGCCGGTGCCTCGTCGGAAACCGCGGCAGCCCACGCCGCTCGCGCGGAGCACTGACACCCTGACCATGCCATCTGTCGCCGGCGATGCCGGAGTGTCCGCCCCTCCGGCATCGCCGCCCTCGGGCGACGACATCGCTGGCCGGGGCCATGTGACCGGTCTCGTATTCGCTGTGGCCTTCACGCTATGGGCGATCCTCGTGGCGGTTCCGCTGGTCGGCTCGTTGTGGCCTGCACTGTTGATTGTCGGCCTCTTTGTTAGCCTGGCAACAGGCGCTGTGTGCGCCCTGTCCAGGATGTGAAGCCAATCCGCGTCCGAGTATCTATCGGAGCGACTTGCGGCTGTCCGCCGAAGAACCTCTGACGGGAGGTTCTGATGTCCGAGACCCGCGGATTCACCCTCTTCGACGATCTGGAGCTCCACATGCAGTTCGCGCCGGTGTGCCGGCTCTCCGACGGCGCGCTGGCCACCCTCGAGTTGCAGGTTCGAGGTCCGGCCGGAACCCGATTGTCGACGGCCGACGCACTACGTCGTGCCGCTCGCATGGTCGAGCAGCACACCGTTCTCGATGACCGTAAACGGCTCCTCGCCCACTCGTCGCGCGCTCAATCGGTGGCCAAGATCCTTCCTCTGCTGGTCTCGCTGGACCTCGACCTCATCGACGTCGTCGACGACGCCACCGCCGAGGTGCTGGAACGCCACGTCATGGTGGTGGCACCAGATGCCGTCACCCGAAGCCCTCAGCGAACCCTGGCGCGAGTTGCCCGCGCCCGGGCGGCCGGCAAGATCGTCTGCGTCGACGGTCTCGTCCGCAACACCGATGCGGCGACGCTGCTCTCCCTGGTGGAACCGGATGTGATCGTCACCGGCGCCGAGCTGCTCCGCGAGCCCGCGACACCGGATTCCGCGCGTCTGGCGCATGCGCTGGCCGCCCACCGCGAACGCAGCCACGCGGTGATCGTTGCCGAGGGCGTCGACGACGAGGCTGCGCGGGTGATGGCGTTGACCCTCGGGGCCGACTATGGGCTCGGGGCGTTGTTCCCCGCCGTCGAGGATCCGGCCGTGATCGCGTCGGGAACCGTTGTGCCGCTTCCGGATATGCCGGTCTGGTCCACTCCGGACCCTGATCACGGGACACCGTATGCGATCGCGTCGTCGACGAACACGCCGCGGCGCGGAAACAAGCGGCTGCTGATCGAGATGTCCAAGGCCCTCGAGCAGCAGGCCGCCGGCGGCGGCGCGGCCATCGTGCTGGGCACCTTTCAGTACGCCGAACACTTCACCCCCACCACGGCACGACGTTGGCGCGAGATGTCCGAACACACCGGACTCGCCGGTGTCTACGGCGTGGGACTACCCGACGTCCGCGACGGCAACGTCCACCGCGCGCCGCTCGCCCCCGACGACGACCTGATCGAGGAATGGAACGTTGCCGTCCTCGGGCCACATTTCGCGGCGCTGTTGTCCGCGCGCGATCAGCACACCGGCGCAACGGATCTCGAACGCGATTTCGACTTCGTGCAGAGCTACGACCGCGTCACGGTCACCCAGGCGGTGCACTCGATCCTGCGGCGGTTCGCCTGAATCCGTAGGCCACTCCCCTTTTGCTGGTTGAGCCGTGTCCGCGAGGAACGAGCGGCCACGTGTCGAAACCATCCGCGACCCAACAACGTCAGCGCCCCAACACAATCCACAACCCACACAGCAGGCGTTCAGGCTCGGCCAGCACTCAGATTGGCATCAGGAAATGCTTGCGCGGGGTACGCAAGACTTCCTTGTCGCGCAACTGCGCCAACGCCTTTCGGAGTTGCAACCGGGTCTCGGCTGGTTCGATGACGGCGTCGATGTAGCCACGTTCGGCGGCCATGTAGGGCGTCGCCATCATGGAGTTGTAGAAGTCGATGAAGTCACGTCGGACCTTGTCGGCCTCTGCCGCCGAGAGCCCCTCGGTCTGCCGCCGGGTGAGAACCGCGGCCGCCGACTCGGCGCCCATCACCGCGATTTTCGCTGTGGGCCAGGCGAAGTTGATGTCCGCACCGAGCTGCTTACAACCCATCACCGCGTAGGCGCCGCCGTAGGCCTTGCGCAGCACAACGGTGATCTTCGGGACGTCGGCCTCCACATAGGCGTACAAGAACTTGCCGGACCTGCGGATGGTGCCCTTCTGCTCCTCCACGAGGCCGGGCAGGATGCCCGGGGTGTCGACGAGGAAGATCAGCGGGATGCTGTAGGCATTGCAGATACGAACGAACCGTGTGGCCTTCTCCGACGAGTCGGTATCGAGTACCCCGGACATCACGCTCGGCTGATTCGCGACCACGCCCACCGACCGACCATCGACGCGGGCGTATCCCGTGATCAGGTTGGGCGCGAACAACTCTCCGACCTCGTGGAAGGCACCGTCGTCGAAGAGTTTGATGATGATGTCGTGCATGTCGTAGCCGGCATTGTCGTTGTCCGGCATGAAATCGTTGAGCGACAGGTCCGATTCGGTGATCTCCGGCTCGAGTCCCGGATTGATCACCGGCGGCTGCTCGTAGGCGCTCGACGGCATGTACTGCAGGTACTCCCGCACCCACTCGAAGGCGGCCTTCTCGTCGGGTGCGATGTGATGGATGTTGCCCCAGCGTGCCTGATTGTGTGCGCTGCCCAGATCCTCGGCCGAAATGTCTTCGCCGGTGGTCTGTTTCAGCACATCGGGTCCGGTCACGAACATGTAGCTCTTGTCCTCGACAGCCACCAGGACGTCGGTGTTGGCAGGCGTGTAGACCGCTCCGCCGGCACACTTGCCGAGGATCACCGAGATCTGCGGCGCCAGCCCGGAAAGCAGATCGTTGCGGCGCCCCATCTCCGCGTACCAGGCAAGCGATGTCACCGCGTCCTGGATGCGCGCGCCCGCCGAATCGTTGATGCCGACCATCGGGCAGCCGATCTTGCCGGCCCACTCCATGAGTGCGGATACCTTGCGGCCGAACATCTCTCCGACGGTGCCCCCGAACACGGACTGATCGTGCGAGAAGGCGGCCACCGGCCGGCCGTACACCAGGCCGTGCCCGGTGACGACACCGTCGCCGTACCCGCTCTGCGCCGCTCCCGGCATCTTGGCCAGCGCGCCGATCTCCACAAAGGTGCCCGGATCGAACAGCATCGCCAACCGCTCCCGAGGCGAGCAGATGCCCTTGGCGGCGCGTTTGGCGAGAGCCTTCTCGCCGCCCGGTTCCCGGGACGCCTCGAGCTTCTGCCGTAGGTCTGCGAGCTTGGCGGCGGTGCTGTCAGTCACGGTCACTTCACTTTCCACATCGATCGGCAGGTCCTCGTCGACCTGGCCGTCTACTTCTTGTCGAGCTCGCTCAGCCGCTGGGCCAGGTCGGTCCCGATCTTGGCGACGTACGGTTCGTCGACGATGGACAGGTGGTCACCACCGATGTGGATGATCTCCAGATCGTCGACCACCTCACGCCAGCGCCCGTCCTCGTCGATCTCGGCCCATTGCGGCTCGAGTTCGATTGCCCCCGCATGCATCTTGTCGGCGCGGTACAGAACCACCTTGCCGCCGTACGGTGCAGGCGAAATGTTGGTCAGCGCGCGGTTCTCGATGAACGAGGTGCGTTGATGCTCGATGATGCCGCCGGGGATCTTGGTGCCCGACATCGACATCATCTCCATGATGATCGCGAACTGCCCCTCGTCGTCGGCCTCGACGAGCCGATCCATCGGGATCGGGATGTCGGGGTCGAGATCGTAGTTGCGGATCGCGAAATCCTTCCATCGTTCCAGCCGTTCGCGTTTGGTGTCGGCGGTCTCGATCATGTCCTGGCGGGGCCGCACCACGTCGATCAGGCCGACGAAGGCCACTTCCTCGCCCGCGTCGCGCAGCACCTGGGCGACGCCGTAGGCCAGTGCGCCGCCGAACGACCAGCCGACGAGCACATACGGCCCATGCGGCTGAACCTCGCGCAGGCGCGGAATGTACTTGCGCACACGATCTTCGATGGAGCCCTCGACACCACGGTCGAAACCGATGACCGGCCGGTCCGCCGGCAATCGCTTGAGCAGCGCCTCGTAGGCCGACGTGTTACCACCGGCCGGATGGAACAGCAGGATCGGCGTCGGATCACCCACCGTCGGGTCATAGGACTTCTTGCCGTCCGGCACCAGCCGCAGGTAGCGCAGGAAACCGTCGGTGTCGGCGGAGGCGTCGAGGTACTGCCGGACGTAGTCCGACATCTCCTCGATGGTCTCCGAGTCCAGGATGTCCTCGAGATCGATGTCGCCGCCGGCGCGCTCATTCAGGCGATCGGTGAGTTGCTGCGCCACTTCTTCTTCCAGCACAGGCAGCTTGTTGAAGATGCCGCCCGCCGACCGCTTGGTCACCATCGCGTATACCCCGAAGGTCAACCGTTCCGCGGCGTCGCGCGGGGGCACGTCCGAGCCGGCAGCCTCGGCGACCGCGCGCTGATCGGTGAGATCCGTGGCTTCAGGCGCACGATCAACGGGATCGGGCGCACGATCAACGGGATCGGGCGCACGATCAACGGGATCGGGCGCACGATCAGCGGGGGTCGGGGCGGGTGCCTCGGCCTGCTTCGCGTTCTGCTCGTCGATGTAGGCGTTGAGGGCCGCGGTGTCGAGCTCTCCGCCGCCCGCGGCGTTCTGGGCCAGGTCGTCGAGCTGATCGCGGTGGGTCACCGCGAACTCCACGAACTTCGTCACGTCGTCGAGGTTGGCCTGGCGCATCGCCTGCAGTTGCAGCTGCGGGATGTCGAACTCGTACTCGACGCGGTTCTTGATCCGCACCGCCATCAGCGAGTCGAGTCCCAGCTCGATGAGCGGGATCTCCCGCGGCAGGTCCTCGGGGTCGTAACCCATCGATTCGCCGACGATGATCGCGAGCCGATCGGCCACGGACTCAGCGGAATCCGGCGACCACTTGTTGCCGATGTCGTCGACGATCTCGTCCTCGACCACGACCTTGTCGTCGGCGAACACCGCCGCGCCGGTGCTGTCGGCGAGATTCACGGTGCCGTCGGCGAGACTCGCGGTGCTGTCGGCGGGAATGGTGGTGCCCTCGGCGGGATCACCGGTGACGGCGGCCTCGAAGAGCAGCCGGAAGTTCTTGTCCTGCTTGACATGGACCGTCACCGACGCGCCGCCGGGGTGGGGGGCCAGCGTGGTGGTGACCGTGCCGGACGCCGGGAGGGCGCCGTGTGACACCGCCGCGCCGACGGACGCTCCGGAGAGCACCTCGGCGGCAGCCGCCCGCACCAGCTCACGCGGATCGGTGACGGCGGCGGCATTCACCTCCCAAGCGTGCCGGCCGTCGGGCAGGGCAACATGCGACCCGGGCGCGCGGCCGGCCGAACCGCCGGAGGACAGGTCAGCGGTCAGCCAGTAGGGCTTACGCTCGAAGCGTGTCCGCGGGATGTCCGCGAAATCGCCTGTGCCGAAAAGTGATCCGACGTTCACCGGATGTCCGTGGACGTACAGCTTCATCAGCGCGTTGACCAGGCCGTAGCTCTCGTCTTCCTTGCGACGCAAGGTCTCGATGAGTTCGGCGTCGTGCACACCGGACGAGAAGGTCACGGCGGCAACGGAGATCAGCACGGCCGGGTTCGGCGAGAGCTCCAGGTAGGTGCGGTGACCGTTCTCCACCGACTTCGAGATCGCCTGGGAGAACCACACACTGTGCCGCAGACCCTTGAGGAAGTAGTCGATGGTGTGCACCGGCTCGTGGCCCGGCCGGTAGAAGGTCTCGCGGTCGACGGAGCTGTAGAACCCGACGGTCGGGCGCTGCGGCTCGATACCGGTGAGCTCGTAGGCGAGTTCGCCGAGCAGCGGGTCCATCTGCGAGGTGTGGCTGGCACCCTTGGTCTGCAGTTTGCGGCCGAGTTTCCCTTCCTCCTCGGCGCGCTCGACGATGGCGTCGACCTGCGGCTCGGGCCCACCGATCACGGTGTGGGTCGGGGCGGCGTACACGCAGATCTCCAGGTCGGGATAGTCGACCAGGACGTCGTTGATGTCCTCGGCGCTGTACTCCACGAGCGCCATCAGCCGGATGTCGTCGCCGGCGAGCATCGACTCGCCCTCGCCCATCAGTCGCGAACGCTGGCAGATGACGCGGGTCGCGTCCGCCAGCGAGAGTCCGCCGCTGATGTAGGCGGCCGACGCCTCTCCCATCGAATGCGGTACCAGCACACCGGGTTCGGCACCGAAGTGGCGCAATGTGTCCGCGAGAGCCACCTGAATCGTGTAGATGCCGACCTGACTGGTCTCGATGCCATAGGTCTGCGCGTCGTCGAGGAACATCTCGGTGATCGAGTAGCCCAGCTCGTTCTGGACGTACTCATCGACGCGGTCGACGTACTTGGCGAAGACCGGGTTCTCCTGATACAGCTGCTTGGCCATCTTGCGGTGCTGCGACCCGAAACCCGACAGCAACCACACCGCCGACGCGGCATCCGGCGAATCAGCCGAGTACACAATCGGATTGGCCTTGCCCTCGGCCACCGCACGCACGCCCTTCACCGCATCGTCGTGGGTGCGGGCCATCACCACTGCACGCGACCGACCGTGATTGCGGCGGGACAGGGCGCGACCGATGTCTGCGAGCGGGGTCGACTGTCCCGCATCCGATTCCAGCCACTCCAGCAGATCGGCGGCGGCCTTGCGGCGACGCGACGGCAGGAAGGCCGAGATCACCAGCGGGACCACCGCGCCCTCGACCGCGCACGGCGCGAACCCCGCAGCCGGGTCTTTCTCCGCCACAACGGTTTCGGTCTGCCCGGCGCCGGCCTGCGCGGCAAGTACGGCGCGTTCGGCCTCGGTGAGGAAATCCTCGTCGTCGTCGAGGTCGGCGGCCGGTGTCTCGGCGGCGGCCGCGTCGACGACCGGGAGGACCGGCGCGTCGTCCACGAGATCGGTGGGCAGGACCTCACGGACCACGAGATGGGCGTTGGTGCCGCCGAAGCCGAAGCCGGACACGCCGGCGATGGCGTGGCCGGAATAGCGCGGCCACTCGGCGACCTGGTCGGTCACCTGCAATCCGTTGGCACCGAACTGGATGTACGGGTTGGGTCCCGAATAGTTCAGTGATGGCGGGATCACGTTGTGCTGCAAGGAGAGCACCACCTTGGCCAACGCACCCGCACCCGCGGCGGATTCCATGTGCCCGAAGTTGGTCTTGGCCGAGCCGAGCAGCGCCGGCGCGCCGACGACGCGCCCGCGACCCACCACGCGGCCCAGCGCGTCGGCCTCGATGGGGTCACCGAGAATGGTGCCGGTACCGTGCGCCTCCACGTAATCCACCTGACGCGGATCGGTGGCCGCGTCGACATACGCCGACCGCAGAACCTCCACCTGCGCTTCGGGATTGGGCGCGAAGATGCCGTTGGACCGGCCGTCGGAGTTGACCGCGGAACCGGCGATCACCGCGAGGACGTCGTCGCCGTCGCGGCGAGCGTCGGCGAGCCGCTTGAGGACGAACATGCCACCGCCCTCGGAGCGGACCATGCCGTCGGCGTCGGCGGAGAACGCCTTGATGTGCCCGTCCTTGGCGACGGCGCCGATGGTGTCGAACCCGACCGTCGCGGCGGGGGTCAGGATCATGTTGACGCCGCCGGCCAACGCCACGTCGGATTCGCCCGAACGTAGGCTGCGCACCGCCTGATGGACCGCCACCAGCGACGACGAGCAGGCGGTGTCCACCGCGACCGACGGGCCGTGGAAGTCGAAGAAGTAGGAGACACGGTTGGCGATGATCGATGTCGCGGTGCCGGTCAGCGCGTACGCCGCGGTCTCGTCGGACCCCTCGCCGAGGCCGAGGGCGGCCATCAGCTGATAGTCGTTGGTGGAAGTGCCGACGAAGACGCCGACCTGCCCGCCCTTGAGGTCGCTGGCCGGGATGTGCGCGTCTTCCAGCGCTTCCCAGGTGAGTTCCAGTGCGAGCCGCTGCTGCGGGTCCACCATCTCGACCTCGCGCGGACTCATCTGGAAGAAGTCGGCGTCGAAGGCCTTCACGTCGTCGAGGTAGCCGCCGCGCAGATTGCGCTTCTCGAGCACCTCGAGCATGCGCGGATCGGACTTGAACTCCGTCCAGCGGTCCTCCGGCAGATCGGAGATGCCGTCGCGTCCCTCGATCAACGCCGCCCAGGTGGACTCCGGCGTGGCACCCGCCTTGGGAAAGCGGGTGGACAGCCCGACGATGGCGATGTCGTCGGCCGGGTCGCGCTCACGCCGCCAGTAGGAGTCGGCGTCGTCGTCGTCGAGCCCCTCATCCGGGTCACCCTCGATGATGCGTTTGGCCAGCATCGCGATGGTCGGATGGTTGTAGGCGGCGGTCGCCGTCAGGATCACGCCGGTCTTGTCCTCGACGTCGGCGGCCAGCGCCACCGCATCCCGCGACGACAGCCCGAACTCTTCCATCGGGCGGTCGTCGGAGATCTGCGCGGCCGGCAACCCGGTCGCGGTGGACACCCATTCACGAAGCCAGTCACGCAGTTCGGCGACCGTCAGGTCGCCTGCGGTCTCGCCGTCTGTGCTCGCCCCGTCCGCCGGTTGCGTCGCGGCGTCGTCGGGGGTGTTCTCGGACTGGTCGGTATTCAGTTCAGACATCGCTTCCAGACTAACGATCGGGGCCCTTGGAGGCTCGCAAGCTCGCACCTCAGGGAACGTTGATGGGCTCGCACGCCGGCGGCACCGCGCACTGAGTGGTCGGGCCGCTCAGGATTCGGATGCATCCGGGAATGCGGTCTGCTTGTAGCCGCCGCGCAGACTGCCGTCGATGTAGGCGGCCTTGGTGGCCCGGCGCGCGATCTTGCCGCTCGAGGTGCGGGGGATCGAGCCGGCGGGGACCAGCAGCACGTCACGGGCCATCACGCCGTGCCGCTGGGCGATCGCGGCACGCACGGTGTCGGCGATCTCCTGCGGGTCGGTGCGCTTGCCGGGACCACGTTCGGCCACGATCACCAGTTGCTCCGACGAGTCGTCGGCATCGAACTGCAGCCCGCTGGTGGACTGCTCGAAGACCACCGGGGGGAGCTCGTTGGCGGGCACGGCGAAGGCCGCGATGAATCCCGGACGCAGGGCCGAGCTGGCCTCCTGCGCGCTGTACTCGAGATCCTGCGGGTAGTGGTTGCGGCCGTCGACGATGACGAGGTCCTTGACGCGGCCGGTGATGTAGAGCTCGCCGTCGAGCCACACCCCGTAGTCGCCGGTCCGCATCCACTTCGCGTCCTGCGGCGCACCTTCGGAGTGCGAGCCCTCGGCGAGCGGGTGGGTCAGCGTGTTGTGGAAGGTCGCCTCGGTTTCCTCGGGCTTGTTCCAGTACCCGGCGCCGATGTTGAGGCCGTGCAGCCAGATCTCGCCGACGTGGCCGTCGGGCTGCTCGGTCGCGATACCGTCCTCCACCTGCGAGGTGTCGACGATCGTCGCCCACTGGCTGACCGCGACCTGGCCGCAGGACACCTGGGCGACCGCGTTGGGGGCGTCGGAGTCGACGAGGGCGAAGCGGCCCGCGTTGAGCTCGTCGCGGTCGACGTAGATGATCTTGGCCTCGTTGTTGCGCTGCGTCGCGGAGACGAACAGCGTGGCCTCGGCCATGCCGTAGCAGGGCTTGATCGCGGTCTTGGGCAGGCCGTACGGCGCGAATGCCTCGTTGAACTTCTTCATCGAGCTGACGGTCACCGGCTCGGAGCCGTTGATCAGGCCGATCACGTTGGACAGGTCGAGGGACTCGCCCTCCTTGGGCAGTCCGCGGATCGCCGCATGCTCGAAGGCGAAGTTGGGAGCGGCGGCATAGGTCTCCGCGCCATCGGCCGCGGCGGCGAGTTCCTTGATCCAGCGACCGGGCCGGCGCACGAAGGCCTGCGGACTCATGATCGTGATGTAGCGGCCGCCGAGCGCGGGCAGGATCACGGTGAGCAGACCCATGTCATGGAACATCGGCAGCCAGGTGACGCCGCGCGCGTTGCGGTCGATCTCGATGCAGTCGTAGATCTGCAGGACGTTGGCGGCGACCGCCTCGTAGGTGATCTCGACGCCGGCCGGCACGCGTGTGGAACCCGAGGTGTACTGCAGATAGGCCACGGTGTCGCGGTTGTGGTCCTTGCCGGCCACCGGCGCGACCCACGACGACCCGACCGAATCCGGCACGGCGTCGACGGCGATGACGCGCGGACGTTCCTTCGCCGGCAGCGGCGCGAAGAAGTCGCGGACCGCCTCGGCCGACTTGGTGGAGGTGAGGATCGCGGTCGGCTTGCAGTCGGCGAGGACGGCGTGCAGCCGGTCGGTGTGCCCGGGCTCGTCGGGCGAGAACAGCGGCACCGCGACGTTGCTCGCGTACAGCGCGGAGAAGAAGCCGATCACGTATTCGAGCGACTGCGGCGCGAGAATCGCGACCCGGTCACCGGGCTTGGTGACCTGCTGCAACCGCGCGGCGACGGCACGTAGCCGTTTGCCGAACTGCGACCACGTCAGATCCTGGTACTCACCGTCGCGCTCTCGGCTGTAGTCGATGAAGCGGTACGCCAGGGTGTCAGCCGCGTCGCGCACATTGCGTTCGACGTAGTCGACCAGCGTCGCATCCTCGGTGAAACGCAGATTGCCGTTCTCGTCGAGGAACTGTTCGAATTCAGTGTTCAGCATTCATACTCCTGTGGCCCCCTCGTGGACTCCCCCGCCCGAGTGCGCAGCTCCGCGTGGCGCTCCCCCCCGCGCGCCACCGGCGGCCCTGCCCATCCACGTCCTCTGCCTACCGTGGGTGACGGTAGCGCACGTCCAATTACCCATTTCTCGAACTTGTGATCATCAACTGATCATTCGTTGTGGTGCACGCCTGGTTGCTGTGGTTGCACCGAACGTCTCATTGCCTCCGACCTTGCGATTCATCCACAAGGCCGTCGGTCATCCTACTCCCCATCGCACCCCGGCCTACTCGCCCTTGAGAAGTGAGAGCACGGGCGCGAACGCGTCCATCTGGGTGGGGAAGACCCCGACGTAGGACATGGTGGTGCGTCGTCTGACCTCGCGGATCTGATCGGCGATCTCCTCGAAGCTGCCGATCGCGATGTACGGTGACGACAGCACGTCGTCGACAGTGAACTCGGTGTCGCGCTCGATGTTGGGCGGGTAGCCCTGATCGAGTGCCTTGAGCGCCATCTCCGCGGTCGCCTGTCGGTCGTCGGTGATCACGATGACCGCGATGGTCCAGTTCAGCTCGATGTCGGCGAACCGGTCGCCGGCCGCGGCCCGAATCCGCTCGACCCGCTCGGCGGTCTTCTCGATGGTCATGTCGGAGAGCTTCATCTTGCCGTCGGGCGTGGTGCCCGGCGCCACCGAGATGACGTCGGCGTGCTTGGCCGCCAGCGCGAGCATCTTGGGGCCGCCGCCGCCGACCGCGATGGGCGGACGGGGACCCTGTCGTGGGCGCGGACTGCCCTCGAGGCCCTTGATCTGGTAGAACTCGCCGTCGAAGTCGACGGTCTCGCCGCGCATCAGGCCGTCGAGGACGGTGAGCGCCTCGTCGAGGCGGCGGATACGGACGCCGGGCGACTCGAACTCGATGCCGGCCTTGTCGAACTCGTCCTTCATCCAGCCGGCGCCGATGCCCAGTTCCAGACGGCCCTTGCTCAGCACGTCGATCGTGTTGGCCTCCTTGGCCAGCAGCGCGGGGTGGCGCCACCCGTTGGCCAGCACCGAGGTGGCCAGGCGGATGGTGGAGGTCGCCTGCGTCAGCGCCCCGAGCGCGGCGATCGGACCAACCTGATTGCCCAGGTGATCGGGTACGGCGAAGGTGTCGTAGCCGTATTCCTCGGCGGTCTGGGCGAGCTTGACGAATTTGCGGGCCCCGCCCTCGTCCTTGTTGCCCTCGCCACCGGCGCCGAAGTGGAACTTCCGTAGGCCGTCGACGGGAGCGTCGAGTCCGGTCTCCGGTTGCGTCATCGCTCTCATCTCCTCGTGTACGGCGTTGCTCGGGCGGCGCGCGCGGCGCGGACCCCGCAACACGTTAGTGCAGCGTGCAGCGCCCGCCCAAACTCCCCTACCTGTTCCCGGGCAGCTCACAGCCAGGAATCAGCCAACCACCAGTCGTGGGGGTATGGAAGGGTTTTCGTGCCGACGGAGCCCGGTGTTAGCCGGCGCGACTATGACTCCCGCGCACAGCGCCGCGGTATGCGACGCGGGTCACTCGTGGGGCGGGTGTGGTGCGTCGTCGATCTCGCCCTTGGCCCAGCGGTACATCCACTGGGTCGCGCTGGCCCCGTCGTGATTCCAGTAGCGGGTGGTCGCGTACATCGCGTGCACCGGGTTGTTCTGCGCGTTCGCCAGTTGCCCCACCGCCTGCAGCGGGTTGGTGACTGTGGGCGCGTCACAGATGAGATCGCCTGGGGCACAGATGGATTGGACACGGTCCCGCAGAGCGCCGAAGCCGCCGGTGCGCGGGCCGGTCATCGTGATCCCGGGCACCAGTCCGCCGAAGCCGCCGAGTGCCACCTCGGCACCGACGCCGTCCGGGCTGGGCGGCACGTCGTTCTGCTCGCCGGACTGGCGCCGGCCGTCGGCGATCAGGCCGACCCCTCGGACGAGATCCTGATCGCCCTCGGCGAGGACACCGCGTCCGTTGCCGATGTTGCTGGCCAGGTCACCGGCGATCACCGCGCCCTGCGAGAAGCCCATGATCACGTACGTCGTCAACGGACACCGCTTGTTGGTGGCGATGATCTTGCCCGCCGCGCGCTTGTATCCCTGGGTGCGGGACACGTTGTAGTCGGCCTGCCGGTCGGTGAGATTCGTCGGATTCCGGAACTGCGCCAGATACGGCACCGTGTACACCTCGGTGCGCGCGTCGTCGAAGTCGTTCTGCAACGCCTTGGACACCCGCAGCATCAGCGACCGCGGATGCGACGTCGGGTTGTCCGGGTCGTCGTCGGGCGAGGACTCCCAGGTTCCCGGAATGACGACGGTCAGCACATCCGGACAGTCGGCGGGCTGGGCCTGGGGCCGCTCCGACGGCGTCGACGGTGTGGTCGGCCGCGGCGGCACCCCGGGCGGGCCGGGCCGGAACAGGGAGATCACCAGGATCACGATCAGGATGATCGCGACGATCGCCAGCAGGCCGAGCAACAGCGCGACGATGCCGATGCGGCGACGGGTGGACTTGCGCCGGGGGCGTCCCGGCGTTGCGCGGCGTGCGTTCACAGGCTTAGCAGTAGTTGTCCGTGGCCGCGGCGATCACCTTGTCGGCCTTCGTGTTCGCCTCCTCGACGGTCCGCGTGCCGGGGCCGACGGAGGCGGTGACGAAGGCCTTGATGGTGGTGGGGTCGGTGTTCTTGGCGCGGGCGCCGCACACGTACTCGGCCATGGTGAGGGCCACCGAATTGTCGGAGTCACCCATGAAGGTGACGTTTTGCGACTTGAGCGCGGCGAGATACTTGCGCGCCTTGTCGCTCAGCGGCGCCCCGCTCGGGCCGGGATAGTTCGACGGCACGGTGGTGTTCGGGTTGGGCCCGGTGGCCGGCAGCCGGCTCTCCGGCGAGCCCGACGTGGGCGCGAGACTCGCCGACCCGGGCGGGGTGGACGGTGTCACGCTGCCGTCCACCCCCGAGTACATCGAGGTGGTCGTCACCGGGGTGTTGGTGATGGGCGCCGACGCGGTCGAGTCGTCGGAGCAGGCCGCGACGGAACCGAGCACCAGGGCGAGTCCGCCGATCAACAGCAGTGTCGGAACAAGCCTTCGTCTCGTCCTCATCGCCGTCGCCTTCTTCGTCATCGCCACTTCCTCGGTCGTGTCCTTCCGGTCGCGTCCGCGATCGCGTCCACATCTTTCCCGGGCGGTCATCGTGGTGCACCGCCTCGGTCAGGCTACCGTTCCCGAGGCCCCCGAGAGCCACGCGACCCGCGCCACCTGCGGAAACCCGCTGTTTCCTCAGCGAAGTTTCAGCCCGCACACATCACCGCGTCACCTTGGACCCGTCCTTGGCCGTCCAGGTGATGCGGCCGCGCTCGAAGGTGTTGACCCGGCCCTTGCCGTCGCGGGTCGCCATCTCGTCGCTCGTCGGTTTCCCGAGACGTCCACCGGGACCGCCGGTGCCCGCATAGGCGCCGCCGATGGCGCCGGTGACGATCTTGGGACCCTTGGGCCCGCTGAAGATCCGGCCACCGAAGAAGTCCTGCGCCCGTCCGCCGGGCACGGCGTAATCGGAGGTCAGGCAACCGCCGAGCAGCGTCTTGTTGCGGTCGTAGACCTTGCGGAACGGCCCGGCCACCCGGCAGGCGACCCGGTCACCGGCCAGACCCAGCGCACCGGCGGCCTGCGGCCACGCCTGGATCATCTCGAACTCCCAGTACGGCCAGGTGTGCGTGCCCGACGGCCGGTAGACGGCCTGTCCCGGAATTCCCTTGCGGTTCAACTGGATCGCGAACTGCTGGGAGGTGACCCGGCTGAGCATCTCGAGACCGACACCGGAGTAGTTGGTCGCCAGCATCGGGATGTCCGACGGTTTGTCGTGCGGCCCGATGAGTCCGTTGCCCGACGAGATGTAGAGGCTGGTGCCCTGCAGTTTGTCGGCGAGCAGGTACGGATCGTGTTCCTTCCACGCCGGGTCGCTGGGCTGGCCGAACATCTTCATCGAGTCGTAGCCGCCGCCGTCGCGGAGCGCGAACTGGATGGCCTGCGGCATGCCGTAGGAGGTGAGCTGCAGGATGCCGGAGAACGACGCCGCGAACTTGTAGAAGCCGGGATTGCGCGCGGCGAGCATCATCGCCGCCGAGCCGCCCATCGACAGTCCCTCGATCCCGCGGACGTCGGTGGAGCGCCACTCACCTTCGAGGATCGGTGGCAGCTCCCGCATGAGGAAGGTCTCCCACTTGTAGTTCTTGCCCTTGTCGGGTTCTTTCCAGTCGGTGTAGAAGCTCGACTCGCCACCGATCGGGAGGATGACGTTGACGTTCTTGTCCTTGTAGAAGTCCACGGCCTTGGTGTTGATGATCCAGCCGCTCTGATCGTCCTGGGCGCGCAGACCGTCGAGCATGGTCAGCTGCGGGAACTTATCCCGCGGCTTGGCGTACCAGTCGCGGGCCAGCAGGATCTGCACCTGGATGTTGGTGTTCATCGACGGCGAGTACACCCACAGCGCCACGCGGCGGTCGGTGTACCAGTAGGTGTTCACCACCTTGCCCGGCTGCGCCGCGGGGGCCGGGGCCGGCGGGGGCGCCGTGGGCGGGGTGGTCGTCGGTTCGGCACCGACGGGTACGCCGCCGGTGAAGACCAGGGCGGTCATCGCCGCGATCACGGCGACCATCGTCACCCACGCCGTCCGCATACGCGTCCGGTCTCCCCGCTTGCCGGGCACCCGCCCGGCCATCACTGCTCGCCGCATCGTCCTCTGAACTCCTTCACGCCCCGGTAGGTCGGCGTCGCCAGGCCCGGTGACCGGTTCCCCTCCAGTCACATGAGCATCATCCACAACAAACGCCTCAGGTGTTTCTTACACGTCGTCGGCGTTCGATGTGGGGACGCCACGCTGTGGCACGTGGGATTGGTGTGAATTGAGATGCTGGAGTTACTCATCCGGTGCTATCCGCACACGACAGCGCCCCCGCCCGGATCAACCGGACGGGGGCGCTGAGCGTCTCGAGAAGCGAGCGCGTCAGGTCAGCGGAAGAAGCCGCGGGCCTTGGCGTTCCAGACCATGTCCTGCCAGTAACCCCACGCGTGGGTTCCGACGGCGTCATAGGTCATCACCGGCACGCCCTGCAGTGTTGCCGCGGCCTCGAACGCCTTGCGCTGGGTCAGTGCGAGGAACTCCAGCGTCGAGCCCTTGAACAGGTCGTCGAACACGTTCGGCAGGGCGTTGTACTTGCCGAACAGGCCGTTGCCCGAGCCGGTGAAGATCTTCATCCCGTGCATGCGGTTGATGTTCAGGAACGGATCGTTCTGGTACCAGCGGGCGTCCCACGGCGGTCCCCACATGCAGTCGACGTTCCACGGCTTGGGATCGACGTCGAGCATCGCGAGCCGGATCATGGTGTGCATGCCGGGCGCGCTCAGGAAGTTGTACCCGGAGAGCGAACCCGCGCGGTCGAAGTTGCGGCGGTTCTGCGCGGCGATCGTCAGCGCGGCATTACCGCCCATCGACACGCCCATGATCGCGTACTTCTTGGACGCGCCGACGCGGAAGCCGCGCGCATCCAGTCCACGGATCAGCGTGTTGGTGATGACGCAGTTCCAGGTGTAGCGGTAGCGCTGCCCGTTGAAGTTGCTGGGCGCGTTCCAGTCCGTGTAGAAGCTGGCCGGTCCACCGATGGGCTCGACGACGTTGACGCCGGACTTCACCATCTCCTGGACGTTGGTGTTGATCTCCCAGCCGCTGTAGTCGTACTGGGCGCGCATGCCGTCGAGCAGAATGACGGTCTTGTAGTTGCCCGGACGCTTCCAGGCACGCACCTTGACACTCGGCATGCCACAGCCGTTGACCCAGAACTCCTGCTTGCCGAACTGGGTACCGCCGATACGAGCGTCGGCCTGGCCGGCTCCGACGACCACCGAGGCCATCCCGAACACGGTCATCAGGGCGACGATGGCGGCGACGAACCGGCTACTGGACCGTCTGGTCGCGCGCGGCTCGGATGCAGCTTCGTGCATGGACTCAAATCTCCCTCGTCAACCGGTCGGTCTGGGCCTTCTTCCCAGTTCACCGACCGGATCGGTTTTGCGACCGTGGTCGCCCATCCCCCGAAAGCCTGCAGCGAGACGACGATTCTCAGCCGATTCTTCGGCGTCGCTCACCGTTTCGGCAGCCTATTGCAATCCCGGAGGACAGACAAACCGTGTGATCGCAGTCACACAACGGTTGCTCTTCCTGTCAGCGACACGTTTTGGACGGTTGTCCCTGTGTCGTGGTGACCTTCTTAGCATCGTCTCAGTCCGCTGGGACGTTACCTATTCGAGACCTTGCTGGGCAAACTCGGACGGTGAGTCCGGTCACTGCGGCGGCAGCGGCGGTGGAATCGGCAGACCGCATCGCTGCAGCTCGTACTCCGGGTTGCGTTCGATGCGGTAGTCGGTGAAACGGAATGACTCGCGCAGGTTGTGCTTGAACCGTGCGAAGGTCCAGGGGTCCGTGAACGAGGCGTACCGCGCCTCGGTCTCCGGGCACTTCAGGGCCTCCTGCGCCTGCCGGACGGTGTCCTCGTCGAGGTATCCGGGTAGCACCGGGCGCCGGGGATAGGCCCCGGACTCCGCGACCACCCATTCGCTCGGCAGGATCTTGTCATGTCCGATGCGACCGTCCTCGAGACGTTCGGTGTGGGCCGCGAGCGGATAGGCCAGACCCATCTGATCGATGACGCGGACGTCGAGGGGCGCGTTCATGCTTGTCATACCGAGGTTGAGGAAGTAGACGGTGACCTGACGGGGATGCCCCTTGGGCATGACGCCCGGCATCCGCGCGACGTACCACTCGTCGTAGCTCGACGAGGGAAGGATGACCCCGCCTTCGGCGTGATACTTGTCGATCATCTCGACCATCGCGCGCATCCGCGGATAGTCCAGATAATCCTGCGCGGTGACCGGGTTCTCGTTGCCCATGTTGGTCACGTAGAAGCGTCGCTCGTCGACGATGCCGCTGCGGCCGATGTCGATGCCGGCGTTGGGCAGGACGTTCTCGTGGCAGACGATCGCCCAGACGAGGGTCGTGACCCAGAGCGCGGCCATCAGTACCGAACCGGCCAGCTGCGCGCGGATTCGGCGGCGGTCGGGCTCGGGTGCACGATCGACGTCGTCGAGTGCAGGGTCGGCGTCGTCGGGTGCACGGTCGACGTCCTCGGGTGCACGGTCGGCGGGGGCCGCCGGGGTCGTGGCGTGCAGGAAGGACTCCAGGTCGTCGGTCTCGTCGGGCGTCGACGACGACCGGTCTGCCCGCTGGCCGGCAAAGGCGTCCCGGATCCGGGCGGGCACGGTCACCGGTACCACCATCACCGGCAGCAGGAGGATGAACAGCGGTACCAGCAGGACGCGGCCGTGCATGAAGTCGCCGCCCTGACGAATCCAGTAGGTCCCACCGATCAGGCCGGCCACCACCACGGTGATGACCACCGCCTTGGGGGTCTGTAGACCGCGCGAGGACCGAGCCACCCGCTCACGCACCGAGACCGGGGCGGCGTCGGGCGTCTCGGTGCGCACACGGTAGTGCGCGAAGACACCCATCGCGACACCTGCCACGACGGCGAGGATCACCGGCAGGACCAGCACATACGGTCCGAAGAGATTGCCCAGATACACCAGGCCCTGATGCCACTTGGACCCGCTGGCGTCCTTGGCCACCGCCGGATTCGGTACCAGCAGTGCGTAATACCCCATGCGGAAGATCTGATAGCTCACCGGCACCACGGCCGCGACGACCACCACACCGACCCGCATCTTCCAGCCGAGTGGCGCGAGGAACACGAGCGCCAGGGCGACGCCGCCGAAGACAGTGAGTTCCGGGCGGATCAACGGGGCGAGGCCGGCCGTGAACGCCAAGAGCAGCGTCCAGGCCGCGGCAGAACGCGTCGATGTGGGCCCCCGGCGCGCCCACGCCACCAACTGGCACCACAGGACGGCCACCCAGAAGATGCACAGCCCGTTCTCGAGGCCGCTGGTCGCGAAGTCCCGCGCGGGAGGCAGTGCGATGTAGACGATCGAGCCGAGGGGCAACAGCAGCGTCCAGCCGTCGCCGGTGAGGCCGCCGAGTCGGCTGCTCAGCAGGCGGGCGGTCCCGTACATCGCGATCGGGATCGCGGCGACCGACAGCACGAGTGCCACCCACAGGGCGACGTACTCGAGCTGTCCGTCGGTCACCCACGCCCAGAACCACAGCAGGTAGGTCCAGGCGGTCGAGGTGTTGGCCTCCACCCGCTCACCCGCGTTGAAGACCGGGCCGTTGCCGGCGAAGAGGTTGCGCAGGGTGCGCAGGACGATCAGACCGTCGTCGGCGATCCAGCGTCGCTGCCAGGCACCGATCGCGAAGAACGTGGCGACCGTGACGGCCCCGACCACGAAGCTGACCGCCGGTACCCACTGCCGCGTTCCCCAGGTACGCAAGCCCGTCGAGGCTCGCTTCGCTGTCACCGCAGGGGGCGTGTCGGTGCTGTCGGCGGAATCTGCGGTGCTGTCGGCGGGATCGGTGATGCGGTCGAGGCGGGTGGTTGCCGCCTCGTCATCGACCTCGGGGCGCCGACGACGACCCGGCTTCTCGTCGAAATCCTGCTGCTGCGACGGCTGCTCAGGAGACTGCATAGACCGCGACACCCACGCATACTATCCACGCGATCGCCAGCAGCTGCAGGACCCGGTCGCCGAGCGCGATCTCCTCGGGCTCACCGGCCTCGCCGCCGTCGATGTCGACGGCATAGCGGAGGATGGCGATGGTGAACGGCACCATCGACACCGCATACGCGACGTTGGTGTCGTGGTCGGAGCCCTTGTCGAAGGCCCAGAGCCCGTAGAAGATGACCACCGCGGTGGCCGACAGAGTCCAGATGAAACGTAGGTAGGTCGTCGTGTAGTACTGCAGCGACTTGCGGATCTTGGCGCCGGTCCGCTCGGCGAGCTGGAGCTCGGCGTAGCGCTTACCGGCTGCCATGAACAGCGAACCGAAGGCCATCACCAGCAGGAACCACTGCGACAGGGCGATCTCGGCGGCCACACCACCGGCGATGGCACGCAGCAGGAACCCCGACGACACGATGCAGATGTCGATGACGGCCTGGTGTTTGAGTCCGAAGCAGTAGCCGAGCTGAATGACCAGGTAGACGGCGATGACGACCGCGGTCTGCCAGTTGGCGAGCAGGGCGACGCCGATCGAGCCGGCCGCGAGCACCACGGCCAGCACGAAGGCGAAGTTCCGCGGCACCACGCCGGCCGCGATGGGCCGGAAGCGTTTGGTGGGGTGGGCGCGGTCGGCTTCCACGTCCAGCGCGTCGTTGATCAGGTAGATCGACGACGCGACCAGGCAGAACGCGACGAAGGCGAAGCCGACGTGAGCCATCGCATGGCCGTTGGTCAGCGAGTCGGTACCGGCCGCGAGCGGTGCGGCGAGGACCAGGACGTTCTTCACCCACTGCCGAGGACGGACGGCCTTGATCAGTCCGGTCGCCAGATTCTTCGGCGGACCGAGCACCTTGTCGTGCTCGATCGGCTCCTCACTCATGCCTTCTCCTGCTTCCTCAGCGCCCGCAGCGCGGGCAGGGCCACCCGTGCCGTCCGGCCGGGTACCAGCGCGAGCGCCGACAACCGGGCGGCCGCACCGGCGGCGCGCGCGGCACGCGGATGCGCCCCGGCGGTGGTCGCGGCGCGTTCGGCGAGGGCGTCGACCCCGGTGATCGCACCCGCGGTCAGCGCGCCGATCGCCGCGCCGGTGACGACGTCACTCGGATAGTGCACACCGAGTACGAGCCGCGAGGTGAGCATAGGCGGCACCAGTGCGGCGGGTAGCAGCCACCTCGGTAGTCCCGCTGCCCGACCGATCAGGATGGCTGCGGCGGTGGTGGAGGTCGCGTGGCTCGACGGGAAGCTGAGCCGGCTCGGCGTCGACACCCCGACGACGATGCGCGGATCGTGCGGCCGCTTGCGGCGGACGATCCGTTTGATGACGATCGAGGCCGCGTGTGCGCCGACGGCACCGACACCGGCCTCGACCCAGCGGCGTTCGGCGACCGGGTCACCGCGCCGGACCGCCAGGACCCAGCCGAGGGCGCTCACGGCCATCCAGCCGAGTGCGTGCTCACCGAAGTGGGACAGTCCGCGTGCGGCGGGCAGCACCCCGGGCCGCTGCGCCAGCGCACCCTGCACGGCGATCAGAGCGGCGACCTCGCCGGTGGCAGCGGCGTCGGCGGGGACCACCTGATCAGTCGATTCCGAAGACACGCGCCCAACTCTCCTTGCCAGTCAGTTCCGCGTGCGCGGCCCGATACTGCTCTTTCATCTCGCCGAACCTCTCCCGGAGTTCCTTCACCAGGGCGAAGTGCTCCCGTGCCAGTTCGATCGCCTTGTCGCGGTCACGCTGCCGGTACACCACACCCCGGCCGTCGGCGGTGGTCACGGTGACCCCGTCGACGCGTCCGAGGCTGAACCAACGGGCCTCGATGGGCGGGTAATTGGCTTGCGGCACTTCGTGATGCCGCGGGTCGGCGGGACGCAGGTTGTTGCGGACGGAGGCAGCAAGGGCCTTGGCCTTGGCCACCTTCCCTTCCGGCGGGTTGGTGCCCAATGCGGTGGCCTCCCCCGACGTCCGCGGCAGTTCGGTGGCCGAATCGAGTACCACGGCGTCCGGGAACTGCTTGCGCATCTGCGCGACCTTCGGCAGCGCGGTGGGCAGCAGTTCGCGGATGTGATGTGGGCCGGCGAGGAAGTCGCGGATCGCCTCGTTCTGGATCGCGACCGTCGAGTATTCCAGGCACAGAAGGTGTTTGGCCGTGGCCTTGGTCATCGACCGTAGGATGCCGGTGATCGGTCCGTCGTGGTGCAACGACGCCACCACCAGGCGGTTACGCAGATGGAAGTAGGCCTGCCAGTCGATGGCGTCGTCCTTGTCGCTCCACGCCATGTGCCAGATCGCGATCCCCGGGATGGTGGCCGTGGGGTACCCGGCCTTGGCGGCGCGTAACGCGAATTCCCAGTCGTCCCACTTGATGAACAGCGGCATCGGCAACCCGATGGTCTCCGCGCACTCCCGCGGGATCATGCACATCCACCAGCCGTTGCCCTCCACGTCGATGCGACGATGCAGGTTCTTGGAGTTATCCCGGTCGCGCAGTGGGTATTTGGCGAAGTTGTGGTCGTATTCGACAAACGGCGCGGCGGTCCACATGAACTTGTTGCGGTCGATGACCTCGCCCATGCAGTGCAGATGGCTGCGGTCCTGCAGGTTGAGCATCTGCCCGCCCACCAGCATCGGGGTCTTGGCGAACCGCGACATCGCCAGGGCGCGCAGGATCGAGTCGGGCTCGATGGCGATGTCGTCGTCCATGTACAGCACGTACGGGCTGTCGGTGAGCCGAAGTGCCTCGAACATGATCCGGGCGTAGCCGCCGGACCCGCCGAGATTGCCCTGATCGAAGACGCGCAGCCGATCGGCAAGTCGCGCAGCGGCTTCGGTGTATCCCGGTTCGTCGACGACCTTCTTGGTGCCCTGATCGGGCATCAGCACGGCGTCGAGAACCTCGTCGACGAGGGGATCGGAGGTCAGGGCGCTCAACGCGGCCACCGCATCGGTGGGGCGGTTGAAGGTGGGGATGCCGACCGTGATGCCCACCCGGTCCGCACCGTCGGGCGGGTCGATGGGCGCGTACCAACCGGCCGATAGGATCTCGGTGTCGGTGTCGGTGGTGACGTCGAACCAGATCCAGCCGCCGTCCTCGAACGGTCCGAGGTCGAGCTCGAATTCCGCTACGCCGCGGCCGGTCTCGTCGGTCGTGATCAGATCGCCGCCGATCCCGATGCGTGAGCCGTCGATCTTGGACCGGTAGAGGTCCACCCGGCAGGAACCGATGACCTCGACGCGCAGGACCACCGACTCCAGGATGCTCCAGCGCCGCCAGTACGCCGCCGCGAACGCATTGAAGTACGCCTCGAAGCTGACCTGGGATTCGGCGCCGAGCGACACCGCGGTGCGCGAGGGTGCGTGCGCCCGGCGTGCGTTGCGTTCATCCTCGACGAGGTAGAGCGACCGGACGTCCAGCGGCTCTCCCGGGCGCGGCAGGATCACCCGCTGCAGAAGGGATTTCGCGTTCGACGGGCCCTCACCGGCGGCCGGTATGTCGGTCCGCGAGTCGGACTGGCTCACTTCGGTCACTGTCATCTACTCCGCCCCATCGAGCGCGACACCATCACGCAGGTGTGGTGCCAGCGTGTTGTCGAACATGGTGAGCGCGCTGGCGATTGCCATGTGCATGTCCAGATACTGGTAGGTCCCCAGGCGGCCACCGAAGAGCACCTTCGACGACGCGGTCTCGGTCCGCGCCAGGTCGCGGTACTCCGCCACCATCTTTCGGTCCTCGGGGGTGTTGATCGGGTAGTACGGTTCGTCGTCGTCCTTGGCGAATCTTCCGTATTCCCGCATGATCACCGTCTTGTCGTCGGGATAGGTGTCACGTTCGGGATGGAAGTGCCGGAACTCGTGGATGCGGGTGTAGGGGACGTCGGCGTCGTTGTAGTTCATCACCGGGGTGCCCTGGAAGTCGCCGGTGTCGAGGACCTCGGTCTCGAAATCCAGTGTGCGCCAGCCTAGTCGACCCGCCGAGTAGTCGAAGTAACGATCCAGCGGCCCGGTGTAGACGACCGGTGCGTCCGGATTGGCGGCACGCAGTTCGTCGCGGACGTCGAACCAGTCGACACCCAGACGCACCTCGATGCGCTCGTCGGCGGCCATCTTCTCCAGCCACGCGGTGTACCCGTCGACGGGCAGCCCCTCGTAGGTGTCGTTGAAGTAGCGGTTGTCGAAGGTGTAGCGCACCGGTAGCCGGGTGATGTTGCCGGCCGGCAGGTTGGTGGGATCGGTCTCCCACTGCTTGGCGGTGTAGTGCTTCACGAACGCCTCGTAGAGCGGACGCCCGATGAGGCTGATCGCCTTCTCCTCGAAGTTCGCGGCGGTCTTGGTGTCGAATTCGGCGGCCTGCTCGGCGATCAGCGCCCGCGCCTCGTCGGGGCTGTAATACCGGCCGAAGAACTGGCTGATGAGGCCGAGTCCCATCGGGAACTGGTAGGACTGCCCCTTGTACATGGCGAAAACGCGGTGCTGGTAGTTGGTGAAGTCGGTGAACTGGTTGACGTAGTCCCACACGCGCTGGTTGGAGGTGTGGAACAGATGCGCCCCGTAGCGGTGGACCTCGATACCCGTGGTGGGCTCGGGCTCGGAGTAGGCGTTGCCGCCGATGTGGTCGCGCCGGTCGAGTACCAGGACCCGTTTGCCCAGCTGTGTCGCCGTCCGCTCGGCGACGGTGAGTCCGAAGAACCCGGATCCGACGACGATCAGATCGAAACTTCCACTGGTTGCCACGGGTCCTCAGGGTAACGGACCCAACCTGAGGATTGTCCGAGCGGGAACGCGCTGATCGCTGGCCGCTGTCGCGGCCGGAGGGGTAATGTTTGCCAGACCGGTCTGGAGCAGTCGGGCCCGCGCTCGCCTTCGACCTGTTCAGGGGCCTCTGTGACCATTCTCGACTCTGCTTGGTGCGACGATCGCGCCCGGCCCGCACCGGCCCGGCGGCCGATCGATTCCGTCGTCGTGGTGGTGCCCGTGCACAACGAGCGTCGCCGGCTGCCTGCCTGCCTGACCGCGCTCGACGCTGCCGCGGCCGCGGTACCGCAGCGGGTGCGGGTGGTGGTCGTGCTCGACGCCTGTGACGACGGTTCGGCGGAGCTGGTCGGTGATCACATGTCGAGGGTGCGCATCGACGCCCAGAACGTCGGCGCGGCCCGTCGGGCCGGCTTCGCCTCGTTGCGGGAACTGCCCGATCCGGCTGCCACCTGGTTCGCGACCACCGACGCCGACTCCGCCGTCCCATCCCACTGGTTGCGCGCCCACCTCGCCGCGGCGGACGGCGGTGCCGACGCCTATGTGGGAACGGTGACGCCCACCGACTTCGACGAGTGGCCGTCGGGGACCGCCGAGCGCTACTTCGCCGGCTACGACGACACCCCCGGTCACCGGCATGTGCACGGCGCCAACCTCGGCATCCGCGCGTCGGTCTACACCGCCGTCGGGGGGTTCGCCCCGTTACCCGCCCATGAGGACGTCGACCTGGTCTCCCGGCTGACCGATGGTTCTCGGTCGCGCTACGACGGACCCGTCGAGATCTGCTGGGATGCCGGCGCACCGGTCCGTACCTCCACCCGCCGGACCGGCCGGGTCGCCGAGGGGTTCTGGACGCATCTGCGTGACCTGTCGGGCAACCGTCGATGACCGCACCCCGGGCACGTTCGATCGTCACCGCCGAGGGCTTCGGCCTGCCGCGGCCCGGTTCCGGACGCACCCGTGAACGTTTCGCCGAACTCACCCGGTTCACTACCGAGGACATCTCCACCGGACGTCTCGTCGAGGCCCACGCGGACGCCGATGCCATCCTCGGCGAGATCTGCGGCGGCGGCACCGGACCCGGCGAATTCTGGGCGGTCTGGGCGTCCAATCCGCCCCAGACCCGTGTCGATGCGATCCGGGAGCAGGGCGGCTGGCGGCTGAACGGCACCAAGCCGTGGTGTTCGGGCGCCGGGCACTGCACGCATGCGCTCATCACCGCACATACCGATGACGGCGACCGATTGTTCGCGGTGAACCTCGATCAACCCGGTATCGAGGCCGACGGATCGGGATGGCACACCGCGGGCATGCGCGACTCGGAGACCGCCACCGTCTTCCTCGACGGTGCGTCGGCCGAGCCGGTCGGTGCGCCCGGCCGCTACCTGGAACGACCCGGCTTCTGGCACGGCGGGATCGGGGTGGCCGCCTGCTGGTTCGGTGGGGCACGACGCGTCGCACGGCCGCTGTACCGGACGGCCGTACGACGCGACGACGAGATCCTGCGCATGCATCTCGGCGCCGTCGACGCACTGCTGGCCGGCGGATGGGCCCACCTGATGGCCGCGGCCGACGCCATCGACGCCGACCCGGATGCCTCCGCCACACGGCTGGCGCATCAGGTCCGATGGTCCGTCGAACAGATCGCGACCGCGGTCATCGACCGCGTCGGACGGGCTCTGGGTCCCGGACCGTTGGCCGGCGACGCCGAGCACGCCCAGGCCGTCGCCGATCTGCAGGTCTACATTCGCCAGTCCCACGCCGACCGGGATCTGGTGACCCTCGGTTCTGTTGTCGCGGGATCACTCTCGGGCACCATCCCCGGGCCGACGGCCTCGACGACCACGGCTTCGAAGACCTCGCCCTCGAAAGGAGAACGTCGGTGACATCGGACGCGTTGCAACCGGTCGGAGAACAGTCGGGATCGACGGGCACGGGGTCTTTCGGGTCGGTATCGATGACGCGGATGGCCGCGATGTCGCCCACCGACGCGGGCACCCCGGAACCCACCTGGCTGAACTGGTTGTCGAGCCACGGACCGTGGACCGCAGTCGAATTCGAGGTCGACCGGCTGGTGGTGCTGGCCGCCCATCCCGACGACGAGGTACTCGGCGCCGGCGGCATGATGGCCGACGCGGCCCGGGCGGGAGTGGAGGTGGTGACGGTCTGCCTGTCGGACGGCTCCGGCTCCCATCCCGGCTCGCCGACGCTGACCCCCGAACAGCTAGCGGTCCGACGCCACGCCGAACTCGACGCCGCCACAACCATTCTCGGGCTCGACACCCCGCGGTGGCAGGGGCTGCCCGACGGCGAGCTCGCCGCCCACCAGCAGCAGATGACAGGGATCGTGAAATCCGTGCTCGACGAGCAGCCCGACGCGGTCACCGGCCTGCTGTCGGTGTGGTGCCACGACGGTCATCCCGATCACGAGGCGGTCGGGCACTGCGCGCAGGCCCTGGCCGCCCGGCGCGGCATCCCGCTGTGGATGTATCCGATCTGGATGTGGCACTGGGCATATCCGGGCGACCCGGGTATCCCGTGGCAGCAGATGCGCACCCATCGGCTCGATGACGACGTGCTGGCCGTCAAACACGCCGCCGTCCGCTCCTTCGAGTCCCAGATCGGTCCCCTCTCACCCGCCCCCGAAGATCAGCCGGTGCTCGGACCCCACATCCTGTCGCATCTGTTGCGTGAGCAGGAGTTCGTCTTCGTATGAGCGCTCGCGCAACGTCCAACACCGGTATGCCAACCGGCTACTTCGGCGCCATGTACGCGAAAGACGATGATCCCTGGGGGTTTTCGTCCCGCTGGTACGAGTACCGCAAGTACGCGCTGACCATGGCTTTGCTGTCCTCACCACGGTATGAGTCGGCCTTCGAGCCGGGGTGTTCCATCGGAATCCTCAGTGCGGCACTGGCGGAACGCTGTGATGAACTGATCTGTACCGATCTCAGTTCGCGGGCCATCGAGCTCGCGAGCGAGAACCTCGCGCCCTACGGCGAGCGGGTCCGGGCCTACGTGGCCGACGTCGTCGACGACTGGCCGGCCGGGCGCTTCGACCTGATCGTGCTCAGCGAACTGCTCTACTACCTCGACGACGCGTCGCTGACCACCGTCGTCGATCGTCTACCCGATTCGCTCACCGCCGACGGCGAGCTGGTCGCGGTGCACTGGCGCTGGCCCGTCGGCGAGTACCCGCGCACCGGCGACGACGTCCACGAGGTCCTCATGGCCTCCGACCTGGTACATCGTGGCGGCTACGCGGACCGCGACTTCCGCGCCGACGTCTTCACCGCCCGCCCGCTGCCCTCGGTCGCCGAGAGTGGTGGCCTCGTCGGCCCACCGGAGGACGGCATGAGCAATAATCGAGGAGCCACGATCAACGGCCACACGGGGCAGGGCAGACCATGGAGCGACAGGAGGCGGCTGTGTTGACGGATTCGGGTTCGGAAATGGCGCGCATCGCCAATGAGCTTCGCGCGCAGAGCGACGACACCGAGGCGGTGTTGCGCAAGACGTCGAAGTACGCGGTCGACACCCTGCCCGGGGCCGAGTACGCGACCGTGACCCTGGTGACGGGCGGGAAGATCGAGTCGCCGGTCATCGTCGGCGACCTCGGGGGGCAGGCCGACGAGCTGCAACGCACCCTCGGGGAAGGCCCGTGTGTGCGCGCCGCCGTCGACTCCGAGACGGTGTGGATCGACGACATGCGCGTCGAGACCCGCTGGCCGCGGTTCGCGCCCGCCGCAGCCGATCTCGGCATCGCATCGATGGCGTGCTTCTGCCTCTACATCGACGGCAACGACTTCGGCGCACTCAATGTCCACAGCACCACGCCCGGTGCCTTCGACCGCGACGCCCGACTCGTCGGCGAGTTGTTCGCCGCCCATGCCGCGACCGCCTTCGGCGCCGTCCGCGAGAAGGAGCAGCTTCGCGCCGCGCTCACCTCGCGCGACCTCATCGGTCAGGCCAAGGGCATGCTGATGGAGCGCTACCAGATCGACGCCACCGCCGCCTTCTCACTGCTGGCCCGGCTCTCCCAGGACTCCAACACCAAGCTCGTCGAGATCGCCGCGCGGATCATCGAGGCCGGCCCGGGTAGCTGAGTGGGTGCGGGGTCATCGTCCATGTGAACGATGACGTTCCATCGGCCATGCGATCACACTTGGTGAGCCCCTATACACCAAGGAATCACCATGTCCCGTCAACTCTTCGGCGTGGTCGTCGGCACGCTCGTCGCCATAGCCACGCTCGCCCTGGGTGTAGGGGCGAGCAGCGCTGCCCCCACCCGGTCACCCATGCCCCACCCCGTCTGCGCCCGCCATCCCTACGCTTGTCTGAAACAACGGCCGATTCCATTGCCCCGGCCGATCAGCATCTCGGTGACCTACTTTGCGGAGTCTTCCGCTGGGACGTCAGCGCATATCGCCTCCGAGTTCACCCTGCGACGGTGCGATTCCGGGTCCCCGTCGATGCCCTGCGCGCACACCTCGCCGGTTCCGATCGCGGCTCTCAACTTCGGCGAGAAGCCCGAGCACAACCTCGATCCCGCCTGCGGTCTGCCAGGACACTGGGAGTGCTGGGGCAGCCTCTTCGAATTCGTGAATGTTCCCGACGGCCCGACCTACGAGGTTCTCCGCAACAACACGCTGATCGACACGATCCCCCACGTCGCCGGCCGAGAAGCCTACGGAATCAGGGCAGGAGTGCCGATCCTCACCTAGTGGCGATCGACTGGCGCGCTACCGCAACACGTCGCGCTTGGGGAATCCCTGCGTCGCGATGCCGCCGCGCGCCTGAAAGCGCTTGAGCCCGTTGCCCGCCAGGGCATGCGCCCCGGTCTGGTTGCTGAAGAACATCATCCCGCGCTCGAAGAGCTGGGTGACGCCGGCGGCGTCAGGTGTGAGGTTCGGTACCCCGATGGCCCGCCCGAGCGGTCCGGTGATCCCGCCGAGCTGATCGAACTTGCCCGACAGCAACGACGTCGCGGTGCTCAGCAACTGCGAGGCACCGGGGACGATCGCGTCGGCGAGCTGGTTAAGGCTACCGAGGTCGAGGCTGCCGGACCCGCCGCCCGGCCCGACCGGCGGTTTGACGATTTTGGGCCGGGTGGTCTGGCCCTTGATGGAGAAGAACGACGACTTGAGTTGCAGCTTGGTGCGGGCTTCCTCGCCGGTGGCCTCGACCGTCCGGCTCGATCCGACGACGCGCACCTTGAGCGCCCGGCCGTCCTCGGCGCCGAGGCCGTTGGCCTCGATCACCTCGAAGCTGCGCAGCGCGCCGACACCGAAGGCCGACGCAACGCTGCCGGTGCTGACGGTGGCCGTCCAGTTGTGGTCGGGCGATGCGGTGTCACCCTCGTCGGGAACGGCCGGGAACCGGCCACCGGCGGTGAATCCGCCTGTCGACGCGGAGAACTCGGTGAAGGCGTACTGGCCGTTCTGGCGCAGGATCTGACCGGCGGTCGCGTCAGCGGCCCGGTTGGTGCGCGGGTCCTCACCCGCGATGCCGCCGTACACCTGGGAGTTCTGGGTGTCGTCGATCTTCTTGCCGCCGGCGATCGCGGCGAGTGCGTAGGTGCGGGCCGCGACGGCCTGGGCCTTGAGCGCCTCCAGACCACCGGAGTCGGCCCAGGCGGGCACGCTCTCCTTGGCGATCACGCCTTTGACGTAGTCGTCGATGTGAAGCTTGTTGACCACGCGCCCACCGTCGAATCCGAGGGCGCCGCGGTAGGCCTTGTTGGAACCGCAGAACTTCAGGAACTCGGCGGCGGGCCGGTTGGGACCCATGTTGAGGGGTTCGACAAACGGCGTGCGGAGTGTCACGGTGCGCACGCCACCGCCACCACAGCCGTTCATGATGGTGGCCGTGGTCCCGGACAGACTGACCGCCTGCCCGGGTCCCACCGTCGCATCACCGACTCGCATCCCGGCGTCCGCGCGCACATTCACCGAGCTCTGACCGGTGAGAGCCACCGTGATCTCGGGCCTGTCCGCCTTCCCCGCGGTGGTGCCGCCGTAATAGTGACGCAGTATCTGGCCGGCCGACCAGCCCTTTCGTGCATAACCGTAGGCACCCCACTGACCCAAACCGCGGCCGTGACCGTGCCCGTGTCCAATCAGCGTCACCGTCGACCCCACCGACAACTCGACGTTCTCGGATCGGGTCGATCCCACGACCGCGAAGCCGCCGACTGCGAGACCACCGGCAAGGAGTGCGGGTGCCAGCCCGAAGGCCGTCCAGGACAGCGTGCGTCGGCGGGCATGGCGGGGCCGGACACCGGGCGCCATCCCCGACAGCCACGTTGTCGGGCGGAGTTTCTGCACTGGCGGAACACATCCCTGGGTCGTTGGGTCCACAGGATGTAACTCCTGTGACTGGTGTGACGATTGAGACTTAAGTGACCCTAGTGAAGCATCTTGGTTAACACCAACCCCAGGAGATAACAACAGCATCACAAGTTGGCACGACGCGGCGTGGGGCTGTCGTGCCACGGCGACGCCGACGACACGATGGCGACCGGCTTTCGACCCGACCACTCAGTTCAGGAGACCGCGTGCGCTATTCCCGGCCCAGACTCTCGATCGCACCGGCGATCATCGCGATCGCCGCGCTGGCAGGCGCCGTTGCGGTGAGCGTGACCGATCGCGACCCGAGGCTCGTGGACCGGAGCAAGGAGATCGGCGCCACGGGGATCGAACAGGTGTCGCTGCGCGAGTTGCCCACCGCGGTGCTCGACGTCGCCACCTCCGGCCTCGATGCGGTCGGGATCAAGCTCCCGGCGATCGATCCCACCCATTTCCCGCTTCCCGATATCACCGTGCCGGTGCCGTCGGGCGTGTTGCCGTCACCGACGCGATCCGCGCCCACAACCCCACGTTCGACGCCGAGCGCATCAGCGACCTCGCCATCGACGACGCGATCCACGCCGCGAACACCACGGTCGACCACCAGACGCACAGCGCCGACGACACCTCCCACGCCACGCATGGCCGACGGCCGGCCGGTGGGTGCCGCCGTCACGACCCTCGTGCGCGACGCCCCGATCAAGATGCTCGCCTTCACCTGGGACCGCCCGGTCGACGTGGACATGATGGTGCGCGCCAAGCGATCCGACGGCCGATGGGCACCGTGGACGGCCCTCGAGCCGGCGACCGATTCCGCCGCGGCCACCCCCGGGCGGCCTGCCGGCACCGAACCCATCTGGGTCGGCGATGCCCGGGAGGTGCAGATCGCCGCCACCGACGACGGTCTGGCCATCCCGGCGGCCGAAGCCCAGGACAGCGGGCTTCCGCA
Source organism: Gordonia bronchialis DSM 43247 (assembly GCF_000024785.1). Classification (NCBI taxonomy): domain Bacteria; kingdom Bacillati; phylum Actinomycetota; class Actinomycetes; order Mycobacteriales; family Gordoniaceae; genus Gordonia; species Gordonia bronchialis. The sequence continues at coordinate 209,101 of NC_013441.1, read as the reverse complement.
GCTCGCGGTCGGTACTGCCAGCGAGATCATCGGCACACTGGTGACCACCGCGCTCTCGGCCGTCAAGGCAACCCTGATCAGCCCGGAATCGATTCTGTCGCTTGGCTCGTCGCTGCTGACCCCGTTGCTCGGCGGCCCACAGGTGGTGGCCCGGGCCCAGTGGGGCGCCGACGAGGCGATCCGCTGTTCACAACCCGCCTACTCACCGGCGCTGCGCGGCGCCATCATTCATCACACCGCGGGCAGCAACGAGTACACCGCGGCCCAGTCGGTGGAGATCGTGCGCGGGATCTACGCGTACCACGCACGGACACTGAACTGGTGCGACATCGGCTACAACGTCCTCGTCGACAAGTACGGACAGATCTTCGAGGGTGCCTTCGGCGGACTGGACCGCAACGTGGAGGGCACCCACACCGGAGGTTTCAACCGGTCGACGGTGGGGGTGTCGATGATCGGCAACCTCGACGTCGCGGCGCCCACCGGTGCGATGGTCGCCTCGGTCGCCCGGTTCCTGCGGTGGCGCCTCGGCAAGGCCGGGCTCAACCCGGGCGGCACGGCCACCCTCACCGCGGAAGCGTTCTCCGACAGCAAGTTCCCCGCCGGCGCTCAGACCACCCTGCCGATGATCGCCGGGCATCGGGATTACAACAACACCAGTTGTCCGGGAGTTCAAGGCTATCCGGCGTTGGCACAGATCCGGGCGCTGGCGGGCGGAGCCCCCGCACCGACGCCCTCTCCCACCCCGACCCCGAACGCGCCCCAGTAGGCGGGTGCCGCACCCGGCGAAATTGCAATCACCGAAGGTACATCTCTGGGTCTGGTGCGCCGAGGGCAATAGCGTCTGAGGGGATCATCCTCGCGATCCGCATGTGGCGGTTCGCGCCCCAACCATGAGGTCAATCATGACGAACACCCTTGAGCCCCTTACTGCCACAACGATCTCGCGCCTTCGTGTGCCTGAATTGGACGAGCTGCCCGACGAACTGCGGGCGCAACTGGAGTCCCTCGGCAACCAGCTCGGCTACATCCCCAACTGGGCGCGCGTTCAGTCTCGGCGGTGCACACGCGGCGCGATTCAACGACTACATCCTCGGGCTGCTGGACCCGAACGGTGGCCTGCTGCCCTACGTCGACCGTGAGATCCTTGCCACGGTGACCTCGGCGGAGAACAAATGCTCCTACTGCCGCCTCAATCACGCGGGCCACCTCGGCGCGGCCCTCGGGGACAACAAGCTCGGCACCCGGATCGCCATCGATTTCCGTGAGGTACGGGAACTCTCGCCGAGGCATCGCATACTGGCTCGCTTCGCCAGCAAGCTCTCGCTTCATCCCGGGGAGGTCGACGACGCGGACATCGACGAACTGCGCGACCTGGGCCTGAGCGACGAGGAGATCTTCGAAGCCGTGCACGTAATCTCGGCGTTCGCCGCGGCGAATCGTTTCAGCATCTTCCTGCAGGTCACCCCCGACGACCAGTTCTTCAACTGAGGACGCTCCATGACATCGACCACTCCCCTGCGCATCTCCCGGCTGCGGGTCCCCACCGACGACGAGTTGTCGCCGTCGGTGGCCGCCGTCTTCGCCCAGACCGAGAAGCAACCCGGCTTCATCCCGAACTGGTTGCGCGGCTTCGCCCTCGACGAGGGACACTTCGAGCGTCTCAACGCCTACCTGTTCCCGCTGGTGCAAGGCGATCCCGCGGTGCCGAGCTCGCTGACGCGCCGTGAACGCGAGATCCTCGCGACCGTCGTCTCGGTTCGGAACGGCTGCGCCTACTGCCATGCGCTGCACGTCCACGAACTCGCCGAGTTCCTCGGCGACGCCTGGCTCGCGCACCGCATCTCCCTGGATCACCGTGAGGTACCGGAACTCTCGGATCGTGAGCAGGCACTCATCGAGCTGGCGCTCACCGTCACCGACGAGCCCGGCGGTGTGTCCGACGCCGAGATCGATGCCCTGCGCGGTTTCGGTCTCTCCGACGCCGACATCTTCGAAACCGTGCAGATCACCTCGGTCTTCAACGCCACCAACCGAATCTCGCTGGCGCTCGGGCTGTTACCGGACCCGGAGATCTTCGACGGTGATCACGCCGGCGCACACACCTGAAGAAACTGATGCGACGGGGGACAACCATCGGCTTGCGCTGGAGTTGTCGTAGTACAGCGAGGCCACGAGCGTCAGACTAAAAGTAGGGGAGAGAAATTCGTCCCCTGGGCTTGGTGATCTCCCCCAACACTTACTCGAGGAGGAAGCCAAAACTAGGGGACGAATTTCCTTCCCCTAGTTTCGGCTCCCCGACTCCCTAGCCGAACCACCGCTCCAACACCCGCGCCACCCCGTCCTCGTTGTTGCCGATGGTCACCTCGTCGGCCGCCGAGATCGCCGCGGCGTGCGCGTGTCCCATCGCGACACCGTGGTCGGCCCAGGTGAGCATCTCGGCGTCGTTGGGCATGTCGCCGAAGGCGATCACCGCGTCGGTACGCAGATCCGCAAGCGCGGCAAGCTTTTCCAGTCCCGACGCCTTGTGGGTATCCGGGACGGACAGTTCGATGAGGCCGTTGTCGGTGGAAAAGGTGATCTGCGCGAGGTCGGCGACAGCGGGTTCGAGGCGGGCGGCCATCTCGCCGCTGGCCATCCCGGGCGAACGGACGAGCAGCTTGACGGCGGGTTCGGCGAAGACCTCGTCGTCGCCGACCTCCACGTGGTCGGGGTTGAGCCAGGCGTGCTGGTAGCCCGAGCTGGCCACGAAGGGCGCGGTCGCCGCGTCGTGCGCCGACTGTCCGACGCGTTCGGCGGCGATACCGCACCCCGGGATGAGTTGGTAGGCAAGGTCGCCCAGTTTAGCCAGCACATCCGACGACAGGGTGGACGAGGCGAGGATGCGATCGTTGTGCGCGTCGTAGAGAATGGCGCCGTTGGCGCACACCGCATATCGAACGTACGCGTCGGTGCCGTCGAACTGGTCGGTGATCTCGGCGATCCACCGCGGCGGGCGGCCGGTGGCCAGGACGAATTCGACGTTCGCCGACCGTGCGGCACCGAGCACCGCCAGAGTGCGTGGCGAGACGCGGTTCTCGTCGTCGATGAGCGTGCCGTCGACGTCACTCGCGATGAGCGTGGGCGGTCCGAAGGTCATCGGTGAGCATCCTTGCGGGAAGACGCTTTTCGTGCTCGCTCCTCCGCTTTACGTTGCGCCTCTTCGGTTTCGATGACCGCCGCCTCCTCGGGGGTGGGCGCAGATCCGCCGAGCCGGGCGGGCACCCAGAACTCGCCCTTCGGATGTTCGCCGTAGGCGTCCTGCACCTCGTGCAACATCGTGCTCATGGCGTCGCGCAGCCGGGCGGTCTCGGCGGACGGATCGACGGCGGAATCGATCGCGAGCGGCAACCCGAACCGCACGGACACCGGCAGCTTGCTGCGGCCCATGTTGCGCTTGCCCGTCTTGGTCCACTGGCGGTGCGCGCCCCACACGATGGCCGGCACGATCGGTACCCGCGCCTCGGCGGCCATCCGCACCGCGCCGGTCTTGAAGGCCTTCAGCTCGAAGCTGCGGCTGATCGTGGCCTCCGGATAGACGGCGACGATCTCACCGGCACGCAGCGCGTCGACGGCGGCGGTGTAGGCCTGCGCGCCCTCGGACCGGTCGACCGGCACCGTCGAGGTGTGGTTGACCAGGAACCGCATGATCGCAATGTCCATGACCTCGGACTTGATCATGAACCGGGTTCGACGCCCCGCCCGGTAGACGCCGAGCGCGGCGGGCAGGAAGTCCATGTAACCGGTGTGGTTGATGGTGAGGACGGCGCCGCCGGTCGACGGGATGTTCTGGACGCCCGTGAATGTGAGGTCGAGGCCCTGCGCACGAACGAGCCCGTGGGCGATCAGCTCCAGGGCCCGGAACACCGGCTCCCGCCGCTTCGCTGGGGTCAGGGACTGCATGGACTCAGACTATCGGGCCGTGGCTACCGTCCCTCGTCCTCCCGCGCGGCCCGCTTGGCGGCACGCTCCGCCTTCTCCTGCGCGTCGAGCCGGTTCGCCTCCTCGAGCGTCGGTGCCGAACCACCGAGCCGCGCGGGCACCCAGAACTCGCCCTGGGGATGCTCGCCGTAGGCGTCCTGCAATTCGAGGAGTTTCTCGCTCATCACCTTGTGGAGCTTCGCGGTGAGTGCGTCGGCGTCGCCGATCGGTTCCAGCGGCTCGGCCACGCCGACCATGATCTTGTAGTTCGACCGGCCCAGCCGTTTGGGATGGCCTTTGGTCCACACGCGCTGCGCGCCCCAGATCACCGTCGGGATGATCGGGGCGTTGGCCTCCAGCGCCATCCGCGCCGCACCCGACTTGAAGGCCTTCAGCTCGAAGCTGCGGCTGATCGTGGCCTCCGGGTAGACGCCCACCAATTCGCCTCGCTTGAGGTACTCGACGGCGGTGCGGTAGCTCTCGCCGCCCTGCTCGCGGTCCACCGGGATGTGCTTGAGGGCCCGCATGATCGGGCCACCGTACTTGTTGTCGAAGACCTCTTTCTTGGCCATGAACCGCACATACCGGCGCCCCTGCAGGTAGGCGGGGATGCCGGCGTAGGTGAAATCGAGGTATCCGGTGTGGTTGAAGGCCACGACGCCCGGACCGGTCTTCGGGACGTTCTCCACACCCGACACCTTGAACTTCAGGCCCTCGGCCAGCCACAACAGTCGGGCGGTGGTGATGACGGCGGAATAGACGGGTTCCATGGGTCGAGCTTAGTGGGTGTCTGGCTAGGCTCGGCCGGGGTCGCCGCCGACAGGAAGGACCGACGATGAGGACGCTGTTGCTGGGCGCTCGCGGTGCGGTGGGCTCGGTCGTCCGAGATCAACTGCTGCGCGCCGGACACGACGTGACCCGGGCCGGTCGTACCGCCGAAGCCGACGCCGTGATCGACCTGCACGGCGGTGACCTCGACGCGCTGTCCACCCTCACCGAGGAGCACGACGTGGTGGTCAACGCCTCCGGAGTCGAGCGCGTGGATCTCGCCCGGGCAACCGGCCGCACGCCGCTGATCGAGATCTCGGCGACCGGAAGCTACCTAGACGCGCTGCGGTCGGTCGCGCCGGAGCACGCCGTCGTACTCGGCGCGGGCCTGATCCCCGGCCTGAGTACCGTCATGGTCCAATCGCTGCGCGCGGACACCGGCGATGACGTCGACGTGCTCGTGATGCTGGGCTCCGGAGAACACCACGGACCCGCCGCCGTCGACTGGACGGCGAACCTCGTCGGAACTGATGTTTACGCGCCCCCCGAGGACGGGCGGGTCCGCAATCTCACCACGAGTGTGCGCGCCACCGGGCCCGACGGCCGGACTCGAAGGTACCTGCGGGCCGACTTCCCCGATCACGTTCTGGTGGGCGGGACCAACGGTCTGTGTATCCGCGCCTACCTGACCCTCAGCTCGGCACCGATGACCGTCGCACTCGGTCTCGTCGGACGTCTACCGGCCCTGCGTGGTGCGATGGCGAGCAGTCCGCATCTCGGCAGCGCCGACTGGCACCTGCTGGTTCACAACCGCCGCACCAGCGAGCAGCGTCATGCACGCGGTACCGGTCAATCGGAGGCCACCGGCCGTCTCACCGCTCTCGCCGCGATCCGCGCGGCGCAGAACACGCCGCCGGGCCCGGTCACCATGGCCGATCTTGTCACCCTCGACGAAGCCCTCGAGGTGCTCGATTGAGCGTTCGTCGAATCCACGTCATCGGCGTGTCCGGGTCGGGAAAGACGACACTGGCCCGGCAGGCCGCCGCGATCCTCGGTGTCGGCCATCTCGAACTCGACGCCGACTTCTGGCAGGAGAACTGGACCTACCGCAATCTCGACGACGCGCACGCCCGTGTCCGTGCGTTCTTGCAGGCCAACCCCGACGGCTGGGTCATCGACGGCAACTGGACCGGCCGACTGGCCGGACTGCTCGAACCCGGTTCCCCCGACGGCCCCGACCTGGTGGTCTGGCCCGACCATCCACGCCGCGTGGTGATGCGGCGGGTCGTCGGACGCACGGCCGGACGTGCCGTGCGACGGACCGAACTATGGCACGGCAACCGGGAGGATCCCCGTTCCTGGCTGCGCCGGGACCCCGAGGAGAACATCCTGCGCTGGTCGTGGGACGCAGTACCCGCGGGTCCGCGAACGCATGGAACAGCGCATCGCCGCCGGCGAACCGATCCTCCGCTTGAGCGGCCAGGGGGCGGTCGACGAATGGCTGACATCCCTGACACCTGCGTGAGCAGGGTCACCACGGCGGGAAATGGTCCGTTGGCCCCACGACGCCACCCCGGACGACTCGATAGATTGGTATGTCGAGTGCTCGTCCGGCGCATCCAGCCCGCGCGGCGAGAACAGCAGAAGGAAAGGCGCCCAACGTGCAGATCACCAGCATCGGACATGCCGGCTTCCACATCCAGACCGCAGCCGGTTCCATCCTGTGCGATCCGTGGGTCAACCCCACCTACTTCGCGTCCTGGGTCCCGTTCCCCGACAATTCGGAGCTGGACTGGAAGGCCCTCGGGCAATGTGACTATCTGTACGTGTCGCATCTGCACCGCGATCACTTCGACGAGCGCAACCTGCGCGAGAACGTCAGCAAGGACGCCACCGTACTGCTCCCCGACTATCCGGTGCCCGACCTCAAGCGCGAGTTGGAGAAGCTCGGATTCACCAAGTTCGTGGAGACCGTCGACTCCGAGAAGATCACCGTCACCGGCGACAAGGGGTCGCTGGACGTGATGATCATCGCGTTGCGGGCTCCCGCCGACGGCCCGATCGGCGACTCCGGACTCATCGTCTCCGACGGGGAGACGGTGTGTTTCAACATGAACGACGCCCGGCCCATCGATCTCGACGTCATCGACGAGGCCTTCGGTCGCGTCGATGTCCATCTGCTGCAGTACTCGGGGGCCATCTGGTACCCGATGGTCTACGACATCCCGCGCAAGTCCAAGGCGAACTTCGCCGCGCAGAAGCGTCAGCGCGGCATGGACCGCGCACGTTCCTATATCGAGCAGGTCGGCGCCACCTGGGTGGTGCCGTCGGCCGGTCCGCCGATGTTCCTCGACGACGATCTGTTCGGGCTCAACGACTTCGGGTCCATCGACGCCGGGAGCGAAGCGAGCGGGTCGGCTCCTCGGTGGACGGCCGACGAGACGTCGATCTTCCCGGATCAGGAGACCTTCCTGGAGCAGATGCGTATCCACGGCACCGACGACGGCGAGAAGCACCGCGGCCTGATGATGGTGTCGGGTTCGGTCGCCGATTTCACCGGCTCGACTCTCAACGAGGTCAGCCATCCGTTCGCGCCGCATGACGTCTTCGGCGAGAACAAGCGCGCATATCTGGAGCAGATGAAGGAGAAATTCGCACCGGTGATCGCCGCCGACAAGGCGACATGGGCACAGGCCGAGGGCGAACCGCTGATCGGGCAGCTCCGGGAACTGTTCGAGCCGATCATGGCGGCCTCCGATCTCATCTGCGACGGCATCGGCTATCCGGTGGGCCTGGTGATGACTCCGCACAGTTCAGGCAAGGAGACCACCGAGGAGACCGAGATCGTGGTGATCGACTTCCCGAATCGGATCGTCCGCGAGCCGAAGGAGGGAGAAGGCAAGTACCGCTACGGTTTTCGCATCCCCACCGAGTTGGTCCGCACCGTGCTGCGCGACAACGAGCCGGATTGGGTGAACACCATCTTCCTGTCCACCCGGTTCACCACGTGGCGCATCGGTGGGTACAACGAGTACCTGTACACGTTCTTCAAGTGCCTCACCGACGAGCGCATCGCCTACGCCGACGGCTGGTTCTCCGAAGCGCATGACGACTCGGCGTCGATCACCAAGGATGGCTGGGAGATCCAGCGCCGCTGCCCGCACCTCAAGGCCGACCTCGGCAAGTTCGGCGTGATCGAGGGCGAGAAGCTGACCTGCAATCTCCATGGCTGGCAATGGGATCTGCCCACCGGACGCTGCCTGACGTCGAAGGGACATGAACTTCGCGCGGAGCGGCTCGGGTCGTGAATCGCGGTGGCGTGTCGTGACCGCCGCCGAACGCACCTACGGCGGCCGGTCGGTCAGCGACCGGCTGGCCGAGCGACGACGACGCTTTCTCGACGCCGCTCTCGCGGAATTCACCGGCACCGGTTATGCGGCGTCGTCGGTGACCGCGATCTGCCGGGAGGCCGGGCTGTCCCGACGGCAGTTCTACGAGCTGTTCGACGACCGCGAGGACCTGCTGATCGCGCTGTACGACGAGATCCAGGGCGACGCCCGGACCGCAGTGGCACAAGCGCTGGCAGACAACAATTCTCGTGATCTGCATCAGCTCGCGACCACCGCCATGGCCGCGTACATGGCGTCTGTGGGCAACGATCCGCGTCGCGCCGAGGTGTCCTTTGTGCAGATCGTCGGCGTGAGCGCCCGAGTCGAGCGACACCGCCTCGACGGCCGGGAGGAGTGGGTCGAGTTCTTTGTGGCCGCGATGGCCGAGTTCGCCGACCGGGAGCCGTCGGAGCGTCAGCGTCATCTCGCCATCGCCTTCGTGGGCGCGCTGACCGGTCTCGTGCATCGCTGGAGTTCGGCCGACGACCCGGTACCACTCGCCGAGGTCGTCGCGGTGCTCGCCGACATCCTGCTCGCCTTCACCCACATCTGACGGTTGTGGCCCAGCACACATCCGTGTATCTTCATCCGCAATGTGAGACACGGTCGTCTCACATAGTGTGGGAGGGGTGGAACGCCGATGGGGCGGAAAACGATGCCGGCGAGATCGGGTGGTCGTGCACCGTTGGTGCGGATGATCGTCTGGCTGGTCGTGGCTGCGACGCTGATCAGCGTCGGCGGTGTCTTGGAACCGATACCGGCGCAGGCGGTTCCGGTTCGGCCGGCACTCCCGTTCCCGGTGCCGCCTGCGATCCCCGAGTTCGACCGGTCCTTCTACCTGCCACCGCAACAGGTGGTGGCGTCCAAGAAGCCCGGTGAGCTGATCGCGGCCCGGCGCGTGAATCTTGCTGCACTGTCGGTGATCCCGATCAACGTCAACGCTTGGCAGATCTCCTATCGCTCCACCAACACCCGCGGCGAGCCGATTCCCGCCGTGGCCACCTTGCTGAAACCGCGCGGGCCGGCGCGACCCGGGCCGTCCAAGCTGGTGTCGTGGCAGTCGGCCGAGGACTCGACCGCCCTGTACTGCACGCCGTCCTACGTGCTGCAGCTGGCCTCTATCCCCGGTCAGCTCTCGGGGTCGGTGGATTCCCAGTACGAGGTCTTGCAGATCACCTCACTGGTGGGTGCTGGTTACTCCGTGGTCATCCCTGATCATCAGGGACCTCAATCCGCCTTCGCCGCAGGACCTCTTGCCGGCCGGATCACACTCGACGCAATCCGCGGTGCACAGAACTTCGCGCCGCTGGGACTCAAGCGGGATCTACGCATCGGCATGATGGGGTACTCGGGAGGCGCGATAGCCACCGGCTGGGCTGCGGAGCTCGCGAAGTCCTACGCACCCGAGCTGCCGATCGTCGGCGCCGCCGAAGGCGGTGTCCCGGCGAACATCCGGGCTCTGGTCGACCTCGCGAACAACAACGCGGCGTCCGGGCTCATCATGGCGGGGATCATCGGTGTCAGCCGGGAATACCCTGAGCTGGAACGCTTTCTGCAGCGCCACATCAACCCGCTCGGCCGTGCACTGCTGACGGTGAAGAACCCACTCTGCCTGACCTACCAGGCCGCACTCGCCCCGTTTGTCAACATCAAAGGGCTGATCAACCTCCCGGGCGACCCACTCAACTACCCGACTCCACGAAAGGTGCTGGGGCAGTTGCAGATGGGTAAGGCGGTGCCCGACTTCCCCATGTTCATCTATCAGTCGAATCCCGACTGGATCGCCCCGGTCGGCCCGGTGAACACCTTGGTACGCACCTACTGCGCCGACCCCGGCGCGCAAATCCAGTACACCCGCGATCACTTCAGTGAACACATCACGCTGGCCGTCGAAGGTTTCGCACCCGCCATCGTGTGGCTCGGCGATCGTTTGGACGGGAAACCGGCCCGCAAGGGATGTTCTGTCTCCGACCAGGGATCGATGGCCCTCAACCCGGCAGGCTGGCGTGCGTTCGTGAACCTGGTGGGCAACAATCTGGCGCTGCTGATCGGCGAACAGCTGGGACGTATTCCGCGGCACCCGTAGTGGTTGCCACCACTTAGGTGATCGGTCAATCATCCGATGCCGTGAAGAGCGCCCACACCGGCCCGGTCACCAGCCAGATCACGGTGACCACACCGAGCATCGGGAAGACCCCGTCGAGTGCGGCCCGCTGCCTGTCGTCGGCGACGGTGGCCTCGAGCAGCAGAATCGCGGCCGCTGCTATCGCGGCCGCGAGGAGCCACTGTGCGAAGGTCCTCGTCTCGTACCGCAGCGCGGGCATACCTCGCTTCGGCGGTTTCGACGGCTTGGGGCCGTTGGCGAACCGGTGGGCGAACCGAACGTCCGCCCACCGGATCATGCTGTGACCGAATGCGATCGTGACGCCCAGATAGATCCCGGCGATGCGGTGGATCGTGGTCACCTCGGCCCCCGACTGCAGGTCGACCGCGACCGCGGACAGGAGGACCACATCGAGCACCGGAACGGACCACAGGACGACCTGCGACAGACCACGCCGGTGCAACAAGTAGCGCACACCGAGGCCGACGATCACCAGGACCCAGAAGCCGATCTCGCAACCGAGGATCACCCACAGGACCGGTGACCCGGTGAGATCCTCCGACGCCACGGGTACCGTCGGCGACGACACGAACTGTATTGCTTGCATAGTCAGCGAGTATCGAACCCGGTACCGCGCGGGCGCATCGCCCGGAAGGACCTCTTCTCTCCGACCTTCGGATGTCATCCTTTCGTCGGATGATCGTCGCGCCGGCGGATGCGACGATGGTCATATGTGGCGTGTCCCGTTGAGTCGACGGCAGCTCGACGATGCCGGGCTGACCGCACTGTTCCTGCTGTGCGGGGTCGGGCTTTATCTGGCCGGTCTCAACAAGATCGGCGGTCTGAGCGTCGTGGGTGTACCCACGTGGTTCTCGCTCGTCACCCTGTCCGTGGCCGCGGCGTTCCAGTTGACCCGATCGACACGCCCGGCTCTCACCCTCACGGCGACGACCGTTGTCCTGGTGGTGGACGTGGTCACGGTGTCGTCCATCGGCGTGTGGCTTGTGTTCTCCGACACCGTCTATGCCGCGTGTGTCTACGGGGGCGCACGCCTGGTGCGGACCCTGCACGTCATCGTCGTGCTGGTGTGCGCAGGTGGCCTGACACTCGCCGCAATCGAGACCGGAACCGCCGATTGGCGACCGCTGTTCCTGGTGAGTCTGTGGCTCATCGCCTTCGTCGCCTCCCCGCTCGCCTACGGCCACGCGGTCCGCGAGCATCGCAATGCCCTTGCCGCCGAACGTGAACGGGCCGCCGCACTCGCGCAACTCGCCGAACGCGAACGGTCCGAAGCCGTTGCCGACGAGCGGCACCGGCTCGCCCGAGAGCTCCACGACGTCATCGCCGGACGGCTCTCGGCGATCGCCATGCATTCCGCTGCCGCACTGGAGTACCCGACGAATCCGGTACTCACCGACAAGGTGCTGCGCTCGATACGGGAGAGCAGCGTCGACGCCCTGCGCGAGATGCGGGGGATGATCGACCTGCTGGCCGAGGACGCCACAAACGTGTCGCCGACCCACGAAACGGCCACCCTGCGTCGGCTCGACAGGCTGGTCCACCCCATCGTCGAATCCGGCACCACGGTCGAATTGCGGTGCCCACCAGAGCTTGTGGATTCGTCATGCGACACCGATACGCTGGCGATACCGCCGCTGGTGGACATCGCCGCCTACCGCATCATCACCGAGTCGGTCCACAACGCTGTCCGGCACGCACCCGGTCAACCCATCCGCGTCGAGGTGACCGAGCACGACACCCAACTCGTCCTCGACATCCGCAATCCACTGGCGGCCACACCGAGGATTCCGGCACGCCACGTCGGGCGCGGGATCGACAACATGCGCACCCGCTCGCGGGCGGTCGGCGGGCACCTCACCGCCGCACCCGATGATGGGGAGTTCGTGGTCCGGGCCGGGGATGCGGTACTCGCTCACGAGGTGACCAAGACGGTGATCAGCGCCCTCGGGCCGCGCGAGGCGGGCCACGTTTCGACGCCAACCACCGACACCCTCGACGCCCTGACCGAGCGAGAACGCGACGTCCTGCGATGCGTGAGCGACGGGCTGAGCAATGCGGAGATCGCCGCTGCCCTCGTCATCTCCGAGGCGACGGTGAAGACACACGTCTCGCGGATCCTGATGAAGCTGGGCCTTCAGTCGCGAGTGCAGGCCGCGATCTTCTTCCGCGACGGCACGTGACTGATGTGACCAGTGTGACGACTTGTGTGACTGCTGAGCTCTGAGATCACTCAAAATACACACTCGATTCATGGCCTTTGAGCTGCAAAAATAGTCCTTGACTCGAACGCCTATGCGAGTATTGTGGAGTTATGGAAATCGAACACCTGGTCGAGCAGCTGGCCAACCACACCTGTGACGACACCACCGGACCCGAGGCCCACACCGCGTTGCAGATGGTGCTGCGGTTGCGCAACGTGGTCGAACACCACGCCGCAGTCCTGGTCGCGCGGCTGACCGCACTCGGCGTCGCCAAGAGACAGGGCCGCACCATGCGGGAGTTGCTGATCGTGATGGGCTGTGCCCCCGCCGTCGCATCACGGTTGGTACGTGTCGCCGGGAACCTGGCGCTCCTGCCGCGGCTGGCCGGACACACCGGCGACGGCACAGTGTCCGGCGAGCATGCCGACGCGGTGGTCCGCGGGATGACGCATATCGCCACCCGGAACGGGGAACCCCTGTCTGACGAGCAGCGTCAAAGTATGGTGACCGATCTGCTCGCCCACACCTTCTCCGGTGCCACGCCGTCGGAGATCACCAACCGCGCCCGCGCATTAGGCAATCAACTCGCCGACGCCTCCGACGTCGGGTTGCCTGCCGCGGAGGATCGTGCCATCAACGACTTCACCGTCACCGTCAACGAACCGAAAACCGGTGGGGATGGGCGCACCATCGTGCGCGGTGACCTCGACGCCGTCATCGGAGAGAAACTGCACACCCTCATCGACGCCTTCAGTACACCCCGACCCGAACCCGACGGCACCGAAGACACCCGCGCACCCGGACGACGCCGCTCCGATGCTTTGGAACGCATCCTCGACGCCGCCATGACCGCCGCCGACCACGGCCTCCTCGGTGGTGCCCCCAAACAATCCATCCTGCTGACCATGCCCGCCGACGCCGACGGCCGCGGTGTCCTCTCGTTCACCGGACCCGTGTCCGGGGCCACCACCAGCCTGCTCGCCTGCGACTCCACCATCACCGACATCATCGTCAACGGCGACCGCGTCCCCCTCGCCGTCGGCCAAGACGACCGACTATTTGGCCCGAAACTCAGAAAGGCCCTGATTGTGCGGGATCAGTGCTGCATCAAATGCGGCGCCCCCGCCGGCTGGACCCACGCCCACCACATCACGTTCTACTCCCACGGCGGCACAACCGTATTGGACAACGGATGCCTGCTCTGTCCGTCCTGTCACACCGACGTCCACCACAACGGCTGGGACATCGTCATGGGCGACGACCGACACCCCTGGCTCATCCCACCCGCCACCGTCGACCCCCGCAGAAGACCCCTCCCCGCCTACAACCGGCGCACCATGCGACTAGACGACATCGCCGCATGAGAATCCTCACGCCGGCTGAGCTGCGAGCCCCAAACGCCATAACACCCCGAAAATGTCAGTACCCCACCGCATCATGAACTAGACCAACGAAACCAGCACCCGGCCCAGCCGGGACCGCATCAGTCCTTTGAGAACTCCATAGTGCGAAACGGCGCAGCGGAAGCTGTTGCCGCGCAACCAGATCACCAATCCGGCTGCGCGGCAACTGTCTTCCGAGGTCCTATCGTCCGCATCCTCCGGTGTACTGTCCGGCAAACCCGTCGTGAAAGCGATGAACGCGACCGGCCCCCACCCGGCCCGCGTCGCGTCACCGAGCACCATGATGCCGACCGCGCCGGGCAGGACCGTCTCGCCTGCGACCAACGACGCCGACGCCGCGGCCACCGAACCCGTCTGCAGTGCGACCGTGAACATGTAGAAGCCGCCGACGCCACAGACCAGCAACGTGTAGAGCGCGGGATCGGCGAGTAGCGCGGTCAGGTCCCACGGATCGAGTCCGTCGAGAATCCGGACGGCCACCGCTAGTATCCCGAACAGCACACCGGCGAGCAGTCCGGCCAGCACCGCCACGCCGCGATCGAGCAGATGCAATCCGATGGCGCCGAGACCCAGCAGGACCAGCCCGGCGATCAGCACCGTCCAGTGCAGCCACGGATCGTCGTGCCCGTGGCCCTCGTCGCCGGAGGCGAAGCCGAGCACCACCAGCGAGACGACCACCACCCCGATGGCCGACCAGTCGCGCCGGGACAGCCGGGCGTGCAGGACGACCACCGCGAGCACCGCGGTGACCACCAGATTGGCACTCACGATCGGCTGTGCCAGGAACAGTGGGAGTTCGCGTGCTGCAACAAGATTCCCGAGGAATCCGAGACCGTCGAGGGCCAGCCCACAGAGGTACCAGAGGCTGAGCATGGCCGCGACGGTCGACGCCGGCGACGGGGCGGCGTGGGGCTCGGCAACCGGTGGATCGACGGGCGTGTTCTGCGCGGCACGCGCCTGCAGGATCGACGCGGTGCCGTATGCCAGTGCGGCGAACACGGCGGCGAGTATGCCGATGACCATCGGGCCAGTATTCACCGGTCGACGCCGCGGTAGGCGGTGTTCGGCCCCCTGGCGGCACCGGGGTCCCGACGATCAGCCGTCTCGCGAACCGTGCCCGTAACCGGTCGGCATGTTGGTGACGTCGGCCTTCTCGACGGCCGTGACCGCCTGCGACGACGCGAGCATCACCCCGCCGACCACCGCGGCCGCGAAGGCGACGAAGGCCACCGGACCCCAGCCCGCACGTGTGACGTCGCCCAGGAAGGCGATCCCGACGGCTCCCGGCAGCACGGTCTGACCCACCACCAGCGCGGCCGCCGCCCCGTTCACCGAGCCCGTCTGCAGAGCGACGGTGAACAGATAGAAGCCGCCCATTCCGCTGATCAGCAGGGCGTACAACGCCGGGTCGGTGAACAGCCGGGTCGGCTCGAAGGGGTCGACGCCCTCAAGGATCCGCGACGCGACCGCCATCACGCCGAACACCGCTCCGGCGATGAGTCCGGTGGCCGAAGCGATGTGTCGCCGCACCGTTCGCATCACCAGCAGACCGAGCAGGAACAGACCCGGACCGGCCACCAGCACCGCCCAGTGCATCCAGCTCTGATCGTCGACGCCTTCGCGACCGGCCGATACCGCCAGCAGCACCAGCGACGCCACCACCACCGCTCCGGCGATCCAGTCACGCGTCGTCAGGCGGATGTGCAGGACGACCATCGCCAACAGTGCCGTCGCCACCAACCGCGCCGAAATGATGGTCTGCGACAGGAACAACGGGATCATCCGGGCCGACGCGAGGGTCGCGACGAAGCCGATGATGTCGAAGACGAATCCGATCAGGAACGGCACGGTCAGCATCGTGGCCACCGTCGATCGCAACGACGGATGCGCCTTGGCCGATCGTTTTCGTTCCTCGCGGGTCGCAGCGCGCTGTGCCACCTGCTCGGCGCCGAGCGCCTGCAACACGGCCGCCGCGGCGAAGGCGAACGCACCGATCACCGCGACGATGACCCCGGCGATCATCGCCACCGCCTCCGCATCACCGGCCCAGAGCGCACCGGCGCACTCACGCGATCACCACCGCGACGTCATCGAGGTGTCAGCACGTCGGTGCCGACGAACTTCGCGAGCTCGGCCGGCAAGCGCACCGAACCGTCGGGCTGCTGATGGTTCTCCAGGATCGCGACGAGCCAGCGGGTGGTGGCCAGCGTGCCGTTCAGTGTGGCGGCGATCTGCGGCTTACCCGAGTCGTCGCGATACCGGATGGACAGGCGACGTGCCTGATAGGTGGTGCAGTTGGAGGTCGACGTCAGCTCCCGGTAGGTGTTCTGCGTCGGAACCCATGCCTCACAGTCGAATTTGCGGGCGGCCGACGACCCGAGGTCACCGCCGGCGACGTCGATCACCCGGTAGGGCACGTCGATGGCGGCCAGCATCTCCTTCTCCCAACCCAGGAGACGCTGGTGCTCGGCGTCAGCGTCTTCGGGTTTGCAGTAGACAAAGCCCTCGACCTTGTCGAACTGGTGCACACGGATGATGCCGCGAGTGTCCTTGCCGTAGCTGCCGGCTTCACGCCGAAAGCAACTCGACCAGCCCGCGTACCGCTTGGGTCCGTCGCTGAGGTCGACGATCTCGTTCATGTGATAGCCGGCCAACGGCACCTCGGAGGTACCCACCAGATACAGGTCGTCGTCCTTGTCGAGGTGGTAGACCTCGTCGGCGTGCGCCCCCAGGAAGCCGGTGCCCTCCATGACCTCGGGGCGCACCAGCACCGGCGGGATCATCAGGGTGAACCCGTTGGCGACGGCCTTCTGCGCGGCCATGTTGAGCAGGCCGAGCTGCAGGAGCGCACCCTGCCCGGTGAGGAAGTAGAAGCGCGAGCCGGACACCTTGGCACCGCGTTCCATGTCGATGAGACCCAGCGCCTCACCCAGCTCCAGATGATCTTTGGGGTCGGCGATCTCGCGGGGTTCGCCGACGTGCTCGAGCACCACGTAGTCGTCCTCGCCACCGGCCGGGGCACCGTCTGCGACGATGTTGGAGATGGCGCGGTGGGCGGTGGCGGCGGCCTCGTCGGCGGCGTTCTGCCGGGCGACGGCGGCCTTGACCTGCTCGGCGAGTTCCTTGCCCTTGGCCAGCAGCGCGGTCTTCTCGTCCCCGTGGGCTTTGCCGACCTGTTTGCCGAGTGCCTTCTGTTCGGATCGCAGGGCATCCGCCTCGACGATGGCCGCCCGGCGAGTGCCGTCGGCCTCGAGCAGCGTGTCCACCAGGCCGGGGTCTTCGCCTCGGGTGCGCTGCGACGCCCGAACGAGGTCCGGATTCTCGCGAAGAATTCTGAGGTCGATCACGACTTCAAACCCTACTGGAGCCACCTGGGTGCAGCGCCATCACCCGAGGTCGGCCGCCCGTGCGCCCCGGGCGGTCATCCGCCGGCGCTCACCCCCACAGCCCGGTGTAGTCGGCCCGGCCGAACATGGTCGCCGCCTGCGCGGCCGACGGAGTGCCGGCCTGCGGATCGGCGCCCGCCGCGACGAGGGCCGCCACCACGTCGTCGTGACCCTTGAACACGGCACCGGCCAGCGGGGTCTGCCCCTTGTCATTGGCCAGCCCGACGTCGGCGCCACGCTGGATCAACGCCTCGACGGTGCCCGCATGCCCGTGGTAGGCGGCCAGCATGAGCAGGGTGTCGCCCGACTGATTGCGCAGGTTGACCGGTACGCCGGCATCCACATACGCGACCAGGGTGTCGCGGTCTCCGGTGCGGGCCATGTCGAAGAGCCGTCCGGCCAGCTCGGTCAGGTCGGCGGCGTCGGCGGCGCGGGGCTCGTGCCCGGCGGTCGAATCCTGGTCGGTGCCCACAATCGCGAGTGTAGGTGTGGCACGGGCGACCCAACAGGCATGATGGACAGCGATGAACGACGACGATCCGCGTCGCGACACCGATGACGCACCAGCACCCGGGCAGCCGGACGGGCCCAACAGCGGTGACGCCGCGACCGGGACGGCCGGTGCGTCAGGCGCCGACGACGACGCCACCGTGTCGCTCAAGAAGACCCCGAACACCCCCGACCAGGGTGTTCCCGACCACCGTGTTCCCGCGGCCTCCCCGTTGGAGGACACGACGGCAGGCGACACTCCGGCACCCGAGCGCACCACCGACTCCGCGGCCGACACCACCGAACTCGGTGCCGTCGACGGGCCGGGCCGGGCCGACGACCACACCGACACCGACACCGACACCGAATGGATCGACACCACCGCCGACGAGCGACACCATCCCGCCGGCGCGTCGTCGGGATGGCGGGGCGCGTTGCTCGCCAATCCGGTTCGGTTGGTGCTGGCCGCGGTGGTTGTCGGCGCTCTCGTGATGGGCGTCATCGCGCTTGCCGTCGGGCTCTTCGACGACAGCGGCAGCGTCGGCACCAGCGACATCGGTGAGAGTGAACGCATCGACGACAACGACTTCGCCCGCTCGGTTGCAGGCGACTGCCTGGACTGGCCGGCCGGCAATCCCGGTCAGCCGGTGAAGGTGGGATGCGAGCAGAAGCACCGGTTCGAGGTGGCCGGGGCCCTGGACACGTCGGTGTTCCCGGGCGCGGAGTTCGGCGAGAAGGCCCCGTGGCCGGGCGATGTGCGATTCGGGACGATCCGCGACGAACAGTGCCCGGTGATCGTCGGCGAGTATCTCGCCGGTCGACTCGATCCGCACGGCCGATTCTCGGTGGGAATGATGTATCCGTCGCAGTACCAATGGGATCGGGGTGCACGCGCCCTGCGCTGCGGCCTGCAGGAGACCGGCCCGGACGGGCAGCCCGTCGCCTTCTCCGGCCGTGTCGCCGACCAGAACCAGTCGCGGGTGTGGCCCGAGGGCACCTGCATCGGTATCGACACCGACACCCGCAAGGCCACCGGTTTCCCGGTAAATTGTGCTGAGCCGCATTCCTTCCAGGCCACCGGAATCGTGGATCTCGCGGTTCGCTTCGGCGACAAGCTCTCCGGCAAGCCGTGGCCCAACTTCCGCACCCAGAACGACTATCTGGACGGGATCTGCCCGGTGCAGGCCGAGCGGTTCGTCGGGGGCAAGGCGAAGCTCGAGGCCACGACGCTGAACGTGCAGTGGTCGGTCCTGGAGGAGACCAGTTGGCTGGCGGGTAGCCGAAAGGTGGTCTGCTACTTGGGACTGCCGGACCGTCGTGGCGGTTTCGCAACCCTCGTCGGCGACGCCAAGGGAGGTGGGGATCTGCTGCTCATCAACGGCAAGCGGCCGGTTCCGCCGCCGCAGGCACCACCGGGCCGCGCTCTGCCCACCCCGGTGCCGCTGCCGCCGGGTGTGTCGGAGAATCCGCTCGAGGTCCCGGCTCCGGCGGGCTGATCCGATGCCCGTACGCATGTCCGACGACGACTTCGACGGACTGGTGTCCGACGCGCTCGACACCATTCCGGCCGAACTCACCGACGCCATCGACAACGTCGTGATCCTGGTGGAGGCGCACAACCCGGAAGCCCCCGACATCCTGGGGCTCTATCACGGCGTCGCGCTCACCAGCCGCGACCACGACTACGGCGGTTTCCTACCGGACACCATCACGATCTATCGCGAACCCATCCTCGCGATGTGCCACAGCCGCGAGCAGGTGGTGCACGAGGTGGCGGTGACCGTCATCCACGAGATCGCCCATCACTTCGGGATCGACGACGCCTGGTTGCACGCCAACGGTTGGGGCTGAGCCCCTCACCCCATCGGTTCGTCCCCGATCGATTCGGCAACGACGAGGGGTTCGTCGACCCGCCCGAACGGAGCGGTCTCGGCGCCCCAGCGGTGGCACACCCAGATGCCGTTGGTGTACTCGAGTTCGATACTGCCGGTGTTGTGCAGATGGGTGGCGGCGGCGAACCGGGCGTCGATGCCCGATAGCCGTGCCGCGATCAACCGAATGGCGGCACCGTGGCTGACGATGTAGACGTCCTGCTGGTTGTCCCCGGTCAGGAAACGCCCGGCGAGGTCGTCGACGACGGGTAGGTAGCGGTCGTAGACCATGGCGAGCGATTCGCCGCCCGGGATGCGGGCGTCGAGGTCACCGGCATGCCAGCGATCCATCACCTCGCGGAAGACCTGGTGCGCGTCGGTGTCGACCCGATCCTCGAGGTCACCGGCCTGCACCTCGTGAATGCCCTCGAGCGGTTCGGTGTCGACGTCCCACACCGAGGCGATGAGTTCGGCGGTCTGCTCGGCACGGCGGGCCACCGAGCTGACGAGCACCGCGGGCTGCTCGCGGGCATTCTCCAATGCGAACCGAACCCCTTGGCGCACACCGAAATCCGTGAGTGCTGCGCCGGGTAGGGCGGTGTCGAGCCGGCGCATGACGTTGGACGTGGTCTCGCCGTGCCGGACCAGGTGCAGTCGGGCCATCAGCGGTCGGCCCCGGTGGTGGCGTCGCCGCCGCGCCGCATCGTCTGCACCCAGGCGGTCGACGCCGAATGATCCGGCGGCACCGCGCCGGGAACCCGATGGGCAGGCCACGACCCGAGATAGACGATGCGATCGCACCGTCGGTGCAGTGCCGCGAGGGCCTCGGCGACGGCGTCGTCGTCGATGTGGCCGACGGCGTCGAGGAAGAACCGGTACTCACCGGCGTTGCTGAGGCCGCGTTCCAGCTCGCGTCGCGGGCGTGATTCGATTCTGGTGAGATCGACTCCGCGGGACGCGAATTCGTTCATCGCGGCCATCAGGCTGCCCGGCGCGTTGGGCAATTCGAGAATGACCGCGGTGCGGTCGGCGCCGGTGGGAGCCGGCGGCGGGGCGGGGCGGCCGATGATCAGGAATCGGGTGACCGCATCGGTGGCGTCGGAGATGCCGTCGGCCAGGACGGTGAGTCCGGACAGCCTCGCGGCCAGTGCGGTGGTCACGGCCGCGTCGGCGTCACCGGCCGCGACATCGTGTGCCGCAGCGGCATTGGACGCCGCGGTGACGAAATGGGCGTTGGGGAACAGTCGGGCCACCGAGCCGCGCACCTGGGCCTCGGCAACCGGATAGGCCGCGAGCCGGGTCACCTGCGCCGGCGGGATCGGCGCGGCCGCGCCGATGGTGAAGGCGACGTCGATGACGGTCTCGGCGAACACCTGGACGCGGCCGGCGCCGGGGCCGGGCACCAGCGCATCCATGGTCGCCGGCACCGACCCCTCCAGCGAACTCTCGATCGGCACGCAGGCGTAGTCGACCTCGCCGGTGCGCACCATGGCGATGGCGGCGGCGGGGCTCGGCGCCGCGATCCGCTCCGCGGCGGGGAGGAAGAGGGGCGCGGTGGATTCTCCGGGTGTGGCCGCCTGGGCCAGCACCTGTTCGAGAGCCATCTCGGTGAAGGTGCCGGCCGGGCCGAAATACGCGAACACGGGCACGACACGACACTAGTCGACGCCGCCGGTGGTGCCGTGTGACCAACGGATGCCGGTCCGGCGAACAACCGGCAGGCGGGATCGGTGGATTCGAGGCGTTGACTCCCGCCACCGCTGCGATTTAGGTTAGGGTTACCTTCGTGACTCGCACCCACCGTTCCCGACCCCGGGGAGAGAGGCCGACATGACCCAAGCCGTCACCGACCGCCCGACGGACGCCGAGATGATCCAGACGGCATGTCGCCGGGTCAGCGACGCGATCCTCGCAGTCGAACCGACCGACCCCGCCGTCGCACCCGCTGAGCAGTCTCCGGTCGACCCGGTGACCGTCGATGTGGTGCATCTGTTCGAGTCGCAGGCCTTTGTCCTGGTTCCCACTGCCGGCGCTACGCTCGCGGCGGTCTCCGCCGCCCCCGACGGCGTCGCGGCGATGCTGGAGATCACCGACTGCGCACCGATCGACCTGCGCGAACGGGTACGTTCGCTGATCTGGCTCAAGGGCGACCTGCACCAGGTACCCGCCGACCTCGAACGTGACCTGGCGATCGAGATCGCGGCCGAGCATCCCGACGGCGGATTGCTCGACATCGGCCACGGCCGCTCGATGCTGCGGCTGCAGATCGACAGTGCCGTGATCGCGAGCAGTTCCGGCGCGGCGTCGGTCAGCGCGTCGGAGCTGGCGGGTGCGAGCCCGGACCCGTTCTGGGAGTACGAGCACGGCTGGATCTCCCACCTCGATTCCGATCACGCCGACGTCGTCGGCCAACTGATCCGACGCCTGCCCCGCCACCTCCGCAAGGGCCGGGTCCGTCCGCTCGGACTGGATCGCTTCGGTATCCGCTTCCGCATCGAGTCGGCCGAGGGCGACTCCGACGTCCGGCTGCCCTTCGGCCGCCCGGTGTCCGACGTCTACGAACTCTCGCACGCGCTGCGATCGCTGGCCGGCTGCCCGTTTATGAACAGCCTGCCCGACTGACCGTCGGGATCGGCGCGGGCGGCCGGGAACCGTACCCTGACCGCCATGGGCTTCTCCGTGCGCGCCATCCTCGATCCGCGCGGCACACACGGTATCGACGTGGTCACCGACCGCGCCGGGCGACGTGCCCTGTGGATCGAACTGTGCATCGTCGGTGTGCTCAGCTTCGGGTTCTCGGCCATCTACGCGATCCTGTCCCTCATCGAGAGCGAACTCGCCCAAGGTCTCGGCAACACCACCGTCGCGCTGAATCCGAGCCGATCCGAACTCGGTCCGATCGACGCAATCCGGCAGGTGATGAGCGCACTGCGCCTGTTCGCCGTCGCCGGCCTCGGCGTCTATCTGCTCTGGCGTAGCGGCATCGGTGTCGCGCAGGCCGGTCTGCGCCGCCTGACGCCGCGCCGCGACGTGCCCGCGGCGCTGGTGCTCGCCGCGATCATCGGACTGCCGGGACTGGGCCTGGTGGCCGTGGCCCGCGCACTCGGCGTCAACGCGCATCTGGTGCCGGCGACGGTCTCGTCCTGGTGGCAGTGGCCCATCCTGATCCTCGCGGCGGTGGCCAACGCCGTCGCCGAGGAGGTCATCGTGGTCGCCTACTTCATCACCCGGCTGCGTCAGCTGGGCGTCGGCGAGAACGGGTCGCTGGCCGCCAGCGCGGTGCTGCGTGGCGGTTATCACCTCTACCAGGGTGTCGGCGCGGGACTGGGCAACCTGGTGATGGGCCTGGTGTACGGCCGGTACTTCCAGCTGACCGGCCGAGTGTGGCCGCTGGTGATCGCGCACGCGGTCATCGACATGGTCGCGTTTGTCGGATATGCCCTGCTGCGCGACCACCTCTCCTGGGTGGGGTGAACTCGTCGAAGAGCCGACGGGTCCGCCGGGCCGGGACCATCCCGGGTTCGGCGTCAGTACATTGGATCTGATGAACCAGCCGGACCCGCCGATGATGCGCAGGCAGGGCCAACCCGGCCCGGGCCCGGGCGCCGCGCCTCGGCAGCCCGGCAACCCGCCTCGCAATCCCCTTCCCCGCCAGCAGCCACCCGGTCAGCAGGCCCCGCCTCGGCGCGCGCCGGGTCAACCAGCTCACAACCAGCCAGCCCACCACCCGCCACCTCGCAACCCGTCGTCCCGGCCCCGGCCGGACGGACCGCCGCGCGAACCCGCGCCCGGCGAGGTCTACCGTCCGCCGCAGGCGTGGTCGGCGGCACCCGACCGCGGGGCGCGCGAGTACGCACCGACGCAGCGGCCCGAGCCGATCCCGGCCGAACCCGGGCCGGCCCGGCCCCTACAAGCCACCCCCGACCGGGCTCGCGGGCTGCGGCCGCCACCCGGTGCGCCGCCCCGCACCCCGCCGAAGCCACGGCGTCGCCGACGATGGCCGATCCTGCGCATCCTGCTGGTGCTGTTGCTCGTCATCGTGATCGGCGCGGTCGCCATGGTCTTCTACTACGATTCCAAGCTGCACCGCGTGGATGCCCTGGTCTCCTACGCCGGACGCCCCGGCGACACCCCGGGCACCAACTGGCTCATCGTCGGAACCGATTCGCGCGCAGATCTTTCCGAGCAGCAGCGCACCGACCTGTCGACCGGTGACGCCGCCGGCGCCCGGACCGACACCATCATGCTGGTGCACAATCCTCCCAGTGGTCGACCGATGATCGTCAGCCTGCCGCGCGACCTCTACGTTCCCATTCCCGGCATCGGCGACTCCAAGATCAACGCGGCGTTCAACTCCGGCGGTCCGCAACTGCTGGTGCGAACGGTGCAGGACCTCACCGGGATTCGTATCGACCACTACGCCGAGATCGGCTTCGGTGGGTTCGACACCCTCGTCGACGCGGTGGGTGGCGTAGATGTCTGCCTCGATCAGTCGATCAACGATCCGAAGGCCGGTCCACCTCTGAAGAAGGGCTGCCACCGGCTCAACGGCAAGCAGGCGCTCACCCTGGTGCGTTCCCGCGACTTCCCGCAGGCCGACCTGGACCGCGTGGTCAATCAACGAAAGTTCCTCGCGGCGTTGATCTCCCGCGTCACCAGCCCGTCGATCCTGCTGAATCCGTTCCGTCTCTTCGGTTTCATCAACGGTGCCATCGACGCCCTGACCGTGGATCAGGGCGATCACATCTGGAACCTCGCATCCCTGGCGTTTGCTCTGCGCGACGATCCGATCACCACAACGGCGCCGACGGGTGACGCCGAGTTCGTCGGTGGCGAGTCGGCACTGCCGGTGTCGGACTCCACCACCGAGTTCTTCGGATATCTGAAGGCGGGCAAGGAAGTTCCGAAACAACTGCTCACCAGTACCGGCGGCGTCGTCGGCTGACCGGCGCCGAACCGGTTCACCAGGACCCGTTCTGGGCAGGCCAGACTTGCCTTAGTAAGGCGAAACTTGGTGGGCGGGTGTCGTTTTGCCCTTTTATCATGGGCTCATGAGCACTGAGACGTCCACCGAACGAACCAAGTTCCATCAACTGCTGCACGACCAGATCAGCAACGAATTCTTCGCGTCACAGCAGTACACCGCGGTGGCGCTCTACTACGACAACCACGACATGCCGCAGCTCGCGCGGCACTTCTACCGGCAGGCGGTGGAAGAACGCAACCACGCGATGATGATCGTGCAGTACTTCCTGGACCGCGACATCGAGGTCGCGATCCCCGGGATCGACGCCCCGCGCACGGATTTCGCCGACTACAAGGCGCCCATCGAGCTGGCGCTCAATCAGGAGCAGGCGGTCACCCAGCAGATCGTCGACCTAGCCAAGTCGGCCCGCGACAGCGGCGACTACCTCGGCGAGCAGTTCATGCAGTGGTTCCTCAAGGAGCAGGTGGAGGAGGTCGCCACCATGACGACGCTGCGCACCATCGCCGAACGCGCCAAGGGCAATCTGTTCGACCTCGAGAACTTCGTCGAGCGCGAACTCAACGTCGCCGACGGCAAGGACGCGACCGCGCCCCCGGCCGCCGGCGGCAACCTCTGAGGCGGAAACGCTCAGCGCAGGGTGACCTGACGTCCGCGGATACCGTCCCGCGAACTCCGCTCATCCGGAGTGAGCGGGGCGATCTGCGCGAGCGCGTCGGAGAGCCACGCGTCGAACTGATTGAGTCCCGGATACCACTCCTCGTGGTGCATCTCGTTGTCGAGGTCGAAGACGGGGACCAGCAGCCCGTGGGTGCGGAACGACCCGGCGAACCGTGACCCCTCGCCCAGCGTCAGCCGTCCGGCCGCATGCAGGCGCGCGAGCGCGGTCATCAACTCGTCCTCGGCTTCGGGCCGGATCCAGCGCAGATGGGCCCGCTCACCGGCATCCACCCACCACGGTGCGCCGATGCCGCTGTCCGGCGCGAGCCGCGCGGTCGGCATCACGGAATCATTTGCGCGCTGCAGCATCTCGGCGATCTCGGGGGGTACGTCGCTGCCCGGCGGGAACCACCACGCGAAGTCGTCGTAGACGGTGATCTCCAGTGGCACATCGACGTTCACGACGTCGGCGAGAGTCGTCGGGGGTGCCGACGCCGCATCGAACTCGGCGCCGGGCTCGGCGTGCGCGGCCCAGGCAATGGCTGCCGCGAGATCGGCGGCCGGCTCGATCCGATCCGGCTCGGTCTGCAGCGCCACGAAACCTGTTGGTAAATACGTGGTTTCGCGGATCAGCGCGGGGATGGCCCCGGGCAGGACGGTGGCCAGCATGACGTCGTTGCGTGCATCGGTCGGCACCTCGCGCGCGGGCCGCTCCGTACTCACCACCGAGGTGAGGGCCGGCTTCGGGGCGCCGGGTTCGACGAGGTCGAGTTCGGCGGTGGCCGATGCGACGAAGGTGCGCAATGCCACGAGGTCACATTCGGCAGCCAGACCCGCGAACGGCCGGGGCGGAGGCGCCAGCGCCGCCGCCTGACGCGCTTTGCGGGCGGCCACCCGCTCGGCACGATTGCTGCCCGGACGTGGGCCACTGCCCCGTTTGCTCTTCTTACCCATGCCCACAGCATCTCACGCTCGCGCGCGGCCATGACCGGGTGCGTCAGTCGACGGTGACCAGCCAGTCGCGCACCTGCGCCGGATGATTGGTGGCCAGCCAGCGAACCCCGAGGTCGGCGCACAGCTGGACGTCGACGAGTTCGTCGACGGTCCAGCAGTAGGTGACCCGGCCGGCCGCCGCGGCACGGTCCACGATGTCGGGGTACTGCCGCAGCGTGGTGATCGAGGGGCCGATGCCGGTGGCGCCGACGGCGGTTGCGGCACTGCCCCCGAGGACCCGCGCGGTGTCGCCGAGGAGAATGGTCGGCAGCATCGGCGCGTGCCGGCGGATGCGCCACACACCGGCCGAGGAGAACGAGATCACCACGGCCCGGCTGTGGTCCGCCGACGGCGGGGTGGCCACCCCGAACTCGTGCAGCAATTCCAGCAGGCGCTGTTCGACGAGACTGCCGTAGCGCACCGGGTGTTTGGTCTCGATGAACAACCGGACCGGGCGACGCCAGTCGAGGGTGAGGGTGAGCAGCTCGCGCAGCGTGAGGATCGAGGCGGGCGTTCCGGGGTCGTGCCAGGACCCGAAGTCGAGTTCGCGCAGTTGGGCCAGCGACAACTCGCTGACCGCGCCGCTGCCGTCGGAGGTGCGGTCGACGGTGCGGTCGTGCACGCAGACGAGTTCGTGATCGCTGGTGAGGCGGACGTCGCATTCGAGTCCGTCGGCACCCTGGGTGAGAGCGAGTTCGTAGGCGCCCAGGGTGTGCTCGGCCCGATCCCCCGATGCCCCGCGATGGGCGACGACGGCGGGCTTCCCGGATCGGGAGACCTGCTCGGCGGGGCCGGGAGAACTGTCGCCGGTCATGCGACTGCCACCCATCGTCGGTCGGGCACGGTCGCGGTCTCGGGTCCGGCGAACAGCCGCGGGAGGCGCGATGCCGCCCAGATGGCGAAGGCGGCCGAGACGACGGCGCTGATGATGACCATCGTCAGCGCATTGGCACCGGACTGGATGGAACCCGACTGCCACGCGTAGAGGCGTGCGACGACGGTCACGATCGCGACCCCGTTGACGATGGCCCAGGCCACCCACAGCCGGTTGATCCTGCGCCGCACCACATCCCGGTCCACGTCGGTCCGCACCATGGCCGCTTCGTAGACGAGCAGCGGGCCGCCGATGATGTTCACCAGCGGGATCGCGGCGAGTGGGATCAGCCATCGTCGACGTCGCGGGTCGAGCCGGTCGGCCATGGCGTAGGACTCGGTGCGCACCTCGATGACCCAGCGCACAAACAGGACCGTGGCCACGACGAAGGCGACCACGGCCAGCGCACCGGCCGTCACGACGAGGGCCCCGGAGAGATCGGCCAGCCACGTCGGGATCGGCCGGCTTCGGTTCATGGTGAGCAGGATGTATCGCAGGATGTGCACGAGCCCGGAGACGGCGAGTATCCCGCCGGTGGCCAGCAATGCCATGTGTAGTCGCGACTGCGCCACCGCGACCGGGTCGCCCGCACGCAGCTCGGTGATCGGCTGATCGCGTAGCCCCCAGGTGGGCAGGTAGACGTAGCGCGGGATCAGCCGCGGTCCACTCGGCCGCGCCGGACGGCGCGGGGGGATGGTCTCGGGTGGCCGCCGCGCGATCCAGCGGATGGCCGGGCTGCGGTAGGTCCGGCGCTGGGGAGCCGGCCGCTGAGGATTCGCGTAACGGAGAGGCGGCGGACCGGGCCGGGCGGATCCGGCATACGGCATGCTCGGCCGCGGCGGATGTCCGGTGGATCGTGGCGGCGGCGAGGGCTGTCGCGACGATGGCGGTCCGGCGGGCTGTGCAGCCGCGACGATCCCGGCGGCCGCGCGCTCGTCGTCGACGACCATGAGGGCACCGCCGCAGCGGGGACACCGGTCACGGCCCGGTCGGTGGGGTGCCTGGATGCGGCACCGCGGGCAGAGATCGATCATCCGTTGTCGTCACCCTCGGCGGCGGGACCGGTCTCCACGGGCTTGCCGTGCTCCACCCAGGCGAGCATGCCGCCGCCCACACAGGTGCCGTCGACGCCGCGTTGCGCGAGGTACTGCAGGACTCGCATCGACCGGCCACTCGAGTGGCAGACCACGTAGAGGTCGGCGTCGAGGTCGATCTCGTCGATGCGCGCCGGGACCTGCGCCAGCGGAATGTGGACGGCGCCGCGGATGTGACCGGCGGACCATTCGTCGTCCTCACGGACGTCGAGCATGACGGCGTCGGTGACCCCGGTGAAATCGTTCGGGAGTTCACTGACGGCGATCGATTCGATGTCGCTCATGCTCACGCGTCCATGGTGGCACAACGCCCCGCCCGCGCGGACCTTGCCGGCACACAAGTAGCGTGTCATCGGCCATCCGGGGGACCCTGCCGAGGAACGTCGCAGGGACCGTGTCATCCGGCCGGGGGAATGACCTGAACAGCCTATGTAGGTCATCATAGTTCTATCCACATGTGAACTTCCCCGCATGCGCCAGACAATCAACCCTGACTGTCAACCTGTGGATGAGGTTGTGGAAACTGTGGAAAACCGCAGGCCAGCCCGCGCTTACATGTGATCGGCGTCACTGGAAAAGTGCAGTATGAGCACACAGAATTCACGGTAGTACACCGATCTTTTGTGATGCGTAGAAGATTCTCAGTAGACAAGCCCTGTGGATAACGTGGGGAGAATTTGCGTGTCAGGGGCGCATCGAGTATGAGGTGCGCAGCGTCTGAGCGCGCTCAACGCCGGACAGAATCCCGGTGGTGAGGCTCTCGGCGACGGCTGTGAGCCACCCCCCGGCGACCCCCGCACCGGCGGTGGACATCTGCGCCCCGACCACCCGCGCCAGCAAAGGTTTGGGCGCCTGCACCACGGTGATCTCGGCATCGGGATACCGTTCGGCGATCACCGAGCGCATCACCCCGATACCGTCGACGAGTCCGACCTCGGCGGCATTGGACCCCACCCACACGTCACCGCTGAACAACTGATCGTCGGGAGCGTTGAGTTTGCGGCCGCGACGCTGCCGCACCCAGGTGATGAACGCCTCGTGCAGCTGATGCTGGAGGCCCTTGAGCCATTCGACGTCCTCGGGCACGGCCGGCGAGAACGTGTCCAGGCGCGCCTTGTTGTCACCGGAGGTGTAGAGCCGGCGCTCCACCCCGAACCGCGACAGCACATCGGCGAGACCGAAGCCCGACGAGACGACACCGATCGACCCGACGATCGAGGTGTGCGCGGCAAAGATCTCGTCGGCCGCGCACGCGATCCAGTATCCGCCCGACGCGGCGACGTCCTCACAGAAGGCGAGGACCGGCACCCCCTTCTCGGAGGCCAGCTGACGGATGCGTTCGGCGATGTACTCCGACTGCGCGGGCGACCCGCCGGGTGAATTGACGACCACCACCACCGCCTTGAGCCGCTCGGTTTCGAAGGCGCGCTTGAGAATCGGTTCGACGGCATCGGTGGTGAGCCCGGGACGGCCCACCGGGGACGCACCGATGGGGCCGTCGAGGCGGACCACGGCCACGTGGTCGGCGCGCGATCGCGCGAACTTCTTCTCCAGCTCGGCCAGTGGTCGCAGGGTCATTGGACCGAGTGTAGTTGGCTGCCGTGCAGACTCGGCTGCCGCGGACACGCCCTAGACTTTGCGGGATGCAGGTGCGATGGCTGAGCGCATTCCTCGACTTCCCGGCCGAACAGTTCGGGGCGGAGGTCACGTTCTGGCGTGCCATCGCGGGCAGTACCGTCTCGCCGCCACGCGGGGAACACCGCGAGTTCGCTTCTCTGCAACCGTTTGCCGGCGATCCGCATCTTCGGGTCCAGCGCGTCGACGACGGGCCCGGCGGCGTCCACCTCGATCTGCACACCGACGATCCACGGGCGGCGGCCGGCGAGGCCATCGCTCTGGGTGCGAGCACGGTGCGCGACGCCGGCGACTACCTCACCCTGCGTTCGCCCGGCGGGTTCGTCTTCTGCCTCGTCGGCTGGGGCGGGGAGTCGCGGCGTTCTCGCCCCATCCGCTGGCCCGGTGACACCATCAGCATCATCGACCAGGTGTGCATCGACTGCCCGCCCGCCGTCTTCGACGCGGAGGTCGTGTTCTGGTCCCGGCTGACCGGCTGGGGTACGCGGTCGACCAGCAGATCCGAGCTCGTCGGCCTACGCCGCGACCAGGGTCTGACGCTGGGCCTGCTGCTGCAACGCCTCGACGAGACGCCCCCGACGGTCGACAGCCATCTCGCACAGGCACGCGCCCACCTCGACATCGCGACCACGTCGGTCCCCGAAGAGGTTGCGCGCCATGAGGGTTGGGGCGCGAGGGTGGTCGAGACCTTCGAGCGATGGACGGTGATGGCCGACCCGGTGGGCCGACGGTACTGCATCACCAGCCGCAATCCGCGCACCGGAGGTTAGCGGTCGCCGGCCAGGAACTGTGCACTGTCAACCGCAGAACTGTTGCAGGCGTTCACGTTCCACCTCGACGCCACGACGCTCGGCGGCCGACAACGGGCGCAGGCAGTCCACGGTCACCACGCCGTCGGCGTCGATCCGCCAGGTGCCGGCCAGGAACCCGTCGACGAGGAGGAAGCCGGGTGAGCGGCCGTTCGGGGTCCAGGTCGCCGCGTATGCCTCGTCGTCGGCGATCCGACGACGATCGGCCTGCGCGACGATGACGTTGTCGTAGGGAGCGAGAAAGGTTGCGGCGCAGGGTGCTTCGGCGTCCGTGAGGTCGAGGCCCTCGAGGTCGAAGAGCTCCTCGCCGTCGGGTCCGGTGAGTCGGGCGAGTTCCCAGTCGGCCTCCATGGCCTCCACCAGTGGACGCAGCCGGGTGAGTCCTGACCACGTCTGGATGCCCTGGACGGTCGCCGGCCCGAAGCCGCGCAGGTAGAGGCGGATCAGGTCTTTGCGTGCCTCGTCACCCTCGACGGCCGGTTCGCCGGGCCCGACCCACTCGTCGAAGAGCCGATAGGTCACCGATCCCCGCCCCCGCCACAGACCGCGGGGCGGTACCTGCACCAGCGGCAGGCCGCAGCGGGCGATGGCGGTCAGGACCGACGGCGACTCCCCGGGGTGTCGTTTCTCGAGCTCGGCGCCGAGCACCGAGCCGCGCAGTTCGCGGCCGGCGAGGAGGTCGGCGGCATCGGCGATCACCCGCGTGGGGTCGGCGGAGAGGAGCCGGGGGGCCTGGTAGCGCTCGAGTTCGGTGGTGATCGCCGGTTGGGCGAGTGCCCGGATCCAGCGCGCGTCCTGCGCGTCGACGAGGAAGACGGTGGATCGCAACAGCGCCATCCGCACCACCTCCCGCTCGGTGAGCAGGTCGTCGAGTTCGGCAGGGTCGAATCCCTCGATGCGCGAATGCAGTCCGAAGAACGCCGCGCGGGGGTCCTGCGACTGGAGTCCGACACACCGGTCGAGGACCTCGATTGCGTCCTCGTCGACACGGTCGAGCAGGTGTTGCCGCTGCAGCAGGGTGCGATTCCACTGCCGCCGGGTGAGTTTCTCGGCCACCGGTCCTCAGGCGACGGGGTAGGCGATTCCGGTCGCCGCATGGCAGCGGTACCCGAGCGGATTCTTCGCCAGGTACTGCTGGTGATAATCCTCGGCGTAGTAGAACCGGCCGTCACCGGCCTGGGCGAGCGGCGTGATCTCGGTGGCCACCGGTCCCAGGCCCGCCTCCTGCAGCACGGTCGCATACTTCTCGGCCGTGTCCCGTGCGAGCCGAGCGTCCTCATCGGATGTGGTGTAGACGGCCGAGCGGTACTGGGTGCCAACGTCGTTGCCCTGACGCATCTCCTGCGTCGGATCGTGTGTCTCCCAGAAGATCTTGAGAATGCCGGTGAGGTCGATGACCGCGGGGTCGAAGACGACGAGGACCGCCTCGGTGTGTCCGGTGCGTGCCGAGCACACCTCCTCGTAGGTGGGATTGGGGGTGTATCCGCCCGCATATCCGACGGCCGTTGTGTAGACGCCCGGCACCTGCCAGAAGATCTCCTCGACCCCCCAGAAGCAGCCACCGCCGAGAATCACCGCGCCATGCCCGTCGAAGTGGCCGATGCCGCCGCGCAGCGGGTCGTCGGAATCGGGGTCGGGTTCACCGCGCATCGGATGATGCAGCTCGATGTTCTCCGCGGCCAATGGCATCGCGACCTCGCGTCCGGGGAGGGCGGAATGCCTCTCGACGAGTTCCTGCTTGTGGGCGCGGGCGGATAACAGCTGGTCAAGCCACGACATGCGTCAATTCTACGCGGCACGGTCGCGCCCGTCGGCCCGGCCGGGTTGAGACGTGTCATCGACTCTGTTTGAATGGGGAACACAAAATGTGACGGCGCTCACGTCGTCACGCGCGTGTCGCAGCCCGACGCGCCGCTCCGAGCGAAAGGTGACAATGGCGACCCACGCGAGCAGCGACCTCCGCAGTGTCGTCCGGCGACCCACTCCCGGACGCGTTGCCTACGACGTCGGAGCCCGTTGCCGCGCGATCGGCATCAGTATCGCCGTCCTGCTGATCGTCTTTGTGATTCTGGCCCTCATCTGAGCTGTACGCGCCAAAACTCTTCGGGCGCAGCCCCTTTCGAGTTATCGCGGCTTGACGTTCCCCGTTTTGGACTTCAACCCTGGTTGAGGTCTTTTTGACGGCTTTGTTGCATTCGCCCATGCTCTGGGGAAGGGTGGAAGTACCCGCGCTCCCGTGGCGCAACAGCTTCGGGACCGCGCGTGATCAGTGAGAACGAGCATGACCTCAGAGAGGAATACCGTGGCTGAATACACCTTGCCGGATCTCCCTTACGACTATGGGGCCCTCGAACCCCACATCTCTGGCAAGATCATGGAGCTCCATCACGACAAGCACCACGCGACGTACGTGAAGGGCGCCAACGACACCCTTGAGAAGCTGGCCGCCGCGCGCGACGACGAGTCGATCGCCGGAAAGGTCTACGGCCTCTCGGCCACCCTGGCCTTCCACCTGGGTGGACACACCAATCACTCCATCTTCTGGAAGAACCTGTCGCCCAACGGCGGTGGGGAACCCGACGGTGACCTCGCGTCGGCGATCACCGAGCAGTTCGGTGGCTTCGACAAGTTCAAGGCGCACTTCACCGCAGCCGCCACCACCCTGCAGGGTTCGGGCTGGGCCATCCTGGGCTACGACACCATCGGCGGCAACCTGGTGATCCTGCAGCTCACCGACCAGAGCGGCAACATCCCGGCAGCCATCATCCCGGTGGTCATGCTCGACATGTGGGAGCACGCCTTCTACCTCGACTACCAGAACGTGAAGCCGGACTACGTCAAGGCCTGGTGGAACGTGGTCAACTGGGCCGACGCGGCGGAGCGCTACGCCACCGCGAAGAGCCAGGGCTCGGGACTCATCGTCCCCGCCTGATCGGCCCCGACGCTCCCGTAGCGTCGCGAAGTCGACGAGCCCCGAAGGGCTTGGCGAGACATACTCGCCGACCCCTTCGGGGCTCACTTCGTTCGCACCTCAGGAAGCCGACACCGCTCGCGCATCCCGCGCATGCCAGGCCGCCAGCCCGACCAGCGCATACATCGGGATCAGCACCAGGGCCGACACCACCCACAACGGCAGCCCCGCCAGATCCGCGACCACGCCGATCAGGATCAGCGCAGCCAGATTCGCCGCGGCCACCAGCCATTCGAAGCCGTCGACGCCGGTGGTGAAGTGGACGAAGACGACGAGTCCGACGAGGAAGATCGCCGGACCGCCCGCGATGGCCACGGCCGTTCCGGTGGCGGCCTGCTCAAGCGGATGCGCAACCATCAGCTCGTTCCCACCGCCGCCACGATCACACCGCCGACGAGGATCGCGTGCGCGTAGGCGTATCCGCCGCGGGCGAGCGCGGCCGGGTCGTCGGCGTGTGCCAGCCGTTCTTCGGCGGCGTCGGAATGCCGGGCGAAGTACAACCACCAGAACGCCACGGTCAATGCGAAACCGATTGCGAGACTGATGAAGGCGTACGCCGTCGGATCGACCTCGGTGAACTCGCGACCCAGCGCGAGCACCGTCTCGCCGAGCGCGATGATGAAGATCAGCCGGTTGCGTTCGACGAGATGCTCGGGCGCGAGCGTCCAGGTGGACATCGGCGTCGCGCCGAGCCCGGGGACCCACAGGTTCGCCATCGGACCGGCCACGTCCACCGCGAGTGCCAGCGCCCAGATGGCCAGCCGCACATGGCCTTCGGTGAACGCGCCGACGATCCACAACGCACCTGCCGCAGTCGACCACATGCCGAGGTTGACGTAGTTGCGTCCGATCGGGTCGCCGCGGAGCGTGATCACCATGAACAGTGGCCGGATGATCTGCATGGCGGCCACCGCGATGGCGAACTGCATCCCGCGCTCGGTGAATGCCTCCGGGATGGCTGTCGACATGACCAGACCGAGGCCCATCAACACCACCATCAGCACCCGGACGGGGAGCCGATCGGGGTCGATCCAGTTGGTCGCCCACGTGGTGTAGTTCCACACCCACCACACCGCGCCGAAGAGGACCAGCGTCTGCAGCCCCCCTTCGACCGAGAGGTGGTGGGCCAGCAACGAGGACAGCTGGATGATCGCGAAGACGTAGACGAGATCGAAGAACAGTTCCATGGTCGTGACCCCGGGCGCGCGCCCCGTGGCCCGACGGACATGCTGCATCACCATGCGGCACAACCTATCGCCACCGGGCGGTCTCGGCGCGGGTGAGGGCTCAGAGCACCACGGTCAGCGTGATCGCGACCGCGCAGGCGAGGCCGATGACCACCAGCGCGACCGCGTCGGCGCGGCCGGGTCCCGACGGGTAGGCGGTGAGCCGGCCGGTCCCGCCGCGCGCGGTGATCGCCTCGGCCATCTCGGCACTGCGCCGCAACGCCGAGGACATCGCGGCGGTGATCATGTCCATGATCCCCATCTCGGCGGACGGATGGTCCGAGCGCCCCTTGGCGGTGGGCCGCAGCCGGTGCGCGGCGCGCAGCATGCGCAGTTCGTCGATGAGCATCGGCAGGCCCCGCAGGCACAGCGCGATGGCCACCGCCCACTCATCGACGGGCAGACGCAGCATCCGTAACGGGCGCATCAGTTTTGCCAGGGCCGGGGCAACCTCGGCCATCGGGGTGGTCCAGATGACCAGGATGGAACTGGCCACCAGCACCAGGCCCAGCACCACCGCGCGCAGGAACACCACGACCGCGGCCAACCCGAAGGAGGCGTTCACCGCGACACCGAGCGCGATCAGGCCCCAGAACCACCACGGCGGCCGAGGCAACGCGCCCAACGGGATACCGGCGATGAGCGCGGTGATCACCACGACGGCGGCCACCATCCCCAGGGCGGGCCACGACGGCAGCACCCAGGTCATCACGCCCAGGATGAGCACGATCAGCAGTTTGGTGCCCGCCCACAGTCGGTGCACAAAGGAATCGCCGGGAACCTGGCGCAGGGGAACCATCCGCATGGTCATCGGGCACCTCCGGCCAGTACGCCGTTGTCGAGTCGCCCGTCGATGAGTTCGACCCGACGGTCGCAGACCGTCTCCAGCGCCTCGAAGTCGTGCGAGATGATCACGATCGTCTGTCCCTGCCGACGCAGCCGCGCGAGCAGCTCGACGATCTCGGCACGCGCGTACGGGTCGAGACCCGCGAGCGGCTCGTCGAGCACCAGGACCTTGGGTTGCCGGGCGATCAGGCCGGCGAGCACCACGCGGCGCATCTGCCCACCGCTCAGCGCGTCGACGCCGGTCGCGGCCATCGCGCGAGGAAGTCCCACCGACTCCAGCACCCGCGCGACTTCGGCGGTACCCACCTTCTCGCCGCCGGCGGCCATGATCTCGTCGCCGACGGTCGACTTCTGCAATTGCAGCCGCGCATGCTGGAACCCGAGTCCCACCATGCCCACCTGGGACGTGACCGGCGAGCCGTCGAGCGTGCAGGTTCCCGAGCCCGGATCGATGAGTCCGGCCATGATCCACGCCAGCGTGGTCTTCCCGGAACCGTTTCCGCCGACGATCAGCAGGCCCTCGCCGCGATGGACCGTCAGAGTGACGTCGCGTAACGCCACTACCTCCCACGGCGAACCGGCGAGGTGTGCGTGGCCCACGTGGTCGAGGACGAGGAGTGGTTCGGCGTGGGCGGGCCGGGGCGCGGGCACCGGCGGCGGGGACGGCGCGGCGTCGGGGACGGTGGGTGCGCCGATCGAACGGTCCGGCACCCAGTCCGGCTGATGCGGCACGACGCGGCCGCCGGCGAGGTGGATCACCCGGTCGGCGGCGGCGGCCTCGGTGCCGCGGTGGGTGACGAGGACGACGGTCATGCCGCGACGCTCCGGCAGCCCGGCCAGCAGCTCGAGGAGTTGGCCGCGCCCGAGCGGGTCGACCATTGAGGTCACCTCGTCGGCGATGAGCAGGGCCGGATTGCGGGCCAGTGCGGCGGCGATGGCCAGGCGCTGCTGTTGACCGCCGGACAGATCGCTCGTCTCGCGGCCACCGAGCCCGGCCAGGCCGACCTCGGCGAGCAGCGCCTCCACGTCGACGGTGACGTCGGCGGGCAACCCCCACACGAGGTCGTCGGCGACGCGGGAACCCAGCATCTGGGTTTCCGGTCGTTGCAGCACCATCGCCGTTCCGCCGCGGCGACCGAGACCCGCCGGCCCGGGACGGGACACGCTGCCGATGCCGGGGGTGCGTCCGGCCAGGATCTTGGCGAGCGTCGACTTGCCCGAGCCGTTGGCACCGACGATGGCGACGAACTCGCCGGGTCCGATCTCGAGGTCGATGTCATGCAGGACCTGCGGACCGTCGGGGCGGTAGCCGAAGCCGACGCCGCTCAGCCGCAACGGCAGCGGCGCGGCGGCCTCTTCTGCGTGCTCGGCGACATCGGCGGCGAGTGTGTCCTCGCTGGGCACGGCGGCCAGGCGGTTGATGACGCCGCCGACGATCCACCACGCCACCACAAGCGACACCGCGGTACCCAGCGTCCCGGACACCCAGATCCACACCCACCAGTGACTCTCGATGCTGCGGCTGAACGCCTCCAGCCAGTCACCGACCCGCGCGAGCGGGCCGGCCCGATCCAGCCACTTCGCGACGCCGTTGATCGAGTTGGTCATCGCCTCAATGGCCAGGGTGCGCAGCGGAACCAGGATCAGCAGCGCCACCACCGAGACGCCGCCGATCAGCGGCGCGGAGACGACGGTGGCCAGACTCAGCGCCCCGAAGCCGCGGCCGCGACGTTTGAGATCGCCGACGATCCCGCCGACCAGGGCAGACCCGATGACGGTGGCCATCGCCCCGGTGCCGGCCATCGCGAAGGCGACCAGCGTGGTGGCGACCGTGGCCGCGACGAGAGCGCGCGGGCGGGTGCGGGCGGCGACCAGTGCCAGCGGTACCGGAGCGAGCAGGCCGGCGGCCTGGGCGAGCGGGATGACCGCTGCCACCACCACCGCCGCGACGGTCAGACCACCGAAGATGGCGATGGACGCGATCTCCATCGGCCGCAGTGGTGGCGAGTTCTTCACGAAACCAGTGTGCCTGGTCGGTCCGTCGGATCGGTCGTCGCGTCGTCTGCCCGATCGGTTACGTCATGTAAATGAACCGTCACAACACGGTGTTTCGGGTTGTCCACGCCACCGGCCGGGAGCATATTTTTTCACACCGGTGTTCGCGCCGGTGGTCCCCGAGGGAGGGCAGCTGATGCAATCGATTCCGATCGGCCTCACCCCGTTCAATCACGAGGGTGAATTGGGCGGCATTCTCATCTCCGGCCGGTGGCCGGAGTCGACGCTCGAGTGGACACAGACACTCGTCGCGTCGGTGCGGATCGCGTGCCGGCCCGGGTTTCTGCCGACGACAACGATCTTCGGGGTCGTCGAGGATCGTCCCGATGACGCGGAGCGCGACGCCGTCGGCATGATGGTCGCGGTCGGCAACGTCGTCGACGACAGCTTCGTCGAAGCCGGTCGGTTCCTGACCAACCCGCCGGCCCTGTTCATGCTGCATCCGCCGTCCCGGACGAGGCCGTCGCTGCCGGAGTGCTCCGACGTCGCGTCGGGCTGTGTGCTGCTGCCCGGTCTGCCCGAACTCGGGCTCGAGCACCGGGCCGGGTGGGCCGAGGCGGAGGCCGACGGCACCGTGGTCAACCTGCGCAATCAGATCGGTATCGATCCCAATGCCGACCCGGACACCGCTGTGCTGGCCATGCTGCTGGCCGCATAGGTGGTTTCCCAACCCTGTTTTGAGGGTACCCAAACTCTCCTTTTTGTGCCTCCTACCTGCATGAATACGGGTGCGCGATCTGTTGCGCCACGCAACGAGAGTCTCTAACGTTGCTTGGGTGATTGCTGCCCTGCTGCTGAGTTTCGGCGTGATCTTTGTCGCCGAGCTCGGCGACAAGTCACAGCTGATGGCCATGACCTATGCCCTGCGCTACCGCTGGTGGGTGGTGCTGGGCGCGATCACCGTCGCCACCACCGCGGTGCACGCGGTGTCGGTCTTCTTCGGACATTTCCTCGGCCTGTCCATCCCGGCCAACCTGATGTCGATCTTCGCCGGCCTGGCGATGCTCATCTTCGGGTTGTGGACGCTGCGCGGCGACCGGCTCGACGACGACGAGTCCACCAAGGCCAACCGGGTGGGCGCGTCGGTGTTCTTCGCGGTGATGTCCGCATTCTTCCTCGCCGAGCTCGGCGACAAGACCATGCTCGCGACCATCACGCTGTCCACCGGGCACAACTGGCTCGGGGTGTGGATCGGATCGACGCTGGGCATGGTCGCCGCCGACGCCCTGGCCATCGCGATCGGCGCACTCCTGGGCAAGCACCTGCCCGAACGCACCATCGCGATCGGCGCGGCCGTCTTGTTCTTCGGGTTCGCCGCGTGGTTGCTAGCCGAGGGTCTGGTGGGTTCGACGATGCCGACCGTCGTCGCAACCATCAGCGCTGCGGTGCTGATCACC
Organism: Gordonia bronchialis DSM 43247; assembly: GCF_000024785.1. Lineage (NCBI taxonomy): Bacteria > Bacillati > Actinomycetota > Actinomycetes > Mycobacteriales > Gordoniaceae > Gordonia > Gordonia bronchialis. The sequence goes on along the minus strand of NC_013441.1, from coordinate 169,965 downwards.
GGACTCGGCTCGGTGTATGTCTGGCGTGTTCACCGGACAGCCGCCGAGCACGCCGAGCACACCGACACCGACGATCCCCGACCGATCGCTCGGTAATTCGGGGGGTTCGTTCCGGTCGCATAGGACCGATTGTCTAGGGTGAGGCCAGGCCGAGCCCCGTTCCGGCCGACCGTTTCCCCTTCTCGAAAGGTCACGAATCCCCATGGACGTATCCGGCTCATCTGTCTTGGTCACCGGTGGCGCCTCCGGCCTCGGTGCCGCCACCGCTCGACGCTTCGCCGCGAGCGGCGCCCAGGTCTTCGGACTCGACCTGCAGGCCTCCATCGACAAGGCGGCACCGGTCGACGGCGTCACCCTGATCCCCGCCGACGTCACCAGCGAGTCGGAGGTCCAGGCCGCGATCGACACGATTGCCGAATCCGGCGCCCCGCTGCGGGTCGCGGTCAACTGCGCCGGCGTCGGCTGGGCCGCCCGCATCCTGGGCAAGAAGGGCCCCCACGAACTCGATCTCTTCCAGAAGGTCATCAACATCAACCTGGTGGGCACCTTCAACGTCATGCGCCTGGCCGCCAACCGCATGCAGGAGGAGTCGACGATCGACGGCGACGGACAGCGCGGCGTCATCATCAACACCGCCTCGGTCGCGGCCTTCGAGGGACAGATCGGTCAGATCGCCTACGCCGCGTCCAAGGGTGGCGTGCACGCCATGACGATCTCGGCCGCGCGCGACCTCGCCCGCCTCGGAATCCGGGTGTGCACCATCGCACCCGGCACCATCAGTACCCCGATGCTCGCCGGCGTCACCCCCGAGTTCCAGAAGACGCTGGCCGAGGCCATCCCGTTCCCGCAGCGCCTCGGCGAGCCCGACGAGTATGCCCAGCTCGCGGAGTTCATCGTCGCGCACAACTATCTCAACGGGGAGACGATCCGCATGGACGGCGCCATCCGCATGGCGCCGCGCTAGCTAGCCAGACCCAGCGTCTCCTCACGCAACGCGCGGGACAGCGCCACCAGTGGTGCGGCGTCGTCGTCGAGTCCGTCCCCCTCGTCGGGCAGGACGTCACGGACCTCGCCGCTGACCCGGTTGGCAGAGGTGTACTCGTCGACCGCGACGCGCAGCAACCGCGCCTGCACGGCCGGCTCTGCGTACTCGAATACCACTGGGAGACAGGGACTTATCTGGGTCAGCGCGTCGCGGGTCTCGACCACGCGACGATGCAGACGGATGGTCGGGGTGAGTGCTCCCGCCTCGGGGAGCACCACCTCGGGGACCGCCTCGGTGACCAGTTTCCACAGTGGCTGCAGCTCCTCGTCGACGCGTCGGCGCCGACGGTTGGCCGTCAACGACTGGTAGCGCGCGTAGATCATCGGGTAGCTGATCCCCACCAGAAACGCGACCACGCCGGCGACTGCGAGGACGCGGCTCGCGGTCAGCAACCACGGTGCGCGCAGCACATCACCCGCCGATCCCACGACGAAAACGATCTGTGCGATCGATCCCAGAGCCAGTAGCCCGAGACCCAGCACGAGCAGTCCCAGCGACATCCGCAGGTAGCCGCTCGCAGTGCGGTAGAACCGTCGGACGTTGCGGACGCAGGCGATGAATCCGTAGGCGAGATACCCGCTCGCGATCAGGAAGAACAGCGCGAAACTCCAGTTGCGCGCGGTCCATTCGGTGATCGACGCGGTCCGGATCTCGACGGGTATCACCAGCATCGTGACCTGCAGTCCGATCAGCGCCACGACGAGCGGCAGCGCCTCGAGCCCGGCGCGCCGCTCCCGCGACACCTGACCCGGGAAGAAGAACACGACGACCAGCGCGGCCACCCCTACCGCGAGCAGCGCATAGAACACCACGCGGGAGGCGCCGGTGAACAGGGCGGCGTCGAGCGCATTGGTCACCGACGAGTCCGACATGACAAATGCCAAGGTCAGCGCCGCGATGGCCACTGTCATCGCCAGCGGCTGCAACCCCCACCCGTTCCGGCGGATCTGGTCGAGCCGCCAGCACAGGGCCACCGCGAAGACCACGAGGGCGATCGCGTTGACGATCCCGATACCGACACTCACACCTACAACCATCCCCGATGGCCGCCGAGCAGCTTCTGCAACCCCCGCAGACCCTCGTGTTCGGCCGTGGACCCGACGGCGGTTCGGGCATCGGTCGCCCAGGTCAGGATCATCGAGGCGAGCATCTCGGCCTCCCACTCCCGATCGTCGGAGTAGCAGGTACGACGCAGTGCCGCCTCGGATTCGTCGCGGGTGGGTCCGCCGGCGGTGAGCGCCGACAGTTCGCCGAGGACCTGGTGACCGGCGATGAGATGGCCGAATTCGTGGATGACGATCTGATCGCGATGCAGACGTGAGGTGTTGGCTTGATGAAAGAAGTAGTCGGCGTCGGAGGCGGCGAGCCAGATGCCGTTGGGCGCGCCGACCGGCAGCGGATGTGCGACGAGCCGGATAGGCCGTCCGCGCTGCGCGCCGTAGCGGTCACAGAGTTGAGTGACGTCGAGGGGGAGATCGAGATCAAGCCCCTTCAACGTGGTTCGGCACAGCGCGCGCAGCGCCCCTTTGCTTCGACGCATTGCGTGGTTCCCCCAGGGTCACCTCACGAGGTCAGTCCTCGCGAGACTCTCCCACCACGCGCAACCGTGAGTCGGTCGGCGAGTCGTCGGTCAGTCCCGCAGCGATGACGTCCGGCGGGTCCTTGGGCAGGCCCTGCTGTTCGCGCAGCACCTTGATCAGTTCGTTGACGACGGTGACCGAGTCACTGGACAGTCCGGCGAGGCGGAAGGCGGCGAGCTGCACGTCGGTGTCGGCCTGCAGACGCATGAGGTCGATCTCGTCGCGGGTGCGCTGTGCGGCGCGATCCTCGAGGAAGTAGTGCACGTCGACGCCGAACGCCGCCGCGATTCCCTCGACAGTGCGGAAGGACGGCGACTTGGCCTTCCCCGACCGCAGCTGGCTGAGGTAGGACTCGCCGAGCCGGAAACCGCGCTCGGTGGATCGCTGCGCGATCGCCTTGGCACTGTAGGCCCGCCCGTTCGGTCCGGGCACGGTGCGGAACAGTTCCTCGAGACGACGGGCGAACAGGCCCGGGTCGACGTTACTGCTCGGGCCGCTCGGTGTATCCGTGCTCGCCCCCGACCCGCTCGCCATGTTGTGCGACGAAATCCGATCGCCGTCGGTATGGCCGGTGTCGCCCATCGGGTTCTCCGTCCCTCCTGCAGTCATGACAGCATTCTCAAAACCCAGAATTTGAATTTGCAAAAATTAAAGCCCCCAGTGCAGCGCGATTGCAACGCTGGTTACGATCAGAACGTACCCGACGCAAAGGACCGATGCGTGTCACCTGTGTCAATGGTGTAACGATGAGCGGTGTGGCGTTGTTCACACTTTTGGGGGTTGCCCATTGCGGCACGATCGCGATTCGACCAACGATCGGGTACGAGAACATGAACACGGGGCAACAACCTTTCACCACGACGGTACTCCGGAGGGGCCAATGAAGCACCGCGCACCAGCGCCGCGGCGTCCCCGCGTGCGCTCGCGGGTCACCGCGGCCGTCGTGGCGGTCCTGGCCTTGCTGGCCATCTCGCTCACCGCCGGGATCGGTGCGTCCACCCCATCCGGCGGTGACGGCGGCTCCGGTTCAGGCAGTGGTGAGAGCCACCAGAGCGGTGACGGTCACGACGGAGCCGGTGGCACCGACGATGACACCGACACCGGGTCCGGTACGAACAACTCCGGTACGAACAACTCCGATGACAACGATTCCGGCACCGACGGCTCGGGTACCAACGGCTCCGGCACCAACGGCTCCGGCACCAACGGCTCCGGCACCAACGACTCCGGCACCAACGGCTCCGGCACCAACGACTCCGGCACCAACGGTGGCGGTCACTGGGGTGGCGGGCATGGTCACGGCAACGGGCATGGTCACGGCAATGGTCACGGCAATGGGCACGGGCACGGGCACCCCACCGGCACCACGGACCCGGACGAGTCCACTGATCCGACGACGCAAACACCCACCACCGACCCGACGACGGAGTCCTCGACCACGCGCCGCCCCGGCGGTGGCTTCACCTACAAACCGCGGGTGACGCCGCCCACCACCACGACCACGACCACCCAGGGCAGCAGCGACGGCTCGCGCAGCACCGGCACCCACCGTGATTCGGCGTCGGCGCCGGTCCCCACGGTCGCCCCGCCGAGCGGCGGTAACCCCGGTGGGCCCGCCGGCGTGGCACCCGGCCCGGTTCCGGGTGCCGGCACGAGAGGACCGACCCTCCCCCGGGCCGGCACACCCCGACCCGCCGCCACCCCGACCACGGCTCAGGTCCCGCAGGCCCGAGGAACCACCGCACCCGCGCACGTGGCCGCCGATGTCGCCACGCCGCTGGCGCCGGATACCCACAGCACGTCGATCAGTTTGGCGGGCATGCGTCGCTTCCTCATCGGGATCGCGCCGGGTGCCCTGCTCCTACTGGGCGCGATCGCGCTGCTCGGCAGCGGCTCCTTCCTCGACGCCTTGCGCAACATGCGCTCCTGACCGGTCAGTCGGCTCCCCGCCGCGATGGCCGCCCGATGCCAGCAGATCGCGCTCGTGCGGGACCTCGTCGGCCGCCGCTTCGGTGATCCACTCGCGCAACACCTTGGTGGCCCGGACGTCGTCCTCGTTGTACTCGAGCAGCCGGGTGCGTTGCGATGTGTCCACCGCCGCACCGCCGAGACCGACTGCCGCGCTGTACCATTCCATCGACGCCTCACCGCCGGCGTCGTCGTCGCGCCAGGTGAAGCCGGCAACCGGGGCGACCTTCTTGAGTCCTTTTCCGTTGGGGCAGATGAAGTTCCGCCCAACAGCGGCGTAGATGTCCACCCATTCCGGTGAGGCGATGAACGCCTCCACCGCGGCCCGGTCCGGGATGCCTGGTTCACCGGCGAATCTGTCCGCCGAGCCGAGCAGCCACCGGTTCTCGGCCTGTTCGGAATAGCAGTAGGCCGCAAAGGTTTTCCCCGCCGCGTGGGCAGCGGCACGTTCGGCGGTGAGCCAGTGCCAGAACTCGGCGAAGGACCGTGCCTCATCGCGAGTGGGCAGCGGGTCCCAGGTGACGAAGGGACGGTATATCACCGGGCGGTCGGGATCGGTGTTGTCGGTGAGCAACGTTCCCCAGAGGTAAGCTCCGTCCTCGCCGAAACTCTCCATGTCCACGTCGATCTCAACGTCGGCGCGGCTGACCTCCGGGCGATCGACGCGACGTACCAGCGGGATGTACCCCAGCCACGCAACGGCATTCACGATCGCGTCGTCGAATCGCGCGCTGCCCGGCCAACCATCGGGGACCGGACCGTCGTGCCGGGCAAGCTGATCGATGGTGGTGATCCCCGCCGCCACCAGCGCCTGGCCCTGGTTGCCCGACGCCACCAGGCTCACGTCACGCCGCTCGGCGAGTTCCGGCCCGCACCGTGCCCACCACAGACACGACCGGCATTCGGACACCCGTCGCGGGACGGTGGCTATCCGTTGCGCCGCAATCTGTTTGCGTCGTTCTGCGACCTGTGCGTAGTCGTCGAGGATCGGCCCGACGGCCAACACGACGATGCAGTCGGCATCCATCCCGATCACGCCACCCACCAGGTCGTCGGCGTCGGGGCCCACCGCCAGGCCCAGTTCGACGAGCATCGCGGTCAGATGCGCCAGCCGCAGCGAGTCGCGCCTGTTCGGCCGGATGGTGCGGTGCGGATCGGGACCGGGAGCCCACGCCCAGAGCGGACTGGTTACCACCGTCGTCGGGCGCGCATCCGCTTCGCGTGGCAGCTTTTTGGCCGGTTGGGTGGTTCGGTGGTTGACGACGATGACCGGGACGTAGCCGTCGCCGTGGGCGATGAGGAGTTCGGCGTGGCCACGCCGCCCGTGTTCGGCGTCGAGGGGCAGGGTCGCATTCCAGATCCAGCGCGCACCATCCGCGCAGGCCTGCATCGTCTGGCGGGCACGCGTCGCACTGTCCGCGGCATCGACGACGACGAAGCTCTCGGGCTGGTCGCTGTGGATACCCCGCAGCAACTCGCGCACCCGGGCGCGGTGTGCCGCGGCGGCCTCCTTACGGCGGGACACGCCGGGCGTGTCGGGCCGGTCACGGACCAGCTCCGGATGTGCGAAGTCAAGCGCCAGCCGGTGCTCGCATCCGGCGAGATCACGCGGCGCCAACACCACTGCAGGCACGCCACCTCTTTCCCCGCCACCTGATCACCACAGGCCGGTCGCGTTCCACCCTATGTAATGCTTGTACCAGCACCACGAGCCGGCAGCGAAAGGTCATAGGTATGGGTTTGTTCTCGTCCGACGGTAAGAGCCGCGCGCAGCGCAAGGCGGAGGCCAAAGCACTCAAGGCCAAGGCGAAGCTGGAGGCCAAGCTCGACGCCAAGGACCGGCGGCGCACGGAGAAGGCCCGTCGCAAGACCGAGCACAAGTACTTCAAGAAGGAATTGAAGGCCCAGCGCAAGAATTCCGATCACGTCGCGAAGAACCAGGCCAAGGTGGCCAAGGCGGAGGCCAAGAAGGTGGAGGCGCAGGCCAAGGCCGCGGCCGACGCCAAGGCGCTGAGCCCGGCCAGTGTGCGTCGGTATCTCACCGTGGCGCGTCTGGTCGCGCCGGTCGTCATCCCCATCGTCTACCGCGCCGCCGTTGCCGGGCGCGGTCGTCTCACCGCGCTGCAGGCCGGGCGGGTGGGCGTCTCGCCGGAGGTGCTGCGCCAGTTCTCCGGGCACGGGGCCACCCTGTCGGCACGGATCGCGACCACCCGCACCGCCCTGGACAAGGTCACCGCACAGGACAAGAGCGCCGATTCTGACGACTTCGTGAAGGCGATGGCGACCCGGTTGGACAACCTCAGCGTGGCCGTCCACGCCTCCGAGGCGATGCCGGCCGGGCAGCGTCGCACCGCTCATCAGTCCATCGACGACGAACTGTCCGCGATCGATGCCGACATCCTGGCCCGTCTCGGTGTCCGTGCCTGACGCGGATGAATAGGATCAGGCTCTACACCCCGAGACCGCCCAGCACCGACGCCAGGAGCGCCCTGAGATGACCGAGCCGGACCCGCCCGTCACCCCCGAGGAATCGTCGCCCAACGGCGCCGCGGCGGTGCCACCAGAGCAGGTGCCGGGCGAGCAGGCGCCGGCAAAGAAGGTCCCGGCGAAGAAGGCGGCAGCCAAGAAGGCACCGGCGAAGAAGACACCGGCCAAGAAAGCCCCGGCAAAAAAGGCGGCAGCCAAGAAGGCACCGGCCAAAAAGGCCGCGGGCGGCCCAGCCGGTCCCGCGTCGACCGCGCCGGCCAAGAAGGCGCCCGCGCAGCCTCCACAGCCGGCGCCCGCGCCTGCCGAGCCGGAGCCGGCATCCGCACCCACTCAGAGTGAGCCCGCCGCATCACAGCCGGCCACACCCACGCCGGCAGCACCGAAGACGCCGCCTACGGCACCGGCGAAGCCCCCCGTCGATGTGGTTGCCGAGTCCGACGCTCAGCGCGCCACCTTCGCGCAGTTGCGTGCCGGCGCACCGACCGAGCTGCCGACGCCCAACCGGACCGTGCCGATCACGATCGCGGCGTTGCTGGGTCTGCTGGCCGCACTGATCGTCATCCGGCGTCGTCGACGCTGAGTACCCTTCCCAGGATCGCCTCGGCCACCTCGCGCGGCCGGTTCTCGGGCAGCCAGTGATTGGCGCCGGTCAGCGCCTCGAACTCGTACGGCGCGTCGACCCAGGACGCACAGAGCCGGGCGCCCGCCCGTCCCAGCGCGGGGTCGCCGTCGCTCCACACATACGTGGTCGGCACCGTGACCTTGCGCATCCGCACGGCCGGGTCGGGTATCGGCATGCCGCGGTACCAGTTCAGAGCGCCGTTCAGGGCTCCGCTGTCGACGATGTCGGCAAGCCGGTCGTCGTGGTCGGCCGGCAATCCCATCCGGACGGCGAAACCCGGCCGGCGCATTCCGGCGCCCAGCAGCTTCTCCGGTAGCCACGGCAGCTGGAAGACCAGCATGTACCACGACCGCAGGATCTGCGCGCGGGGCATCGCCCGCAGGAACGCACCCGGATGCGGGACCGAGATCGCGGTCAGCGTGCGGACCCGGCCGGGGTGATTGGCGGCCAGTGTCCACGCCACCGCCGCTCCCCAGTCGTGGCCGACGACGTCGACACGCGGCGCCCCCAGTTCGTCGATGAGGGCGACGACATCGGCGACGAGTTCCGACTGCCGGTAGTCCCGTCGTCGGCGCGGCCGGGCCCGCGGCGAGTACCCGCGCTGATCCGGTGCGATCGTGCGCAGGCCCCGCTCGTGCAGCAGCCGCGCCACCCGATCCCAGTTCGACGCCCGCTGCGGGAACCCGTGCAACAGGATCACCGGATCGCCGTCGGCGGGCCCCTCGTCAATGACGTCGAAAGTCCATGGGCCACGGCGGTATTCCGTGATGCGTTCGGTCACGGGGTCATCCCCTTCGAGGCCGGTCGTCGGCCTGGTCGTGTTCGCTGCGAAGATACGACGCCGGCGGCGTCCCCACAATTCTGCTGAACTCCCGGGTCAGGTGTGCTTGATCGCTGAAACCGAGGTCGACGGCGAGCGCCGCCCAATCCACGTCGCGCGCGAACCTGGTCCCGGAGTTGGCGACGGCGGCCGCGTCGAGCAGCCGGAAACGCTGGATGACCCACTTGGGTCCGATCCCCACGTACTCGCCGAAGAGTCGTTGCAGGCTGCGCAGACTCATCGACGCGACGGCGGCGAGTTGTTCGGCGCGGACGATGGTGTGGTCGGACTCGGCGCGGGTCACCAGGCCGGCGACGGTGTCGATCATCGGGTCCCGATCGAGGTCGAGTCCCCGCACCCACGATTCGGCGACCCCGACGAGTTCGGCGTCGGCTGCACCGGGACGCAGCAGCGCATCGGCAATCGGCCGGTCATCGACGCCGGTCAGGTCCCCCATCGCGATCACCGACCGGCTCACCGTGTTCACCGGCCGGCCGATGAAGGAACGAAAGGCGCCGGGCCGCAGCGCCATTCCCAGCACATGGCCGTCGCCGAGGAGGGTACGGGTGAAATGGCTGCCGCCCACGCCGTGGGCCAACAGGCGTCCGTTCTCCGCCGCGACATGCACCACGGGTTGCGGGATGACGGCCTGTGTGTGCGGCTCCTCGGCCTGCCACCGGACGATCCAGAAGTAGTCGATCCAGGATCTCAGGTCGGCCGCGGGCACCTGCCGCGTCACATCGATCACCGCGGCCCGCGACGGATGCAGAATCGCTCGTTCACCGCGCCCGAGCAACTCGTCGGAATCAGCACCTTCCACCGTCACAGTGTCGCGTTTGTTCAAGATTCGGCACAAGCGGCCACCGCAGACTGGAACCGACAGCGCTACCAACAGCAGGAGTGCCCGAAGAAATGTGAGGACACGATGACACACACCGCGATCGGGAAATTCACCGTGACGTCCTGGGATGAGAAGACGGTGTACCAGGCCGACGACGAGACGATCGAGATGGGCGGTGCGCACTATCCGGCACGCGGATTCACTAGCGCAACAGTCGAATACGCCTACACCGGGGATGTCGCCGGGCGCGGCGTGGAGTCGTCGCTGATCTCGTACAACGGCGAGCACGCCGCCCCGACCCTCGGGTTCCTGGCTTTCGAGGGATCGATCGACGGACATGAGGGCAGTGTGGTGCTGCGGGCCACCGGTGAGCACGCGGGCATGCATGTCACCGGCCGGATGGAGATCGTCGAGGGGCTCGGCACGGGTGGTCTGGCCAATGCTCGCGGCTACGCGGAACTGGAGATCGCGGGGCACAGCGACGACGGCTACCCGATCACCTTTCACTACACCCTGGACTGACCGAGCAAGCCCAGACCGATGCGGTCTGGGCTTGCTCGTCGTGGTGGCGCGCGTCGCTCAGGTCAGCTTGTAGACCGTGGTCCCGCCGACCGTCGTCGCGGTGTAGTTCTGCGCGACCCAGGTGGCGATCTCCGAATTGCCGCCGGGGCCACCCTGCCCGCCGCCGATGTAGTAACCGATCTTGCCGGCCTGCACGTAGGCGATGAACTGCTGCAGGGTCGGAGCCGGGTCACCGCTCCAGCCGCCGATGGCCATCACCGATGTGCCCGTGGCGATCTCGATACCCGACGCCGACTGCGAACCGTTGGTGGCCGCCGCCCACGTCGTGTCGGTGGCCTTGAGCAGGTTCACCAGCTCGGTGTTGGCGGCGATGTCACCACCCATGCCTGTGCCACCGCCGCGGGTGCCACTCCGGTCGTCGGACTGACCCTGATGCGCCTGGCCTTGCGACGTCTGTCCCTGCTGGCCGGCTTGCCCCGGCGGTGTGCCGCCGGGACCGCCACGGCCACCGCCAAATCCGCCCATGCCACCACCCTCGATCGAGGTGTTCACCGCGTTCGGGATGGACCCGCTGTGCGGTGTCGCCGCAGTCGCGATGGCAAAGCCCACACTTCCGCCGGCGCCGGCCAGTGATCCGACGATCAGGCTGGTGGCCAACAGCTTTCGCATCTTGAGCGTGCTGCCGGCGAGGACGCCGACCACGGCGAGAAGAGCAGCGACACCGATCAGCCACCGGCACCACGTCGGGCCGAAGTCATTGCGGTTCAACAAGACGATCGACCACCACGCGGCGAGCCCGATCATCGCCGACATCGCGATCCGTCCATCCCAGTGATCCCGACGACGCCACGCCAGCACGGCACCGATACCGACGAGCGCGCCGATCGCGGGTGCCAGTGCCACCGTGTAATAGGGGTGGATGGTGCCGCTCATGAAGCTGAAGATCAGTCCGGTCACCAACAGCCAGCCGCCCCAGGCGACCACGGCGCCCGACTCGACCCGCGACACCCGGCCGGTGAACCGGAAACCGGGGAAGCTGCGGATCATGGCGTAGATCGCGAACGTCAGGGCAAACAGCGCCACCGGCAGCAGCCAGGAGATCTCGTTGCCCATTTCCGAGCTGAACAGCCGGTCCAGGCCCGTCGACCCGCCGAACGATCCGCCGGCCTGACCGCCACCCGGTCCGCCGCCGCCGGGTCCGTTGCCGCCACTGATGCGGCCGACACCGTTGTAGCCCCAGACGAGATCCATGAAGGTGTTGTCGGTGGAGCCGCCGATGTAGGGACGCGACGACGCCGGGACCAGCATGGTGACCACCACGAACCAGCCGGCGGACACGATGAGCGCGACCGTCGCCAGGATCAGGTGCCCAATCCGCTTGAGCCAGCCGTTGTTCGCGAACAGCAGGTAGGCCAGCCCGAAGGCGGGCAGCACCAGCAGACCCTGCAGCATCTTGGTCAGGAAGGCGAAGCCGAGTGCGACGCCGACGAGCGCGAGCCAGCGCCCGGAGTTGGTGCCGATCGCGCGGATCAGGCAGTAACCGGCGGCCACCATCAGCAGCACCAGGAGCGCATCCGGGTTGTTGAACCGGAACATCAGCGCGGCGGCCGGGGTGAACGCGAGAACCGCCCCGGCGATCAGGCCGGCCGCGGTCCCCTGCCGCGGGTCGGCGAAGGTCCGGCGCATCGCGCAGTAGACCAACGCTACGGACGCCACCCCCATCAGCGCCTGGGGCACCAGCACGGCCCAGCTGTTCATCCCGAACAGCCGGACCGAGAGCCCGGTCACCCACAGGGCGGCCGGCGGTTTGTCGACGGTGATGAAGTTCGACGGGTCGAGGGCCCCGAACAGCCACGCCTTCCAGCTCTCCGACCCGGCCCAGGCCGCCGCCGCGTAGAAGGTGTTGGCATAGCCGCTCGCGGAGAGATTCCACAGGTAGAGCACCGCGGTGGTGATCAGTAGCCCGGTCAGGGCAAACGGGTTCCACCGCACCGGGCGCGCACTCCGCCGTTTCCGGAGGGATCGGGACGGTGGGTCGGTCACTCCCGGGGATGTGTCGTTCTCCGGCCCCGCCCGGTCGAGTACTGCGGTCATGAATGCTCCTTCTCTGAATCGTTGCGTCCAGAGTGGGGCCGGGGACTCCGCCGAGGCTGGATGGAGGCTGGGAGAAGTCTGTGAGCGCGGCGCGTGGATCGGAAGAGCCTGATATCTTCGGCTCGGCGGCATCGGTCCCCGATTACTCGGGACTCGTCCCTATCCCCGCCGCCGCCCCACTCGATGACCTCACCCGACGTCCCGCACGTGCACGTTCGCCTTTCCAGCTGGGAGTGGGGCTGCTGCGGTGTCACACCGGCCGTCGGCGAATCCGTGACCGTGGCGCTCACGTCCGGCCTCGCCGGCGACGACGAACCCTTTGCCACCGAGCCCGTGGTCGATTGGCGTCCCGACCTCGAATTGGTCGGTCTCCCAAGCTGTTCGGCCCACTACGCGCCCGTGGACGGCGATCCGCGGGGTCGGCGCCTGCGTCTCTACGGCGGATGGCACGACGAGTCGAGGGTGATCCCGCGGGTGGAGGCGACGATCGTCACCTGCACGTGGTATCGGAGGTCGTCCGGCGCCGGCCGGACACACCCGGGTGGCAGCGAATCCCCGGTCGCACGACGTACCGGCCGGTGACCGCGTGGCGAAGTTCCCCGAATCCGCCGGCGATCCGACCCTGGCCGCCCCCGGCGACGAAGCGCATGAGATCACCGGGGTGGTGCTGGGCTTGTCGATCCGCGGCGTCACCGAGCCCACCCGCGCCGACATCGATCGACGCAACGCTGACGTCGAACGGGCCGCGCGAACGGTGACGATCGTCGGTCCGGCCGTCGCGTTCGGTACGACCGTGCCTGACCGCGGCGCACAAATCACGGTCGATCTGGGAGACCCCCGTCTGGAGGTGACGGGAGCGCTGTCGACTCTGGACCGGCCGGTCCGCGGTGTCACCGGCCAGGTCAGCGCGCTGCACAGGAGTGGAACGGGATCGGTCTCCTACCTCGACGTCGATGCCGGCATCGCGGCCGATTCCGTGACGTCGCCGCTCTACGTCTGCCTGACCGTCGACGCCGACGACCTCTGACTCAGGTTCCGTGCCGGACCACTCAGAGCAGCGCCAACACCCGCGCGGGTCCGCCCGTCCCGCCGGCGAACCGCGGGGCCCCGACCATTACCGTCGCCCCGAGCGGTGGCACCGAGGTCAGATTCGCCAGCGCCTCCACCGCATAGCGTCCCGATCCCAGGATCGCGGTGTGCGCGGCGGAGGCCCCGCGCACGTCGATCGACAGCGTGTCGGTACCGATGGCGACCACCGCCCGGTCGCCGACCAGCATCCGTACGGCTGCGGCGGAGAACCCGGCCGCGTCGGGACCGCCGGTGCGCGGCTGCCAGCCGGTGTGCAGTGCCACCAGCGCGCCCCGCGGAATCCGGCCGTGCCGCTTCTCGAAGGCGACCACGTCGGCGACGCCCAGCGTCGATCGCGGACCCCGCCCATCGATGCTGATGACCGCAAGGGGCGCAACGAGATCCGACGCGGCGATGCGGTCGACGGTGATGCCCGAACCGATCTTGTGCGCGGGCGCGTCCACATGGGTGCCCGAATGTTCGGCAAAGGACACCCAGTTGGTGGCGAAACCGGAGTTGCCGGGCCCGACGCGTGAGGTCGGGAGCGACACGAAGGGCGCATTACCCGGCCATACCGGGAAACTCGGCGACAGCACATGTGTCAGGTCGACGACACGGGACGACGGCGCCGCATTCGCCGCGGACACCGTCGCCGTCCCGGCCACCATCGCCGCCGACACTCCGGTGGCGACCCCGGCCGCGAGACGGAGCGCGTCGCGTCGCGAGAGGCCGGCGGCTTGCTCATGGGCACTCCGGACGAGTGCGTCGTCACACATGTCAGCTTCCCCAGCGCACGCGCAGGATCTTGTCGGCGCTGTTGCCGTTGCTGGTGGTGACCAGCAGCGACCCGTCCGGCGCCACCGCCAGCCCGCGGAGTCGCCCGTAGCGGTCGGTGAGCGCCTCGGTCTTGGCGACCACGCGCCGGCCATCGGCCGAGAGTTTCATGAACACCAGCCGCTTGCCCTTGAGCGTGGAGACCACCAGTCCGCCGGAGTACGGCCCCCAGCCGGCGGGCAGGAAGGCCAGCGCCGTGGTCGCGATGGTCGCCGGGCCCGACCGCCAGACGGGGCCGATGGCACCGGGCACGCGGATCGGATCGGTCATCGGCACCGACTCGTCGTAGATGACCGGCGCGCGATCGGGTCGATAACCATAGTTGCCACCGGAACGAAGCAGATTGAGCTCATCATCGCGGTCCGTCCCCTGCTCGATCGCGTAGACGCGTCCGGTCCCCGGCGCCACCGCGACTCCCTGGACGTTGCGATGCCCGAGGGTGTAGATGGGGCTGCGCGGGTTGGGGTTCCCGGCTGCCGGGGTGCCGTCGCGATTGATGTGTAAGACCTTGCCACCCAGAGAATTTCGGTTCTGCGCATTACCCGGGAGCGCGGCGTCGCCAGTACCGACCCACAGCGAGCGACCCGACGCCGTCAGCGCACAGCCGGCGTGGCGGCCCGCGGCAGTGATCGGAATCCCGCTCAGGACAGTGCGTTCTCGGTTGGCGCGAATCCAGTCACCGTCGATCCGCCAGGAGACGACGTTGATGACCTGGCCGGTGTTCGGCCAGGGCAGCGGCAGATCCGCGACTTCGCCCGGGATGGTGGGTGCGCCGGGCCGGGTGTATTCGGCCTGGCAGATGTAGACGCGACGGTTCTGGGCGAACCCCGGATCGAGCGCGATCCCCATCGCGCCCGCCTCTTTGGCCGCGAAGATTCGCGAGGTGTCGTGGGCGATGCTGATCAGCCGGCCGTCGGGCCGAATCGCCACCAGGCTGCCGCTGCGCTGAGCAGTCAGAATCGTCCCGTCGGGCGCCACCTCGACATCCCACGGGATACTCAGATTCGACGCCACGGTCGTGACCTGGAGGGGCGCCGTCGCGCGCGCAGCCGGTACGGGGGTCAGGGTTGCCGCGATCGTCGCACCAACCACGGCACTGGCGAAGAGCGCCGCAGCGCGAAAGGTCCGTTTTGTCCTGGTAGGAGTCACTCTGGCCACGCTAATCGCAGGAGTGTCAGGCGCGGAAGGGTTACCTACGAAGTCGTTACCAACGTGGGTCTCATCCCGCCGGCCGCGCCTGCACCGTCGGGGCAGGCGGGTGTGTACGCGATGGCGCCACGGGCACAAAGCAATCGGCCGCCCGTCCGTGCAACGTCGGTGAGATGCCGTTGATGAACTCGAGGACCTGCTGCTTCTCCGGGCCGGCGTAGGGCGTCGGCACGTAGTCGTTGTAGCTCTCGGTCCGCGAGACCCGCGTCGGAATCACCCGAAAATCCACCGACCGTACGTCACGGTCGACGGTGTGCAGGCGCGCCTGCAGGATGAAGGTGCGTTTGTCGGTCGGGTTGCTGTTGCCGCCGAAGGCGAAGTTGCCGAAGGAGTAGGCGATCAGCTTGCCGCGGTAGATCTCCATCGACTGGATCACGTGCGGATGCGTTCCGACGACGAGGTCCACACCGGCGTCGATCGCGAGATGCGCCAGGTTGGTCTGCACCTCGTACGGCGTGTGCTCGGACTCGATGCCCCAGTGGAAAAACGGGATCAGCACGTCGGCGCCCGCGGCCCGCAGCCGGTCGAAGTCAGTGCGGATCTTGCGCTCGACCTCGGGAGTGTCAGTCCAGGTCTGGTAACCGACGAGGCCGACGGTGACCCCGTTGACGGTGCGCAGCAGCGACATGTCGTAGTCAGACCCCTCGCTCGCGTCGCCGGTGCCGAAGTAGCCGATCCGTGCCGAGCGGAGCGCGGCGAGGGTGTCGTCGAAGCCGCGCTGCCCGTAGTCGAAGGTGTGATTGTTGGCGACGGTCACCACGTCGATACCGCCGGCCGGCAACGTGTGCGCGAGCGCGGCGTCGCCGTGGAAGTGGTACACCTCGCCTTCGCCCTTGTAGCGCTTCTCCCGCCAATTCGTCAGCGCGACTTCGAAGTTGGCGACGGTCAGGTCGTCGGCGTCAAAGTACTGGCGGACGTTGCGAAAGAAGTAGTCGGGGCGTCGGCCGCTCTGTTCCCACAACGTCGGCAGACTCGACGCCGTCGAGAACTTGTCGTCGGTGCCGAGGATGTTGTCGCCGGTGAAACTGAGCACGAGATCGGTCGCCACCGGCGTGTGCATCCTCGGTTGGTGCGCGTGAACGGCCGAAGTCACCACCGGGTGCGGTGTGCTCGACGACGCTGCCGCCAGCGCTGCCACGGCCACCATCACGGCAGCACATCCACCCACGACACCCCACGACCGACCGACCACCTCTGCATCCAACACCAGAACGGACGTAGGCGCCTGTCGGCCGATCGGACCATTCGCGCACGCGGCCACCCGCGGCCACCTGGGTCACCGCTGGTGGCGGCGACCTCGACTCAGCGACCGGGCAGGTACTTCAGCCCGCGGACGACGGACGGGGTGATGGCCCGGTAGATGTTCTGCGGCACCACCGGCATGCGGTCGATCCCGAGGAAACGCTGCTCGGCGATGGTCTGCGGTTCGGTGTACTTGAGCAGACCCTCTTCGCCGTGGCGGCGGCCCATCCCGGAGATCCCCATCCCACCCATCGGTGCGGCGGTCGACGCCCAGGCGGCGGCGTAGCCCTCATTGATGTTGACCGTGCCGGCCCGCAGTTGGTCGGCAATCGCGTTGGCCTCGGCGCTGCTGCCCGCGAAAATGCTTGCGTTGAGGCCGTATTCGGTGTCGTTGGCCAGTTTGATGGCCTCGTCGACGGAGTCGACCGGATAGATCGACACCACCGGACCAAAGGTCTCCTGCCCGTAGCAGGTCATCTCGTCGGTGACGTCGGTCAGCACCGTCGGCTCGTAGAAGAACGGTCCGAGGTCGGCGCGACGCTTGCCGCCGGCAAGGATCTTGGCGCCCTTGGCCACCGCGTCGGCGACGTGCGCCTCGGCGGTCTCGACCTGCGCAGCCGAGGCGAGCGAACCCATGTCGGCGTTGAAATCGTAAGTGGCAGAGAGCTTCATGGCCGAGACGTAGGCGGCGAAGCGGTCGGCGAACTCGTCGGCGATCGCCTTCTCGACGTAGATGCGTTCGATCGAGATACACAGCTGGCCGGAGTTGGAGTAGCAGGCCCGGGCTGCACCCTGCACCGCGTCGGCGATCTTGGCGCCCTTGGTGATGATCATCGGGTTCTTGCCCCCGAGTTCGGCGGAGAAGCCGATGAGCCGACGCCCCGCCTGCTCGGCCAGCGTCGCACCCGTCGCCGACGACCCGGTGAACATCACGTAGTCGGTCTGCGCGACAATCGCCTGTCCCACAACACTTCCCGGACCGGGGACCACCGCGAACAGTTCACGCGGCAGACCGGCCTGATAAAGTAGCTCGGCAACGGCGAGTGCACAGTAGGGGGTCTGGCTGTCCGGCTTGATCACCACGGCGTTGCCCGCCAGCAGGGCTGCCACACCGTCGGAAACCGCCAGCGTCAGCGGATAGTTCCACGGGCTGATCACCCCGACGACGCCCTTGGGCTGATAGCGGACCCGCACACTGGTGGCGCCGGGGAGCATTCCCTTGACCTTGCGGTCGGCGAGCAACTTGGGGCCGACGTTGGCGTAGTGGCGGGCGGTCAGCGCAACGTCAAGCACCTCTTCCTGGGCATAGGTGCGCGCCTTGCCGGTCTCGGCCTGCGCGATGTCCATCAGTTCCTGGGCGTTGCGGTAGACGAGCTCGGAGAAGGCGTCGAGCACCTTCGCACGCTCGGCGGGGGTCCGCTTGGCCCAACCCTCCTGCGCGACGCGGGCGCGGGCGACGGCCTGTTCCAGGTCGTCGGCGGTGCCGACCGGGATGGTGGCCATCTCGGCGCCGCTGAACGCCTCGAGTACCGAGCGGGTGGGACGCTCGGCGGCGTTGTCGATCGCGACCAGCGCACCGAGGCGGGCGAAGTAGTCGGCGGTGGGCTTTGGCATGGGGTCTCCTCGACGCTGCAGGAAGTGGGTCAGTTCTCGGGGGTGACGATGACGATGCCGTCGTCGTCGGAGTAGACGATGTCGCCCGGATTGAAGGTCTCGCCGCCGATGGTCAGCGGGATGTCACGTTCACCGACGCCGGTCTTGGTGGACTTACGCGGGTTGGTGCCCAGCGCCTTGACGCCGATCTCCATCTCGCCGATCGGCTTGGAATCGCGGATGGCGGCGTTGATGATGATCCCGACCCACCCGTTGGACCGGCCGAGTTCGGCGATGAGGTCGCCGACCAGCGCGGTGTGCACCGAGCCGGCACCGTCGACGACCAGCACGCCGCCGGGGTTGGACTCACCGAGGATCGACTTGAGCAGGGCGTTGTCCTGGAAACACTTGACGGTGGTCACCCGGCCGACGAATTCGCGATTGCCGCCGTACTGGGTGAACTGGAGATCGCAGCTGCGGACGGTGTCGCCGATCTCGTCGACGAGGTCGGCAGTCGGGGTGAAGGTCAGCTCACTCATGCCGACCAGCATAGGTGTTACCGCAAGTCCCGGGTTACCGGTGGGTAGGGTACTGCGGCCAGTCGGGAGGTCCGCTGTTCGCACACGGGGAACCGGGCCGGCCTGTACGTCGGAGGCCGACCCGGCTCGCGGGATCTGCTACCCGAAGTTTTTCAACTTGACGCAGCTCGACGTCGGGCCGTACGGGCCGATGCGCTGGTTGAAGATTTGGTAGCGAGTTTGGAGAGAAGTGATCGTCCCCTGCCACTTGCCGCCGGGCTGGAAGAACCGCACCTCGAACGCCAGATGATAGTTGCCTTGCCAGGCGCCGGTCAGTGTGCCGACGCCATTCCAGCGTGCCGGGCGATTACCGGTGACGGACTGCGCTCCGCTCCAATTGCTTGTTTGGAGCAGTTTCCCGGTGTTGGCGTCGGCCAGGAGCAGCCGGTAGATCACCGATTGCCGTTTTCCCTGCGCCGCATACACGGTCGGCGGATATGTGGATACCGCCAACCATCCAGAACTCGTGTTCCGCATGTAGTCGCAGCGCGCCTGCGGCGGCGAGATCACCTTGCCCGCCAACCCCCTTCGATCTTGCACGTCGGCGCCTGCCACCGCTGTCGCGGTGCCCAATCCGACCACGGCCAACACGATCGCGGCCAGGGTTGCGAGACATCTCTTCATCAGTGTCATCCTTCAGCACTCCGTGTACTTGTACCCGGTCCAGGTTGGATAGCCAGATTTCCAATATTCGTAGACGACCTTCTGCCAAGTGTCGGGCCAGAATCGGCGTTTGATCTGTTGCCAGCGAACGAATTTGATCGTCAGTCGTTGGTGAGCCAGCCACTGCCCATTCCAATAGGGCTCCCACGAGTATGTGAGCTGGCCTGGGCGGGTCAGGTTCTGACAGATTGCGTTGTATTCCTGACGGAGTAACCCCTGGGCTGAGCCTCTGCGATCGGGGCCGTGCCGACGAACAGTGCCGTCACCACCGCCGCCGCACCGACAGTTGTCGTGAGCTTTGTCGTCATATCGCGTCTCCTGTCGTCACCGGTGTGATCTACATCCACGATGGCTCGGTAGCCGAGTGCTTCACCTGACCATGTGCGGCGTTAGCGGCAGATGGCGTCCACCTGTGCCTTGAGGTGCGGTGGGGACATATAGCCCTGAGCGCCCGCCGTCACCCACTTCTTGGCAACGGGCGACCACACCGGATCAGTACGAGTACCGATTGCAAAGCATCCCCCTCGCTGGACTGCGGTCCTCAGCAGGTTGTTGCCCTGCAGGGTTCTGGCCACGCTGCTGAACGGGAGTTGCGTGTTGGCATAGCCGGGTACCCAACCGGTTTCGTACAACTGCCTCGTCTGTGCCCGATTGAGGAATGTGTTGTGCGTGAACCACACCTTGAATTGCGGCCAGTACCGCGGGCCGTAGACCGCCGGAAACACCGGCCAGCCCGGTACCGCCACCGGCTGAGCTTCAACCGTCAGCGCGACGAGTGTCGCCGAATTCTGCTCACTGCGTGGCGCCGCTGTTGAACTACCCGCACCGACCGTCAGCGTCAGTGCCGCCGCCACGATCAGTACGCTTGCCCATCTCTTCATAGCTTCGTCTCCTCTTTTGAATTCCCATCCGATGTGCCGTCATCACGCGCCAGTTATCATCCCGCTGCCACCGCCTTGACCGCCGGGCTTGCCGAAGTACATGAGGCTGGACCAGCAATAGTCCCTGTCGCCCGGGTCGTTTCGGCACACCCGGAGGAAAACCCCGTCGTAGCCGCGCGGCGCGACATACCAGCCGTCGACTTTGGTCTGACCACGGGCCACATCGCCCGTCAGTCGGTGCCAGCCGGAAGGCCACCCGTAGCGCGATGTTCGCTTGTACTGCAGGTAGATCGGTCGCTGCGACGCCTTGTTGGTCAGCTGAAACGCACCGCCGATGTCGTAGGCCTGATAGACGCGGGCCTCCCAGTAGTTGTTCACCCGAGTCTTGACATCGCCCGGCGTGGCAACCGCTTGTCCGAGCCCGACGAGAGTCAATCCACCACCGAGCCCGAGTGCCACGAGGACGGCCAATAGCCGCAATCGATGTCGAACTCTCATCGAAGCTCCCTTCTGAGGAACACGCCTCCGCTGGACCGACCCACATTGATCGTGGACGCACGCACCGCCGGCGGATAGCAGACCGACTACGCAGAACCACGCCCCCGACTACGCAATGCACCGCACCTCGTGCCCGCACGATGTAGTAGAAGGTCACGCACAGAGTGACCTTCTACTACATCTCGCCGCGCTTGATGCGCGCCCGCGCCAGGTGCCCGTCCACCGTGGCGACGGACAATCCCAGCATCTCCGCCACCTCCCGGCGTCCCAGCCCGGCATCGAACAACGCCGATACCTCGAGTTCCCGCACGGAGAGATGCACGTCGACGGCGGCAGCTCGAATGGCCGGCGTGCTCAGACCATCACAGGCGGTGCAGATCTCGGCCAGCCGCACCCGCAGACGCCGTGCTCGTCGAAGCTCACCATCGGTGACCAACCGCGCGATCGCCTGGGCCAGCGCATCCGCGGCGAGCGGCCGGTACCCGAGCCGGTCGAAGTCGTCGGCCACCTTCTCCAGCGCGACGACATCCTTCGCCTGCAATGCTTCGGCGTGGTCGACGTACAACGGGATCAGGTCACCGTCGCACCGACGAGCGAGCGGGATCAACACTCGCGCCGAGTTCTCGTCGCCGAACCGAACGCCGCGCACGGGCAACGCACATCATCGCCCGAAACGGTGTGTCACCACGACGATGTGCTGCGGCAGCATGGGCCAGCACATCGGCTGCGGCCAATGCGCGTCCTTGCCGTTCATGCTCTGCGGCAACAGTTTCCAACATGGGTGCATCCCCGGAGCGCAGAGCCGACAGATGATCGACGAGAAGTTGCGCCCGCGCGGAGACCACGGCGTTGACGTCCAGTTCGTCGGCTCGACGGCAGACTCGCGGCACCACATCGACCAGGGTGTCGGTGACCGTCGGCGCGATGCGCAGCGCCATCTCGCACAGATCGACGGCGGTGACGACCTGCGCACGCGCCAGGGCCGCATCCACCTCGTCGACCAACCCTGCCACCGCGGTTGAGCTCTGCACGGATCAGTCCCTCGACGGCTCGCGGCTCGGCCCCCGCGTCGCCACCGGTGAGGAGTCCCCCGAAGACGCCGGTCACATCGCCTCCGGAACCCGCGACCCAGAGCGCCGCACCCGGATGCGAGCTGCTCAGCGCCCGCAGCATCGTGGTGCGGCCGGACAACCGTGGTGCGACTATGACACATCCGTGCCGATGGCTTTCGAGGCTGATCCCGGCACGTGTGACGGCCTGCCGGATGCAAAGGTCGTCGGCGTCCCACCCGGGCCGCGAGGGCGGCTCGTGTTCGGGTGTCGACGTGAGCGACATGAAGGCAGATTGTGCCAGCGTTCGCAAGGGTATGTTGCGTGTATCAAATCGACGATGCCAAAGGCAACTGAACGGATGACACCCGCGGCGAGGGGAAGCGGTCCGCCGTAATGCGCGGGCGCACTGGTGATTAGCGCGGCTAATTGTTCTGGTACTCACGCGTGCGCCGGTGCCACAACTTGTAGTAGAAGGTCACGCTGGGAGTGACGTTCTACTACAACTTGCTGTTCGCCTCGAGCGCCGCCACGAGGATCCGTAAGCCCTCAGCCACGTCCGTGAGGTCCTGCGGCTGGGAAGTGTTCAACCACACCGCGTGCAGTTTGTCGCCGACGACGACGAACACGGTTATCCGCACCACGCTGCTGCGGGCCGCGAGATCACCGAGCCGATCGCGGACCGATCGGGTCAGCACCCGTCGGGCGACGTCCGGCGCCGGCGAAAACACCGGCAGATAGCGAGCGAAGTCGGAACCGTCATCATCGTCGAAGATGATGTGTTCTCCCCTGGTTCGAGTGTGGAGATTCGGCCCGATCGTCAGGCCGGGCAAAGCCGTCGGCAGCGTCACGGTGAAGACGTGGCGATGCGCGTAGCGCCACCTAGCTCCAAACCAGTTCCGGTAGAACAAAAGTCGGGCAGAGCGGTCGGATATCTGTCCGGTCGCGGAGTAGTGCACGAACGTCAGCATCTGCCAGTTGTCGAAGGACTCGACGCCGTGCGGTGGTTCCGACCGGTGCGGACGGTGCGAGAAGGCGAAGCCATGTCGCATTGCCCACCATCTTGCCCACCAGCGGCGCCCCACCGACACCGCAAGAGCCAACGCGATCAGAATGACGAACGCACCCAAGACGATCAGACCGAATGCCGCCTGGACAGGTGGGCCCCTGAACCACATTGGCAGTTCGATCGCGACGACGACCACCAGGGCCATCAGTCCGACCCACCGCACAAATCCCGGACGCCCCCACCACGGCCCCTCGACCGTCCTGTCGCCACAGTCGGTCAACCCGGCCGCACCTCATCGATGATGTCCGCCACCTCGTCGGGTACCTCGAGGACCAGGAAGTGATGCGAGCCGACAGTTCGCAACCGCGCCCCCAGACCGGCCGCATAGCGTGCCTGCTTCGCACGCCAGAACCGCCTCCACACAACCGATCCCGAGAGTGCGGCCACGACCACCGTCGGTACCGCGGGCAGTGCACGCGCACTCCGCAGCCGCCGCAACGATGCGTTGATCGTCGGGAACGCCGCGTTCTCCACCAGCGTGGCCAGCAGCATGCGTCCACCGCCGAAGACGCGATCACCCCAAACCCGCTGCGCGGCGTCGAACCCTTCCGGCGGCGTTGGCAGGATCCGGGCTCGCAACTGCCCGCGCCCACGCAACCGCAAGCCCACACGTACCGAGACACCTCGAGCCGCGCCCATCAAGCGGTGCGCGTTGGCAACCCGGAACGACGGCGGCACCACCCGCCACGGCAGCAGTACATACGAACCGTCCAGGATCACCAGCCCGGCGGTGCGGGCCGGCTCACTTCGCGCGAAGCCCTCCACATACAGCGACGCCATCGAATGCCCCACCAGGGTGACCGGGCCGTCGACGCCGACGGCATCGAGAACCCCTGTCATCCGGCGTATCTCGGCGTCGAGCGTCGGCACCTCACGCCGCCGGGGACCGGCCGAGAGTCCATAACCGGGCCGGTCGTAGCGGATCACCCGCCAGCCACGCACCACCAGCCGGGTCGCCAGCGGATCGAGGTCGAACCAGTTGCTGCCCAACGCGGCCATCAACAGCAGCGGCGGTCCGCTCCCCTCATCGAGCACATGCAGCCGCAGGCCTCCGACATCGATGTGCCGGCCCGGAATCCCGGTCGCATTCACGCGTCCGTCGGCTTGACCATCGGAAACGCCAGCGACTCACGAATCGACTGCCCGGTGATGAGCATGACCACCCGATCCACCCCGACGCCGAGACCACCGGTGGGCGGCATCGCATACTCGAGGGCGGTGAGGAAGTCCTCGTCCAACTCCATCGCCTCCGGATCACCGTCGGCGGCCAGGATCGACTGTGCGGTCAGCCGTTTGCGTTGCTCGACCGGATCGGTCAGCTCGGTGTACGCGGTACCGAGTTCCACCCCCCAGGCCACCAGATCCCAGCGCTCGGCCACGCCGGGTTTGCTGCGGTGCGCCCGGGTCAGCGGCGACGTCGACGTGGGGAAATCGGTGTAGAACGTCGGGACGGTGGTGCGATCCTCGCCGAGATGCTCGTAGAGTTCCAGCACGATCTGCCCGGCATCCCAGTCCGGCCGGTAGGCGATCTCCAGACGATCGCAAATGCCGCGAAGCTCGGAAACCTCTGTGTCCGATGTGATCTCGACACCGGCGCCTTCCGACACCACCTCGTGCACGGTCCGGACCGGCCAGTCACCGGAGATGTCGACGCGCTGCTCGTTGCCCTCGTCGTCGACGCGGATGATCACCGGCTCGCCGTGCGCGGCAGTCGCTGCGTGCTGGATCATTTCCCGCGTCAGGTCCAGCATCTTCAGGTAATCGCTGTGTGCCGCATAGGCTTCCAGGCTGGTGAACTCGGGGTTGTGACTGAAGTCGACACCCTCGTTGCGGAAGTTGCGACCGATCTCGAACACCTTCTCGACGCCGCCGACACACAGCCGCTTGAGATACAACTCCGGCGCGATCCGCAGATACAGATCCAGGTTGTAGGCGTTGATGTGGGTCTGGAACGGGGTGGCATTCGCCCCGCCGTGAATCTGCTGCAGGATGGGCGTCTCGACCTCCATGAATCCGCGGTCGGCGAGGAAATCCCGCAGCGCCTTGACCACCACACTCCGGGTGGCCAGCAGCTCACGGCTGCGCGGGTTGATCGCAAGGTCCACATAGCGTTGCCGCACACGGGCTTCCGGGTCTGTGAGTCCGGACCACTTATCGGGCAGCGGCCGCAGGCATTTGCCGTTGAAGCGCCACGCATCGATCAGCACCGACAGTTCCCCGGACCGGCTCCGCCCGATCACCCCACGTGCCTCGACGAGGTCGCCGAGGTCGACGTCGGATCCGAAGTCGGGGGTGCCCGGGATAACCCGCGACGCCTCGACGAGCATCTGTATCTGCCCGGACCAGTCGTGCACATCGGCGAAGGTGACCTTGCCGAAGTCGCGCATCTTGGTGACCCGTCCGGCGATGGTGACCTGCGTGCCCTCCGGCTCGGCGATCGCCTCGGCAATCGTGTGTGTCGGCGCATCGGCGGGCGGGTACGGGTCGAAGCCCTCCTCGATCAGCCGGTCGAGCTTGGCGACGCGCACCCGTACCTGCTCAGGCCGGTGCACCTCGACGGCCGTGCGGTCCTCCTCGGACTCCAGCTGCGCGATCAATGCGTCGGCGTCGACTCCGGCCGGAATCGACGACTGACCTGCGATGTAATGCTGCTTGCGCCCGAACCTCGGCAGCTGCACGAAGCCCTCGGTGACGATGGCGGCCAGCCCGACGCGCGGCAGGATTCGGTTGTCCTCGAAGCACAGGAACCGGGGCTGCCAGTCCGGCAGATATTTGGCGTTCGACTTGTACAGCGACTCCATCTGGAAGAACCGTGAGCCGAACATGAGCACCGAGTAGCCGAGCCGCATGATGGGCCCGGCCCCGATCTGCGGGCCCTGCTCGAAGAAGGCGCGGAAGGTGGCGAAGTTCAGCGAGATCTCGGTGATACCGAATTGCTCGGAGTTGCGGCACAATTCGGTGACCATCGTCTCGACGACGCCGTTCACGCTGCCACGATCGCGTCGCATCACATCCAGCGAGACACCTCGTCGGCCCCACGGCACAAACGAGAGCATCCCGATCACCTTCTCCTCGGGGGTGCCCGCATGTTCGACGGCCTCCACCAGCAGGCAGTCGTCGTCGGCACGGTCACCGAGCCGCGAGAGCGCCATCGCGAAGCCGCGTTCCTCGTCGGTGTCCCGCCACGCATCGGCCCGGGCGATGACCTGTGGCATCTCATCGTCGGGCACCTCGCCGTGCCGTCGAATCCGCACCGTCACCCCGGCGCGGCGGGTGCGCGTCACGGCCTGCCGCACCGCCTTCATCGCGGGTCCGCTGATCGTGTACTCGCGGGTGTGCAGGATGGCTTCGTCGCCGATGGAGAGCGAGCCGAATCCGGCCGCATCGTAGGCGGCCGCGCCCCGCGCACTCGACCCCATCGCCGCCGGATGCCAGCCATACCGATCGCACAACGTGAGGAACTCGGCGATGGCGTCGGGCCAGGATTCCGGATCTCCGATCGGGTCGCCGCCGGCCAGTCCGACGCCGATCTCCACGCGGTAGGTGATCGCGGCCCGGCCGTCGGGTGAGAACACCACCGCCTTGTCGCGGCGGGTGGAGAAGTAGGCCAGCGAATCGTCGTCGTTGAATCGGGTGATCAGTGCGCGGATCAGCTTCTCGTCGTCGCTGGTCATCAACGATTCCAGTCGCTGTGAGCGGAACAGCACCGTCGCCGCGGCGATAAGGGCCAGCGCCCCGAGCAGCCCCAGTGCACTGTCGATGACGATGTGGGTGTGGTGACCGTCGAAGGTTCGGCTGTCGATGCTGCCGAAGGTGACCACCCGGTTGAACGCGTACGGCAGGCGTTCGGTCCGCTCCAGACTCCCCGGCCACGCCCACACCAGACCCCATCCGACGAGGGTGGCGGCGGTGAGTCCGACGATGAGCACACCGAGGGCCCGGAAGAGGGCGCCGCGGCGGACACGTGTGTAGAACTGCCGGTAGGTGACGATCAGGAAGATGAGTGCGGCCGCATCGATTCCCAGTCCGATCCAGATCTGGATGCGTTCGTCGGTGTCGACGCCGAAGTCGGTGGCCACCGGATCGACGAGCAGCAGCGCATTGCTCACCATGAACAGCACCAGGTAGATCGTCGCGATCCACCACGCGATGCGTTTGCGTGACGACAGTGCGATCGCGACCAGCGCCAGCACGAAGGCCCACGCCAGACTCGTGTTGGGCAGCGAGACGATGTAGTTGTCGATGAAGTCGCGCGGGTAGTGGATCAGCCGGCGGAACAGCGGGAAGATGCTCGACAACAGCGCGATGCCGGCCAGCACGCCGACCACAGTGCCCGCGATCTTGGGTGCGCCGGCCCCGAATCCTCTGGGCCGCCTGATCTTTTCGAGCAGGTCGACGGATCGGCGATCGGCCGCCGACGGCGGACGGTGCGCTGGGGTGGGCTGGTGCTCAGCAGTGTCGTCGGTGCTGACCGGGAGGTCCGACGAAGGGGTGTCGAGAGCCATTGCTCAACCGTAGTCCCCACCGTGCCCACACGGCTGCGATCGCATCGCGTGTGCCGAGCGGGCATGATCTGTGGACGTGGACGATCGCTACGAGGTACCCATCCGCGACGACGTGATCCGGCTTGGCCAGTTTCTCAAACTGGCCAACCTGATCGAGTCAGGCTCCGAGGCCAAAGAGGTCATCGGCGACGGCCTGGTGCGCGTCAACGGGGAGGTCGAGACACGACGCGGCCGCCAGTTGTCGGTGGGTGACGTCGTCGAGATCGGTGGTGTCGGCGCCCGCGTCGTCGCAGAGCCGTAGAACTCAGCCGGGCAGGATCAGGATCTCAGCCGTGCAGGCGCTTGAACTCGGCCGGCGTCACGAGCCGCTCGGCTTCGGCGGGAAACATGCGTGCGGTGCGGGATCGCCCGAGACGACCGGTGATCGAGCCCAGCATCGAGGAGGTGGATGCCGTGCCCCGGCGGGAAGTGTGCAGAGTGTCAGCCAGCTTCATGACAGATCATTCCCTGATGTCGTTGCGCGTTTCGTTCGTACCACATTCGCTGTGGTGCACAGTTACTTTTCGGTAGTGTAGTCGCGGACTGCGGGTCTGTCGCCCTCTTTTCCTGGTGGCCTACGCCACTCGCCGGAGTCGCGATCAATCGCAACCAACCACTCATCCGGCTACATCGATCGTCCCACCAACCCCGTTACACGTCGGGCACCGACGCGCAGGGTGTCCGTCGGACGCCGTGTGGAGCGACTGAGTCAGGCGAGTCCCGCGAGGAAGTTGTGCGCCCACTGGACTGCGGTGACACCGGGCTTCACCTGGAAGGTCGTGTAGGTTCCATGCGCGCCGGACTGCAGGAAATTGCTGAACGACGTGATCTGATCACGGGCCCGCTTGTTGCTCAGTTCGCCGACGATCGCACCCGGCCCGCCGCGGGTGAGCAGCTCGCCGACGATAGCCGACGCCTCGGCCTGGTATTGCAGGATCTGGCTCGGCGTCGGGTTGCTGGTCTCGGCGAGGTAGCCGACGATGCGCGTCAGGTAGTAGTCACGCGGGACGTTGCAGTAAATGTCCTTGGGTTCGCAGATGGTGAACGCGCGCGGCAACACCCAGCCCATACCGTCGAGACGCGGTCCGCCGCTACCCTCGCCACGCAGCGGGGGTCCCACCAGGTTGTCCTTGCGTGATCGTCGGGGGTCGGAGATGAGCACGACGCCGGCCACCTGCCCGGGCCGGATGCGCGCGCGTCCGGTGCCGATCTCCGACGCCACGTCACCGGCGGCGTCGGCACCTTGGCTGTAGCCGGTCAGCGCGATCCGGGTGCCCGGGCAGCGTCGGAGCATGGTGAGGGCCAGACCCTCGGTGTTGGCCACGGCCTGCGCCTTGGACTTGCCGTAGATCGCCCGCTCCCAGGGGAAGGCCGTCGCGTCGTACCCGACGAACGCCACCTGTGTCTCGGGGCCGAGTCCGCTGGTCACCTGCGACATGATCCCGGGACTCGACCCGTTGGCCCACGTCCCCGGGATCGCGAGCACGTAGATCTTGGGACAATCCCCAGGCGCCGAACGCGCCTGTGGCGTCGCGGCCACCAGCAGACCGGCAACCAGGGACAACACCGCGATGCAGGCGGCGACGATTCTGTGCGACATACGATTCACCCTCCGTACCCGCACTTCGCTGTCGTGCACGGGCTCGTTACCGGGAGTGTAGGACGCATCGCCCGCCCGGTCATCCGAACCGGCAGTCACGACGAATCACTGTCCACCACAACCCGGAAGGACATCATGGTCGACGTCACCCGCTCATTCCCGGTGCAGCGCCCCATCGAGGAGGTGGTCGCCTACCTGCGCGACTTCGCCAACGCCGTCGAATGGGACCCGGGCACCCAGTCCTGCGAGCCGATCAGCACCGGAGCCATCGGTGTCGGCTCCCGCTGGCACAACGAGACCAAGCTCTACGGCATCTCGACGACCCTGACCTACGAACTCACCCGCGACGACCCCGACCACCTCGTCTTCACCGGCACCAACAAGACCGCCACCAGTACCGAGGACCTGTCCTTCGTCAGCCTCGACTCCGGGCACACCGAGGTCACCTATCACGCCCACGTCGACTTCAACGGTGCCGCCCGCCTCGCCGACCCGCTCGCGCAACTCGGCTTCAAGCGCCTCGCACCCGAGGTGGCCGAGCAGATGAAACGGGCGATCGAGAACGCCCCGGCCGCCGGATCAGTGGGTTGAGCCAAGCCGCCCTGCTGGTTGAGCCGGCACGGTCGAGCGCAGCGAGACCACAAGTGAGACACACTTATCCGCATCCACCGCGCCCCGGACACCGCCCAAGCGCGAGCACGCCCAGCTCACCCAGCAGGCGGCGCTTGCAACTGCTCCTGCAGGGAAGCCAACGCCGCGTCGTCCAGCGGCAGGTCATGGAGTGTTACCGCCCAATCGAACTCGGCGGTCGACCAGCGGCTGACCTCACCACTCCACCGCAGCTCCCACGGTTCGTCCGAACGCGGCCGACGCGCGAGGCTGGCGTGTCGATGGCCGGGTAGCCGCAGCGTGGCCTCGAAGCCGCCATCCGCATCACGGCGATGCACGTGGTCGAGCCGGGCGTCCAGGGTCACCGGTATCGACACCTCGGTGGCACCGACGTTCTCGCGGAACCACGCGCATTGCTCTTCGCGCTCGGCGTCGGCCGCCTGGCGCTGCGCCTGCCGGAGGTCGGCGTCTTCGACGACCGGGCCGTCATAGGAGAAGAACGCCGCGTCCACGCCGTCGAGCACCTCGAACTCCACAAAGGAACTCGACATCCCGAACGCGTCGTTGCGGCTCTGCAGGACCGCGCCGGTCTCCTTGTCGACGACCTGCTGAATGGGATGCGGTTTGTGCTGTGGCGGTGCCAGTTCGACTTCCCACGCCGGCCGGCCGAGGAATTCGACGGACTCGATGGGTTTGTCGGTGGGTCGGTGAAGTCGTCGAAGCCGGCCCAGTCGCCGGCAGGTCGCACCTGGATGAGCGTTCGCCCTGGGCCCGTGTAATGGATACGCCGCCGCTCGGCGCGTAGCGGTGGTTCACCCCGCGAGCCGAACCTCCACACCGACTCCCCGTCGGACCGGAATGCCGGAGTGCCGTCAAGAAGGTCCACACGCAGCCGCGAACCGTCGCGCCACATCCGCACCCGCGACGGCAGGCCGACGACCACCGGTGGCGCACCGGCCCAGCCGAAGGTCTCCGAATGGCCTTCCGGCAGTATAGTTTCCACGACCCCGGTGATCGGCTTCGACGGCTCGTCGACCATTGCGCTCAGCACTTCCACCCATGTGGTCATGCGCCCAGGCTAGCCATGTGTATACGGGGCCATGTCCGCTCCCTGAGCCTTCACCGAGGGGGCTCGTCGCTGCCCGACCCGTCGAGCCTGGTAACGCCAACCTCGGCGCGGGTGTCCGCGCGCGATCGACATCAAAGAGGATCGCGTTCTCGGCGCCGACGCGTTCGCCCTCATCAATGAGAGCTGTAGCCCTGAACCGCACGTAGCAACGCACCGCGCCGATTCCAGGTACCAAGGCATCTCGGCGACATGTGGGGGAGCCGGCCAAGCGTTCTGTGCAATGCCGTCGGTCCGGAGCCGTCGACGCCATCGGCCGCGAGCCGTGAGTACTTTGGATCTGTGCACCTCGGACTGCGACATCTGATGCGGGCGATCCCGGACGCGGACACCGCGGCCACCCGGTCCTTTTACGAGACGAGGGTCGGCGGAGCCGGGCCCTCATCCTGGGCGGAACTGCGCGAGGTCCGCGCAGCGCGAAGAGTTGATCCCACCGTTCCCGGCCGAACGATCGAAGACATCGTCGAATCAGATGTGGGCGGTGTGCCGGTGCGAATCATCTTGCCGCGCAACGGTGTTGTGAACGGCGTTCATCTGCACCTCCATGGCGGCGGGTTCTACATGGACTGCGCCGCCCGTGACGACGCGCGGAGTGCTCGTCGTGCCGACGCGCTGGGTGTCGCGGTGATCGGGTGGACTATCGTCTCGCGCCGGAATCTCCGTGGCCCGCGGCCCCGGATGACTGCGAGGCCGTGGCCCGATGGCTGATCGAGGTCGCGCAATCACGGTTCGGTACCCGTCGTCTCACCATTGGCGGGATGTCGGCGGGGGCGACACTGGTCGTGGCAACGCTTGTGCGCCTACGGTCCCGAGGCCTCGCCACCCGTTTTGCCGGCGCGGTGCTCGAAGCCGGGTCATACGACCTGAGCGGTCAGACCCCGGCCGGTCGCGTGATCGAGGGGGAATATTTCATCGAAGCCTATGCCGGCGATGCCGCCGATCGCAGCGATCCCGACATCTCACCAGCGTTCGCCGATCTGGTCGGTCTGCCGCCGACCCTGGTGGTGATCGGCGCCGACGACATAGTGCTGGCCGACAACCTGGCGATGGCGGCCCGCCTGTCCGCAGCCGCCAACGACGTCGAGCTCTTGCTGTATCCCGAAGTGCCACACGGGTTCACCCTGCACGAGACGCCGATCGGTCGCACTGCGGTGCGGGATACCGACCGGTGGCTGGCCCAGATACCGAACGGTGGCGCCGCCTGAGCCTGAATCCGTGGACGCGACCGACCTCTTTGCTCCGGCAGCTGTGGTGCGAGGCGTTGGCCGCCGGGCTGAGGAGCCCCCTGCGAGGAACGAGCATGGAGCGTCTCGAAGTCGACGAGCCTCGAAGAGCCGAGGGGCCACCGCCTTTGGTGACCACTCGGACCATCGAAGATCAGCGCTGGGCGACCTGCGTCGGGTAGATCGGTGCGGGCAGATCGGTGGTCCCGGCCAGATAGGCGTCGGCGGCCGCAGCAGCCGAACGGCCCTCGGCGATGGCCCACACGATCAGCGACTGCCCGCGACCGGCGTCACCGGCCACGAACACACCCGGCAGGCCGACGGCACCGAAGTTGTCGTCGCGCTTGATGTTTCCGCGCTGGTCGTAGTCGACGCCGAGCTTGTCGAGCAGGTCCTCGCGCTCCGGGCCGACGAAGCCCATGGCGAGCAGAACCAGGTCGCATTCCAGCTCGAAGTCGCTGCCCTCGACCTTCTCGAAGCGGCCGTCGCGCATGACCACCTC
Organism: Gordonia bronchialis DSM 43247; assembly: GCF_000024785.1. Classification (NCBI taxonomy): domain Bacteria; kingdom Bacillati; phylum Actinomycetota; class Actinomycetes; order Mycobacteriales; family Gordoniaceae; genus Gordonia; species Gordonia bronchialis. The sequence goes on along the minus strand of NC_013441.1, from coordinate 137,698 downwards.
GTGCGCCTTGAGCGCGGTGACCTTGCCGTTCTCGCCGATGAACTGCTCGGTGTTGACCGAGAACACACGCTCGCCGCCCTCTTCGTGGGCCGACGACACACGATACATCAACGGGTAGGTGGGCCACGGGGTGGACTCGGCCCGCTCCATCGGCGGACGCGGCATGATCTCGAACTGGTGCACGATCTCGGCGCCCTGGCGCAGCGACGTACCCAGGCAGTCGGCGCCGGTGTCACCGCCACCGATGATGACGACCTTCTTGCCCTTGGCCGTGATCTGGTTCTCCACCTCGTCGCCGAGCTGAATCCGGTTGGCCTGCGGCAGGAACTCCATCGCCTGGTGGATGCCGTCGAGTTCACGTCCGGGGATCGGCAGGTTGCGGCCGATGGTGGAGCCGTTGGCCAGGACCACCGCGTCGAAGTCAGCCCGCAACTGCTCGACGGTGACGTCGACGCCGACGTTCACGCCGGTGCGGAAGACGGTGCCCTCGGCCTCCATCTGCGCCAGCCGGCGGTCGATGTGGCGCTTCTCCATCTTGAACTCGGGGATGCCGTAGCGCAGCAGTCCGCCGATGCGGTCGGCCCGCTCGAAGAGCGTCACGTCGTGTCCGGCGCGGGTGAGTTGCTGCGCCGCAGCCAGTCCCGCGGGACCGGAGCCGACGACGGCCACCGACTTGCCGGTCCTCTCCAGCGGCAGCACCGGGGTGACCCAGCCGTTGTCGAAGGCGTTGTCGATCAGCTCCACCTCGACCTGCTTGATGGTGACCGGCGGCTGGTTGATGCCCAGCACGCACGACGCCTCACACGGGGCCGGGCACAGACGACCGGTGAACTCCGGGAAGTTGTTGGTCGCGTGCAGCCGCTCGATACCCTCGCGCCACCGATCCTTGTAGACCAGATCGTTCCACTCGGGAATCAGGTTACCCAGCGGACAACCGTTGTGGCAGAACGGGATACCGCAGTCCATGCAGCGACTCGCCTGCGTCTGCAGCTGGTCGTGACCGAAGTCGGTGTAGACCTCTTTCCAGTCCAGCAGCCGCAGTTCCACCGGACGACGGTCCGGCAGTTCGCGTTCGGGGTGCTTGAGGAATCCTCTGGGGTCAGCCACGTGCGGCCTCCATGATCGCTTCGTTCACGTCTCGTCCCTGGGCTTCGGCGGTCTCGATCGCCAGCAGCACACGCTTGTAGTCGCGCGGCATCACCTTGGCGAACTGCCCCTGGGTGTTCTCCCAATCGGCCAGGATCGCCGCGGCGACAGGTGATTCCGTCTCCGCTCGATGCTCGGTGATGATCGAGGCGAGGAACTCCACGTCCTGCGTCTCGAGTTCTTCGATGTCGACGAGTTCGGTGTTGAGGTTGTTGGCAAATGTCCGGTCGGGGTCGTACACGAAGGCGATACCACCGGACATACCGGCCGCGAAGTTGCGTCCGGTGTCGCCGAGAACCACCACCCGGCCACCGGTCATGTACTCGCAGCCGTGATCGCCGACGCCTTCAACGACGGCCGTCGCTCCGGAGTTGCGAACGCAGAATCGTTCGCCGACCACACCGCGCAGGAAGATCTTGCCTGCCGTCGCACCGAAGCCGATGACGTTGCCGGCGATGATGTTGTCCTCGGCGACAAAGTCTTCCGGCGCATTCCGGGCCGGACGCACGACCAGCCGGCCGCCCGAGAGGCCCTTGCCGACGAAGTCGTTGGCGTCACCTTCGAGTCGCAGCGTGATGCCCTTGGGCACAAAGGCGCCGAAGCTGTTACCCGCCGATCCGGTGAAGTCGATCATAATGGTGCCGTCCGGAAGGCCCTGCGCCCCATACACCTTGGTGACCTCGTGGCCGAGCATGGTGCCGACCGTACGGTTCACGTTGGTGATCTTGGAACTGAACGACACGCGGGTGCCGTGGTCGATGGCCTCACGGCTTTGCGCGATCAACTGCTGATCGAGTGCCTTGTCCAATGCGTGGTCCTGAACGCCGGAGCAGTACAGGTCCTGATTCATGAACGGCGATTCCGGTGCGGCCAGCACGGAGCTCAGGTCGAGCTTGCCAGCCTTGGCCGATCCCCAGTGCGCCAGCGCCTTTCCGGTGTCGAGTGCCTCGACGTGACCGACCGCCTCCTGCAGGGTGCGGAACCCGAGGCGCGCCAGCAGTTCACGCACTTCCTCGGCGATGAACATGAAGAAGTTCTCCACGAACTCCGGCTTGCCGGTGAAGCGTTCACGCAGCAGCGGATTCTGGGTGGCCACACCCACCGGGCAGGTGTCGAGGTGGCAGACCCGCATCATGATGCAGCCCGATACCACCAGCGGTGCGGTGGCGAAGCCGAACTCCTCGGCACCGAGCAGTGCGGCGACCACCACGTCACGTCCGGTCTTGAGCTGACCGTCGACCTGAACGACGATGCGGTCCCGAAGGCCGTTGAGCAGCAACGTCTGCTGGGTCTCGGCCAGACCGATCTCCCACGGCGCACCGGCGTGCTTCATCGAGGTGAGCGGAGTGGCGCCGGTGCCACCGTCGTGCCCGGAGATGAGCACCACGTCGGCGTGCGCCTTGGAGACGCCCGCCGCGACCGTACCGACACCGACCTCGCTGACCAGCTTCACGTGGATGCGGGCCGACGGGTTGGCGTTCTTCAGGTCGTGGATCAGCTGAGCGAGATCCTCGATCGAGTAGATGTCGTGGTGCGGCGGCGGCGAGATCAGGCCGACGCCCGGCGTGGAGCCACGCACCTCGGCCACCCACGGGTAGACCTTGTGCGGTGGGAGCTGGCCGCCCTCACCGGGTTTCGCACCCTGGGCCATCTTGATCTGGATGTCGGTGCAGTTCGAGAGGTAGTGCGAGGTGACGCCGAAGCGTCCCGACGCGACCTGCTTGATCGCGCTACGTCGCCAGTCGCCGTTCTCGTCGTGGTGGAAGCGACGCGGATCCTCGCCGCCCTCACCGGAATTGGAGCGACCACCGAGCCGGTTCATCGCGATGGCCAGGGTCTCGTGGGCCTCGGCGGAGATGGAGCCGAAGCTCATCGCGCCGGTGGAGAACCGCTTGACGATCTCGCGCGCCGGCTCCACCTTGTCGATCGGAATGGGGTCCCGGTCGCCGAAGTTGAAGTCGAAAAGGCCGCGCAGCGAGGCCATCTTGGCCGACTGGTCGTCGACGAGGCGCGTGTACTCCTTGAACACCTGGTACTGGCCGGTGCGGGTGGAGTGCTGCAGCTTGAAGACCGTGTCCGGGTTGAACAGGTGGTACTCGCCCTCACGGCGCCACTGGTATTCGCCGCCCACCTCGAGCTCACGGTGCGCGCGCTCGGTCGGCCGCTCGGAGAAGGCCAGCGCGTGCCGCTTGGCGACGTCGGCGGCGATCTCGTCGAGCCCGATGCCGTCGAGCTGGCTGCGCAGCCCGGCGAAGAACTCGTCGACGGTCTCCTGGCCGATGCCGATGACCTGGAACAGTTGGGCACCGGTGTAGGAGGCGAGCGTCGAGATGCCCATCTTGCTCATCACCTTCAGCACACCCTTGCCGGCGGCCTTGATGTAATTCGCACGGGCCGTGGGGAAGTCGATGTCGCCGAGGGCGCCGCGCTCCACCATGTCCTCGATGGACTCGAAGGCCATGTACGGATTGACCGCGGCCGCACCGAAACCGATGAGAGCGGCCACATGATGGACCTCGCGGCAGTCACCGGACTCGATGACCAGGCCGACGCGGGTGCGCTTGCGTTCGCGCACCAGATGATGGTGCACGGCGGCGGTCAGCAGTAGCGACGGGATCGGCGCGGCCTTCTCGTCGGATTCGCGGTCGCTCAACACGATCAGGTTCACCCCGTCGTCGATGGCGGCGCTGACCTTGGCGCGGATCTCGTCGAGAGCGCGCCGCAATCCGGCGCCACCCTCGGACACCGGGTACAGACCGTGCACGTGCAGACTGCGGAAATCCGGCAGGCTGCCGTTGTCACCGATGTCGACGAGCTTGGCCAGGGAGTCGTTGTCCAGCACCGGTTCCGGCAACACGATCTGCCGGCACGACGCCGCGCTCGGGTTGAGCAGGTCGGCCTCCGAACCGATGGTGCCACCGATGCTGGTGACCACTTCCTCGCGGATCGCGTCCAGCGGCGGGTTGGTGACCTGCGCGAACATCTGCTGGAAGTAGTCGAACAGCATCCGCGGGCGGGCCGAGAGCACCGCGATGGGCGTGTCGGTGCCCATCGAGCCGATCGCCTCTGCCCCGGTCTTGGCCATCGGCGCGACCAGCAGATTGAGTTCCTCGGTGGTGTAGCCGAAGACCTGCTGGCGCAACGCAACCCGCTCGTGGGCCATGTGGATGTGCGGTCGCGACGCGATGTCGTCGATCTGCACCAGACCCTGCTCGAGCCATTCGGCGTAGGGATGCTCGGCGGCGAGTTCGTCCTTGATCTCCTCGTCGTCGACGATGCGGCCGGCCGCGGTGTCCACCAGGAACATCCGGCCGGGCTGCAGGCGCATCTTCTGCACGACGTCGGCATGGTCGATGTCGAGGACGCCGACCTCCGAGGCCATCACCACCAGACCGTCCTTGGTGACCCAGATGCGGCTGGGGCGCAGTCCGTTCCGGTCGAGCACGGCGCCCACCATGGTGCCATCGGTGAAGCACACCGACGCCGGGCCGTCCCACGGCTCCATCAGCGAGGAGTGATACCGGTAGAACGCCTTGTGCTCCGGCTTCATCGTCTCGTGGCGTTCCCACGCCTCCGGGATCATCATCAGCACGGCGTGCGGCAGGCTGCGCCCACCGAGGTGCAGCAGTTCGAGCACCTCGTCGAACCGCGCGGTGTCCGATGCGCCGGGCGTGCACGCCGGGAAGATCTTCTCCGCGGCGTCGGGCCCGAAGACGTCGGTGTTGATGAGGGCCTCACGTGCCCGCATCCAGTTCTCGTTGCCGGTGACGGTGTTGATCTCACCGTTGTGCGCGACCCGCCGGAACGGGTGCGCCAGCGGCCACGACGGGAAGGTGTTGGTGGAGAAGCGCGAGTGCACCAGGCCCAGCGCGCTCTCGACCCGCGAATCCTGCAGGTCGACGTAGAACTCGCGCAGCTGCGGGGTGGTCAGCATGCCCTTGTAGACAAAGGTCTGCCCGGACAGGCTCGGGAAGTACACGGTCTCGCGGCCCGGGCCGTCGGCGCCGGCTCCCTTGTTGCCCAGTTCGTAGGTGACCCGCTTGCGCACCACGTAGGCGCGCCGCTCGAGTTCGGCGATCTCGTTGGCCGACGGCTCACCGGCACCCGCGTCGGGCTGGGCGATGAAGATCTGCCGGAACGTCGGCATGGCGTCGCGGGCGAGCGCGCCCAGCGACGAGTCGTCGGTGGGCACCTCACGCCAGCCGAGCAGGCTCAGACCCTCGGCCTCGACGATCTTCTCCACTCCGGCGCACGCCTGGCGAGCGTCCTCGGACCCCTGGGGAAGGAAGGCGATGCCGGTGGCGTAGCGGCCGGCGGCAGGCAGTTCGAAGTCCACCGACTCACGCAGGAAGCGGTCGGGGACCTGGATCATGATGCCCGCGCCGTCACCGGTGTTGGGCTCGGCGCCGGCGGCACCGCGATGTTCCAGGTTGATCAGCGCCATGATCGCCTTGTCGACGATGTCGCGGCTGCGCCGCCCATACATGTCGACGACAAACGCAACACCGCACGAATCGTGCTCGAAGCGCGGGTCGTAGAGACCCACTCGTCCCGGAGCATGCTTCATAACTTCGCCTCAACTCTGTGCGCCAGACGGGCACACACATCCACGTCGTCAATGTCTGGGGACGCCGATGTCCCACTGGCCGCAATGTCGAAATCCGCCCGAAATCGGGGGCTGACCTGGGCAGATCCGACGGTCACTTGGTGGGCGTCCGCATCAGCGCCGTTGCTGATCGCCGCTGCCGACCCCCGATCACGCGGTTCGGCACCACCCCTGCTTCATCCGCGCTCACGTGCAGCCGTACCGGCCCGCTCGCAGTCGCATGAGCATTGTCGGTTATTTTCTCACGCCGATGGCCAACTATCGAAATCCGGCTACCACATCGAGACCGATTCCGCAGGTCGGAGGACCCGGCGCCACCGACGAGAGACAGTGAGACGATCCGCCCATTTCGGCTCCGGATGCCACAGCAGGCGACTACCGTCACACGGGTGAGCGCACCGCTGCCCCCACCTGCCGTCGCCGACCTCGTGGCGCCCGAAATGCCCGGTTTTCCCCGGGCCGAGAGGTTGCGTACACCCGGCGACCGGGGCTCGGCCCGCGCGCGGGCCATCAACAGCTATTTCGGACGCGTAGCCCGCCCGCTGATGACCACGGCGCGCGCCGGCCACCCCGCGGTGCGCGCCCAGATGATCCGGGCGCTACGTCCGAGTGTGAATCAGACGCTGGTCGCGATGAGCCCGGTACCGGCCGGCACGCGCGCCACCGGCATCCGCGAACGCTTCGACGGCGGTGAGGTCCGCGGCGAGTGGGTGACCGGGGCGCGCGTCGCCGCCGGCCCGATCCATCCCGATCAGCCGATAATCTACTACCTGCACGGCAGCGGGTACGTCATCTGCTCGACGCGGACGCACCGCGGACTCGTTGCCCGGCTGAGCAACCGGACGGGCATGTCGGCGTTCTCTCTCGACTACCGGATGGGCCCCGAGTACCGCTTTCCCGCCGCCGGCGACGACGCCATCCGCGGCTACCGCTGGCTGCTGTCGCAGGGGTTCCGCGCCGAACAGATCGTGGTGGCCGGCGACTCCGCGGGCGGACACCTGGCCCTCGATCTGCTGTCCGCCAACCACGCGGCGGGCACCCCGCAGCCGGGCGCGATGGTGCTGTTCTCCCCGCTGTATGACCCGACGTTCTCCCTGGCCATCGAGCACCAGCGCTCCGGGCGACGCGACCCGATCATCGAAGCAATTGCCGCGCAACGCATTCTGCGTCTCTATACCCGCTCGGCCGACCCGGACGATCCGCGGATGCGCATACGGCTCACCGCCGACATGGATCTGCCGGACACGCTGATCCAGTTCGGTGGGCTGGAGGTGATGGGTGCCGACGCGCGAGCCATCCACCGTGAATTGTCGAACTCCGGTGCACGAGTCGAGCTGCAGGAATGGCCAGACCAGGGACATGTCTTCCAGATGTTCCCGCGGTTCACCCCGGAATCGCGACGCGCGCTGGCGGTAGCCGCGGAGTTCATGACCGCCTCCGACTGATCCGTTCCACGAAAGGGTGTATCGCCATGTCCGACGTCGACGACCTGTTGTCCCGGCTGCCCATCGGTGATATCGCCGCGCAGCTCGGCGTCGACGAAGCGTCCGCGCAAGCGGCTGCCGCACAAGCGGTTCCGGCGCTGCTGACCGGTCTGCAGACTCAGACGCGAGACGAGAACTCAGCGCAACAACTCGCGCACGCACTGCAACAGCACGACAACGACCTCGCCGACGGTGAGATCGATCTCGGCCAGGTGGACACCGCCGACGGCACCAAGATCGTGTCGAAGATCTTCGGTGACAAGACCGATCAGGTCGCCGGCGCGCTGTCCGATCAGGTGCCTGCGGCCGCGGTGGACCAGGGACTGATCGCCAGGATGCTGCCCATCCTCGCGCCGATCGTGCTGAGCTACCTGACCCGCAAGATCACCGGTGGCGCAACCAATTCCGGCACGACGCCCGGCGGCGGAGATCTGGGATCGATTCTGGGCGGAATGCTCGGCGGAGGTGGTGGCGCGGCCGGCGGTCTGGGCAGCGTGCTGGGTAGCGTCCTCGGTGGGGCCGGTGCGACGCCGGGCGGTGGCGGCCTGGGTGATCTTCTGGGGTCGATCCTGGGTGGCCGCAAGTAACTCGGGCCAGCCCACTGAGCTCGGGGACAGGTGATGGCCGGGGTCCACCGATCGGTGGACATGGGTTTCATCCCCTCGATCCACCGGTCGGGGGCCACCCGGAATGCTCCCGACCAGGCAATCTCAGTGGTGTCGCCGGAACGGACAGACCACCGGCCCACCACCGAGGAGACCACCATGAAGCTGCAAACTCGTATCGCCGCCGGAGTCGTCGGAATCGCCGCCGCCGCAGGCATCGGCCTCGGTGCTGCCGGCGCCGCCCACGCCGGCACGATGCCGATCACCCGCCCGGGCGAGCCGACCGTCGCCATGACGATCACCAACCACACCGACAAGCCCGAGTACCTGATCGGCTCCACCGCCGGACAGTCCGGGCAGTGGGTCAACGCGCCGCAGCGGGTGCTCTACCCCGGTGCCAGCGAGACCGTCACCGCGGTCGCACCGTTCAGCAACTATCTCACGGCCAACGCGCAGTACCGGATCGGGCACTTCGGGCCCACCGCCAACTACGAGATCGAGGACATGAAGGGCAACGTCAACACCGCGATGAGCGGGATCTGGGGTCCGCATGCCCAGCAATACTGGATGAGCCACTCCATCTCCAGCCGCTACCCGAACGTCAACGTCGGCTTCGACCAGTGGTGATCCGCTGACACAATCCAACTCCGCTCCCGTCCACCCGGACGGGAGCGGAGTCTTTTGTGTGTTCGGGCCGGCGCGGGCCCATCAGGTCCCGATCATGGAGATCGCCAACAACTTTCGTGGCCGGGGTGGCCGGCGGCTCGCCGATCTGCAGGTCGACCCGGACCACCTCGAGGCGCTGCGCCGCATCGACCTCGAGGTGATCCTCCGCGACGGACTGGCCACCGGTGAATTCGTCGGCATCTCAGCCGATTCCATGGCGCTCGCGGTACGCAGCGCGATCGGTGGTGCGGTGATGCGCGCGACCGCCGATCCCGACTTCGACGTCGTCGCCTACGGGGAAGACCTGGTCACCGCATTCGCGCGCGCTACCGAACCCGGATCACAGAACGGATAGGCACTTGGCAGACATACTCATTGCCGCCTACGGATCGCGCGGCGACATCATGCCGCTGACCGGCATAGCCGGAGCGCTGCAGCGAGTGGGCCATCGGGTGAGCATGACCTGCACACCCGACCTCGTCGACGAGATCACCCCGCTCGGCATCGACGCCCGGCCGGCCGACTTCCGGCTCAACGCCGACGTCGATACGTCAGCCGCCGATCCGCTGAAGCTGGCCGCCGAGATGGTGAAGCCGCGAGGCATGCGACAACTCGGGGCGAATCTGCTTGCCGCCATGTCGGATACCCCTGCCGACATCGTGTTGCTGACCCCGTTCGCCGAGCTGGCCGGTCACCTCTTCGCGGAGGCCCGGGGCATCCCGAGCCTGGGTCTCCGACTGCAGCCGATGTCGGCGACCGGAGACTTCCCGCCGTCACTACTCGGCGCCTGGTCGGCCGGTCGGGTCGTCAACCGTGCCGCCGGCCGGTCGGCGGCACGGTGGTTCGATCGGATCTATCGGACACCGCTGGCCGGGTTCCGCGCCGAGCTCGGCCTACCGCGACGATCCGCGCGGAGTCTACGCAATGCCCGCACTGCAGTGAAATGGCCTATCCCGCACGGGTTTTCCCGTTCGGTGATTCGCACACCGGGCGACTGGCGGCACGGCCTGGAGGTCACCGGCTACTGGTGGCCGCAGGACCTACCGGACTGGACCCCACCGTCGGAACTCGTCGACTTCCTCGACGCGGGTGAAGCGCCCGTGTACGTGGGACTCGGCAGCCTGATGGTGCCGGAGAAGGAGTCGGCTCGCCTCTCCGAGGTGATCGGCACGGCGCTGCGGTCCGCCGGTCTGCGCGGCATCGTCTCCGGCGGCGGCGCCGGCCTGCATGTCGAGGGCGACGACGTCCTCACCGTCGGGACGGTACCCCATTCCTGGCTGTTCCCGAGGATGCGCGCAGCTGTCCATTCCTGCGGCGCCGGGACCACCGCGGCATCTCTGCGGGCGGGACTGCCTGTCGTCGGAATCCCTTCTCCCGGAGGAGATCAGCCGTTCTGGGCGCGACGCCTCGGGCGGCTCGGCGTGAGTGCCGCCACCCTTCCTCGGCCGAAGCTGCGGGCGACGCAACTGGCCGAGGCGCTGACGGCCGCCACAGCCGATGACCGATACCGAGTCGCCGCAGCCCAATTGCGCGACGCAATCCTGGCCGAGGACGGCGCAGACCATGTGGTCGCCACCGTCGACCATCTACTCGCGCGGCCCGGCACGGTCACCGGCAACTGACCATCGCGCTCGCGACTACAGGGTGCCGATACCGGGCAGTTCGATACCCAGCGATCCGTTTCCGCCCTTGACTGCGAAGTTGGTCGTGCAGCCGTTGAGGCTCACATTGTCGACATTCACCTTTCCGGTGCCGCTGTTCGGCTGACTCGAAACGCCGTAGTGCTCGACGACCGTGTTCTTTCCACCCGAGTTGGCCGCCGCGGTCAGTTGCGCAAGAGTGCCGGTCTGACCCCGCTTCAGCGAACCGAGATCACGGGTCGCCCACCACTTGTCGGACGACGCTGCGTCGTACTTGCCCGCAGCATCAGGAGCCGACCAGACGAGTGTCGCGAAACCGTCACCCTGCCCGGTATTTGCGCCGGTCACCCGGAGCTGCCAGTTCGCATTGCCGGCGGACTTCTCGAAGGCCAGCGGCTTGCCGGCCAAGGTCGTCAGCGGCAGCTTGCCGGCCGAATGGTACGACGCCTGACGCGGTACTTCCGGAGTCGTCGTGAACTGCAGCGAACCGTCCTGATCGACGACGTTGGTGGCGACGATCTTGCCCGCCTGCCCGCGCTCATCCGAAAAGCTGTTCCCCCACCCGTTGGGGGCCGACGGTGTTGCGGTCTTTGCACAGTTCGTCGGCGATAACGGAGCGGCCGTTGCCACTCCCGACGTCACCATTCCCGCCATCGACGTGGCGCCGATCATGGCACCGACAATCATTGTGCGGCTGAGTTTTTTGTTCACTGCGCATTCACCTTTCCCGAGATTCGTGACAATGGATCACTTTTGGCGAACGTAACAAAGGCGACCGGCGAAATTCCACCCCATGATTGATTCACTTACCGAAATGTCGCGATCGGAAAAGCAAATACCCCCGCTGCGCTGGGCATCCCGATGCTGCGGTGCAATGCTCGGGCAGGCATGATCGAGGCGGTGAGCACCATCGTGTTTGTCCACGCCCACCCCGACGATGAGGGCACCGCCACCGCCGGCAGCATGATCCGCGCATCCCGCGAGGGTCACCGGGTGGTGGTCGTCTACTGCACCGACGGGGACCCTGGTTCCGGTGGCGAGAATGGCGCACCACTCGACTTGGCACCAGGTGAGACGATCGCGACCCGGCGGCGCGGCGAGGCGGAGGCGTCGGCGGCCATCACCGGCACCGCGCGCCTGGCGTGGCTCGGTTACGCCGATTCCGGGATGACCGGCTGGGCGCAGAACCACACCGACGGCGTTTTCTCGCGCGTCCCCGTCGATGAGGCGGCCCGACGCCTGGCCGACATCCTCGACGAGGAATCTGCCGATGTCGTGGTGGGCTACGACTGGCACGGCGGTTACGGGCATCCCGACCACATTATGCTGCACCACACCGCCCGCGCCGCAACGGATCTCGCCACGAAACGCCCGCGCTATCTGGAGGTCACGATGAACCGCGACCTCATGCGCAACCTCTTCGTGCTGGCGACCGAGATGGGGATGGACGGATTCGATCCGGACACTGCGGGCGACGACGGCAATCCCATCGGCACCCCCGAAGCCGAATTGCATTGGGCCGTCGAACTCGGTGACGACGTGGCGGCCAAACGCGAAGCGCTGGCCTGCCACGCCAGTCAGAGCGACGTCCGTCAGCTGCTGGCCCTACCGGTCGAGGTGTTCCCGATCGCCTTCGGCACCGAGCACTACCTCGAACCGGGCCGGCCACCCGGCATGGTGCGCGGGTGGTGGCTCGACGAGGGTTGACTCTCGCTTCACACCCCGACAGCGGCTCCGGTCAGCGGTGGATAGGCCGCCAGCACAGCATTCTCGGTGTCGCTGAAAGCCCTTGCCCGCGAAAGGAAGCGGACACCTTCAGGCGCCTCGAGGCTGAAGCCGGCACCCCGGCCCTGCACGACGTCGAGGATCAGCTGGGTGTGCTTCCACAGCTCGAACTGGTCTCCGTTGATCCAAACCCGCACGGCTGGAATCGGTTCCGGGAGGTCGATCTCGCCGACGAGGACATCACGTTGTCCCACACGGTATTCGCCCACCGGGTAGCACATGGGGGCCGAGCCGTCACAGCATCCACCGGATTGGTGGATCATGAGTCCGCCGTGCAGCTCCGATAATTTCGTCAGGAGCTGCACGGCGGCGTCTGTGGCGACCACCCGATCAGGAACATTCTGTTCGGTGGTCATCGTTGCACCTCTTCTTCTTTAGAAGAATCCCTTCGCGTTTTGAGCGTATCCGACCAGCAGGTTCTTGGTCTGCTGATAGTGCTCGAGCATCATCAGGTGGTTCTCACGACCGATACCGGACTGCTTGTACCCGCCGAAGGCGGCATGCGCCGGGTAGTCGTGATAGGTGTTGGTCCACACGCGACCGGCCTGGATCTCACGGCCGGCTCGGTAGGCGGTCGCGCCGTCGCGGCTCCACACGCCGGCACCGAGACCGTAGAGGGTGTCGTTGGCGATGTGGATGGCGTCGGCGTAGTCCTTGAAGGTCGTGACCGCGAGCACGGGCCCGAAGATCTCCTCCTGGAAGATGCGCATCTTGTTGTGGCCTTCGAACACGGTCGGCTTGATGTAGTAGCCGCCGGAGAGGTCGCCGCCGAGGTCGGCGGGTTCGCCACCGATGAGGACCTTGGCGCCCTCTTCCTTGCCGATGGCCAGGTAGGAGCTGATCTTCTCGAACTGGTCGTTGGAGGCCTGTGCGCCCATCATCGTCTCGGTGTCGAGCGGGTTACCCTGCTTGATCTGGCTGACCCGGTCGACGGCCTTCGCGATGAAGTCGTCGTAGATGTTCTCCTGGATGAGCGCGCGGCTCGGGCAGGTGCACACCTCGCCCTGGTTGAGCGCGAACATCGAGAAGCCCTCGAGTGCGCGGTCGAGGAAGCCGTCGTCCTTGCTCATCACGTCGTCGAAGAAGATGTTGGGGCTCTTGCCGCCGAGTTCGAGGGTGACCGGGATGAGGTTCTCCGAGGCGTACTGCATGATCAGGCGGCCGGTGGTGGTCTCACCGGTGAATGCGATCTTGCGGATGCGGTTGCTCGAGGCCAGCGGCTTACCGGCCTCCACGCCGAAGCCGTTGACGACGTTGAGCACACCGGCGGGCAGCAGGTCGCTGATCAGGCTCATCACGTACAGGATCGACGCCGGGGTCTGCTCGGCCGGCTTGAGAACCACCGCGTTGCCGGCGGCCAGTGCCGGTGCGAGCTTCCAGACGGCCATCAGGATCGGGAAGTTCCACGGGATGATCTGACCGACGACGCCGAGCGGCTCATGGAAGTGGTAGGCGACGGTGTCCTCGTCGACCTCCGAGATGGAGCCCTCCTGGGCGCGTAGTGCGCCGGCGAAGTAGCGGAAGTGGTCGATGGCCAAGGGGATGTCGGCGGCCAGCGTCTCGCGGACGGCCTTGCCGTTGTCCCAGGTCTCGGCGACGGCAATCTTCTCGAGGTTCTCCTCGAGGCGGTCGGCGATGCGCAGCAGGACCAGCGAGCGTTCGGCCACCGGTACCTTGCCCCACTGCGGTGCGGCCTTGTGGGCGGCGTCGAGCGCGAGGTCGATGTCCTCCGCGGTAGAGCGCGCGACCTCGCAGAAGGTCTTGCCGTCGACGGGAGACGGGTTCTCGAAGTACTGGCCCTTGACCGGCGGGGTCCACTGGCCACCGATCCAGTTGTCGTAGCGCGACTCGAAGCTCATGACCGAGCCTTCGGTCCCCGGCTTTGCGTAGACAGTCATGTGGTGTTACTCCTCGCTGTCGGCCTCGCCTCTCGACGAGGGCCTATGTGGATGTCACAGGAGCCACTGACGGGCTCACATGTGATCTGTTGCACAGAGTAGGAGCGGGTTGGTTGCACACACGTTGCAGCGGTTGCAACGGATCGTCGTCGCAGGTCGGGGCGGTGCGGAAAGCTGTACGAGTGGGCACCCGGGGGTGTGCTGTGCGCATCGTCGGCCCGCCGAAACCGGAACACCCCAGCCAGCCAACCCACACCATCCACCCGACGTGCCCACCCGGTACAGATCCGAACCGGACCTACACCCCGTAACGCCGATCCAGCAGCCGGATCCGTCCGCCGACCACGGCGCGGTCGGGGTCACTGACGGGCAACCGGTGTTCGAGCCGGCGCCAGGCGACGAGGTCGTCGCGTCCGTGGATCGACGACGTCCACTTCCGCAGGGCTCCCACCTGGCCTTCGGCGATGACCCTCGAACGCACGTCCTCGCGCAGTTCCTCGAAGATCTCGACGATGCCGGGTGCGGTCGATTCGACGAGCAGACCACCACGGCCCAGCTCGTCGATCACCGATTCCAGATCGCCACCCGAGGCGACACGTTGACGCAGGTCGCCGACGTCGGACCACATTTCGACGGTCAGGCGGTAGGGCCGCGACTGCACCACGTCGTCGCCGAGATCGCGGCGCAGCCGGGAGATCTCGGCACGCACCGTCACCGGGTCAATTCCGTCTTCGGCCAGCTTGAGCGCGAGTTGCTCGGTGTTGAGGCCTTCCGGAAATGCTTGCAGCAGAAGGAGAATCTCGGCATGGCGCCGCGACAGGCTTCGCGACTCTGGTGCATGGCGATGCCATCGGTAGCCGTTGTCGGTGAGCACGGTGAGTCGTGGACCCGCGGCTTCGAAGGTATGCGGGTCGCCGAGATCGATGGCCTTGGACTGCAGTTCACGTTCGACGGCGGCCACCACCGAACGCACCGCGGCAAGCGCGAACGGCGCGGCGACCTCCCGCCCACCGGTCACATCGATCACGCCGATGACGTGCCCGGTCAGCGGGTCGTGGACGGGGGCGGCCGCGCAACTCCACTCCTGCACCGGTCCGGCGAAATGTTCGGGACCCACCACCTGCACGCCGCGGTCGACGGCGAGCGCAAGCCCGGGGGCGTTGGTGCCGACGACGTCCTCGCTCCACACCGAGCCCTCGACGAAGTTGATGTGTCCGGCCTTGTCGCGGGCCGTGGACTCGCCTTCGACCCACAGCAGCCGGCCCACCTGATCGGTCAGCGCGACCACCACACCGGAGTCGGCGATGGCGTCGACCATCAGCGACTGCACCAGAGGACGGACGGCGGTGATGGGATGCGTGGCGCGGTAATCGGCGAACTCGGCGTCGCTCATCGCGGGCACCGACGACTCCGGAACCGCGTCGCCGGGATCGATACCACGATTGCGCGACCGGACCCACGACTCCCGCACGACCGACCGCACAGAGTCGGCAGGCGGCGTGACCCCCGACAGGAAGTCCTCGTACGCCTGCCGGATCCGGGAGGACACGGCGGCAGCGTCGCTCATTCGTCCTCCGTCGCTTGCCTGGTCTATGTTCCGATTCTGCCGTGCCGAGTGTGATCTCGGCAACAAACAGCCCGGCCGACGCCGCCCACCCAAGTGGACTAACGTGGTCCCCCGACGGTGTTCTCCGTATACGTGTGGCACCAGGATAGCGCGGGCGCTGCCCTGCGCGTCGTGTCGGTCAAAGATGACACATGGCCTCCCACCTGGACAGATGAAGGCTTACGCTGCCCAGATGAAGCGGGTGCTGATGTCACTCGGGGTCGCCGTGCTGGCCCTGATCGGCTTGGCGGCGCCTCTGATCCAGTTAAGCGACGACGCCGATCCGACGGTCGACCCGGTGACCATCTCCGACTATCGCGCCGACTACCGCATCGCCCACGACGGGGAACTCACCGCGCGGGAATCGATCAGCACCCTGTTCCCCCCGTCGCGCCATGGAATCTTCCGTTTCTGGGACGTCACCGACGCCGCCGATCCCCATGTTCGCTACATCCCCGACGCCATCGCGGTGACCCTCGACGGCCATGCCGTCCCGGTCGAGTTGAGCTGGGAAGCCAACCGGCGGTTCCGTGTGGCCAAGATCGGCGATCCCGACAGCTACCTCTCGCCGGGCATGCACGTGTTCGTCATCACCTACCGGGTCGACGGTGTGCTGGCGCCGGCGCGCGGGGGCACCTCCGGCACCGACGCCCGCTTCCTCTGGCGGGTGGTGCCCGACGGAAGGCGGATGCCTATCACGCGGTCGGAGACCCGCATCGAACTCCCCGGAAAACCACTGGCCGCCGCCTGCCGTGTAGACGACGGTGCACCCTGCACCATCACCGAGAGCGGTCCCCGGTCTCGCATCGTGACCACCGGAGCGCTGCCCCCGATGACGGGTGTGGCGTTCCGCGCCGACCTGCCGTCGGCCGTACCGGATCGCACCGCCACGCCGTGGTCGCAGTACTTCGACGCCGTCCTCGGCCGATCCCTGCGCACCGTGATTGCACTGGTCCTCGCGTCCCTGGTCCTGTTCGGCGCCGGCGTCGCGTGGGTGCTCCGCAGTCGTGAGTCCACACCGCCGCAGCCGGTGATGGTCGTTCCGCCGGCGGATCCGCTGCGACCGGACTCCGCTCTCGGACCGGTGCAGACCTACTTCGCGACGCACGGTGATGCCGCGACGGGCCCTTGCGGCGACGTTGCTGTATCTCGCGGACCGTCGCCTCGTCCGGCTCGACCGCGACGGTGACACCTGGACGATCACCTCGCTCGTCGGCGCCGACGGGTGGGAGCGGGTCGACGAGGTTTCCCGTTCCGTGGGCCCGAACTGGGGCTGTCGGCCGGTGCCGGGAGCACATTTGTGGCCGACGGTTCACTCGAGGCGGGGGAGATCCTGCGATCGGCCGGCTACGAGTTGTCCGCGACGACCTCGTCGTGGTCGAGGAGCGTGGGCGCCTTCACCCGCAACCGCTCCGAGCGGATCGGACGCCCGGTGGTGATCCTCGCCTTCCTGATCGCTGCGGTACTCCTCATCGGGCAGTGGCTTCCGTTCTCGCTACTCGTGGCCCCGGTTGCCGCCTTCGCCGTCGGGGGCGCCGGATTGTGGGCAGCCGGCTCGCGCACCAGACGAACCCAGCTCGGCCGCGACATATGTTCGCGCGCAGGCGGATTCGAACGTCTGCTGTCGGCGCCGTCGAATCCGGGACGGCTGGAGTTCGGCACCCGGAAGGAGCTCTACAGCGACTACCTTCCCTACGCGGTGGCCTTCGACTGCGACGACGCGTGGGCGCAGAAGTACCGCGCGGCCACCGCTGCCGAACCACCCACACCGCTGTGGCTCGTCTCCGTCACCGGCCACGACGGCTCCTACGGCTTCCTCGGCGGTTCGGGCATCGACAGCTTCGAGTCGAGTCTCTCGTCGTCGCTGTCGGCGTACGCCGCGAGTCAATCGGCGTCGTTGAGTACGGGTGGCGGCAGCTTCTCCGGGGACGGTTTCTCCGGGGGCGGGGGTGGTGGTGGGGGCGGTTCGTGGTGATGACGCCGACCCGTGGCGGGCGAGGTGACGGTTTTCTGCGGATCTCCTCGACTGAATCGCGCCGTGAACGCCCGCGGGGTCATACCGGTGACCTTGTGAAAGTCGCGTACGAGGTGCGCTTCGTCGGAGTAGCCGAGGTCGGCGGCCATCGCGGCCAGCGTGGTGGAGTTGTCGCGCAGCCGTTCTGCCGCCTTCTGCAGACGACGACGCTGGATGAGCCATCGGGGGGTCAGTCCGAGTCGTCGCCGGGTGAGACGTTGCAGACTGCGTTCGGTGAGATGGAACCGATCGCAGATCTGACTCAGTGCAATCACCGACGAGTCGTTCTCCACGAAATCGACGATCCCGTTGATCAGATGGCCGTCGTCGTCGATGGGCAGATGCGGTGCCAACCAGTCCTCGACGACCCTGGTCGCCGCATGTTGCGCCGACTCGTCGGCCGGATTCGGTGCCATCCGTGCGCGTATCCCGTCGGCCAGCGCGGTGCCGCGGTCGCCGAAGACGTGCGACAGTTCGTCGTGCCGGTCGGTCCACGCGTCCACCGAGCCGCCCACGAGCAATCCGCCCGCGGCCGGTGTCAACATCACGCCGACGCCCCAGCCGTCGCCGGTCAGGACGGTCTCACTCAGGCCGGTCACCACGCCGTAGAACCGGGCGTAGGTGTCGCTGACCACCATCAGACACACCGGATACTGCAGCACCCGTTGCGGGGCCTCGGCCCCCTCCGGAACCGACCACACCGGCACCCAGAACCGTCGCACCAGGTCACCGAGCTCCGGCGATGGTCCCCATCGGCCGATCCGGTAACTCGCGTCCGCGGGGTCGACGAGATGCGCCCGTTCGACGTCATCGAGCCGATCACCGCCGGATCTGTCGCGAATGTTCAATCCTCACCCGTCCCGCTCGCTGTTCACTGACATCATGACTTCCTCCACCGACACCTCAGCATCCCTTGCCGACCGCTACGCCGGCCTCGCCGCCGGCTTCGGCGCCGTCCTCGACGCCGTCGGCCCCGACGACTGGACCGCACCGTCACCATGCGCCGGGTGGACCGCCCGCGATGTGGTCGCGCACGTCATCGACACCCAGCGCGATTTTCTCGCCGGACACGACGTCGACGCCGGGCCCGCCCCATCGCTGCACGACCCCGCCGCGGCCTGGCGCAGCCACAGTCATCGCGTCGCCGGCGCGGTGGCCGACCCCGACATCGCCAACCGCTCCTTCGACGGACACTTCGGCCCGACGAGCGTCGGCGAAACCCTGCTCCGCTTCTACGGATTCGACATGGTCGCCCACCGCTGGGACGTCGCCACCGCCGTCGGCGCCGAGCTGCGATTCACCGACGACGAACTGACCATGATGGAGACCGCCGCCGACGGCTTCGGTGAGGCGCTCTACAGCGACGGCGTGTGCGAACGCGTCGAGATTCCCGACGACGCCGACCGCCAGACCATCCTGCTCGCCCGGCTGGGACGCCGGAGCTGAACACCTGCCGTCCCTCCACCCGCTGATCGAGCCGGCACGGTCGAGCGAAGCGAGACCGAGCCGGCCCCATCCCACCCCGCTGGCCGAGCCGGCCCCATCCCACCCCGCTGGCCGAGCCGGCCCCATCCCACCCCGCTGGCCGAGCCGGCCCCATCCCACCCGCTGGTTGAGCCGGCACGGTCGAGCGAAGCGAGACCGAGCCGCGTCGAAACCACCCGCAAGCCGACGATGTCCGCGCCCAGCGAGTGCTCCCCGGTGGTCGCGAACATCGTTGTCTCACTGTGGTTTCGACGCGCGGCGGGCTCGCAAGCTCGCCCGTCGCGGCTCAACCAGCAGAGGGATCGGGACGGCTCAACCAGCAGCGGGATCGGGACGGCTCAACCAGCAGTGGGATCCGGACGACTCAACCAGCAGCGGGATCCGGACAGCTCAACCAGCAGTGGGATGGGGTCGGCTTCAACCAACAGGGCGGCGCGCTCAACCGGCCGGGTGAGACGTCGATCCGCCCTATCGGTAGGCGACGGCGGGATCGTCGGTGTCGACGATGTCCACCCCCAATGGCAGCAGCGAGATCGGCACCATCTTGAAGCTGGCGATGCCGAGCGGGATACCGATGATGGTGACGCACAGCGCTATTCCGGTGGTGATGTGGCCGAGGGCGAGCCACCAGCCGGCCACCAGAATCCAGATCACATTGCCGATCATCGACATCGAACCCGCGGTCGGCTTGCGCACCACGGTGCGGCCGAAGGGCCACAGCGCGTAGTTCGCCATCCGGAAGGAGGCGATACCGAACGGGATCGTGATGATCAGGATGACGCAGATGATGCCGGCCAGTACATAGCCCACCGCCATCCAGAACCCGCACAGCACGAGCCAGATCACGTTCAGAATTGTCTTCATGAGCCCATTCTTCCCGAAGCCCGCGCGGTGAGCGCCGATATGCTGGCCGCATGACCGGGCGGGGACGTGAGGCGGTGTGGGCCGTCGTGACGACACTGATACTGGTGGTGCGCATTCTGGCCACCATCGCGCTGGTACTGCTCGCCCTCGGCTGGGCCGTCGCGGCCATCCGCTCGTCGCTGGACAACGTCTTCCTCTGGCCCGCCGTCGGCGCCGGTGTTGCGCTGTTCCTCAGCACGTACCTGTACAGCTATCTGCGGGTACGGTATCCGCGGCGCAACGGATGGATTCCGTGAAGCCCGAGACCCCGGTCACCCCATCCACAGCCCCCGCCGGTCCGAATACCGGGCATGACACCAACCGATCGGTCGAGCAAGCGCCGGTCCCCGCAGCCCCCATCCGCGTCCCGACACACCGTGCCCGGCCGGTCCACCCCGCCGAGATCGGTCGCGGTCATCGGCAGCGGCGTCGCCGGCCTCACCGCCGCGCACATCCTCTCCGCACAGGCGCAGGTCACCCTCTATGAGTCCGACGATCGGCTCGGCGGACACGCGCACACCCACCGGGTACCGATGCCCGACGGCACTCACCTCGCCGTCGACTCCGGCTTCATCGTGCACAACGACCGCACCTACCCCACCGTGTCCCGGCTGTTCGACGACCTCGGTGTCGCCACGCAGGACTCGGACATGTCGATGTCGGTGTCCTCGCAGATCAACGGCCTGGAGTACGCAGGGGCGTTGGGCATCTCGGGCCTGTTCCCGACACCACGCAACCTCGTCCGCCGGCACTATCTGGCGATGCTGGTGGAGATCAAACGGTTTCACCGCGAGGCCCGCCGGCTCCTCGACGACGCGTCGTCGGGCTCCGACGAACCGCTCGACGACTTCCTGATCCGCACCGGTTTCTCCGGCTACTTCCGCGACAACTTCCTGTATCCCCTGGTCGCCGCGGTGTGGTCGTGCAGCGACGCCGACGCCGGGCGCTACCCCGCCCGATACCTGTTCACCTTTCTCGACCACCACGGCATGCTGTCGGTCTACGGTTCCCCTACCTGGCGGACCGTGGTGGGCGGTTCGATAACCTACGTCGACGCCGTCGCCGCCGAGATCACCGCCCGCGCGGGCAGCATCCGCACCGGCGCGGCGGTCACCCGCATCGACGACGCGTCCGACGGCGTCTGGCTCACCGCCGACGACGGCTGCGGCCCAACACTATTCGACGCCGCGGTGATCGCCACCCATCCGCATCAGGCACTGCGGATGCTGACCGCGCCAACACCCGCCACCCAACGAACCCTGGGCGCGATCCGCTATCTCCCGAAACCCGCTGTGCTGCATTCGGACACATCACTGCTGCCCCGGGCGCGGCGTGCCTGGGCGTCGTGGAATCAGCAGATCCGGGTCGACGCGGGTGAGGCCGGCGTCGGGGTCGCCGTCACCTATGACCTCACCCGTCTGATGCGGCTACCGACGAGCAGACCACGCATGCTGGTGACCCTGGGCCGCACTGATCTGGTGAACCCGAGAGCGATCCACGCCGAGATGACCTATGAGCATCCGCTGTACACGACCGAATCCGTTGCTGCCCAGCGCCTTCTACCCACCATCGACACTGATCGGATCGTCTTCGCCGGCGCCTATCACGGGTGGGGTTTCCACGAGGACGGTGCCGCATCCGGCGAGCGTGCGGCCGCCCGGCTCGGTGTGCGCTGGGACAGCCGGCCCACCGAGGTGGTGCCGGCATGACCGGTTCCGGCCCCCGAGCCGGCACACCGTCGCTGGTCCCCGCCACCATCGGGCACCTTCGGCGCACCCCGGTGCGACATGGATTCACCTACCGCAGCTACTCGTGGTTCATCGACATCGACGACCTGCCGCACCCGCCACGGCCACTGGGCCCCTTCGCCCGGTTCGACGCCGACGATCACTTCCCCGAACCCGCCACTCCCGGTGCGTCACTGCGTGATCGACTCGAAAGCCACCTGCGTCAGGCGGGTATCGACCCACCCGACGGGCCGGTGACCGCCCTGCTCTCGGCCCGGGTCGCGGGACACGTGTTCAACCCGTTGAGCGTCTTCTGGTGTCACCGGGCCGACGGATCACTGCGCTACGTGGTGGCCGAGGTGCACAACACCTACGGCGAACGTCACTGCTATGTGGTCACCACCGACGCCGCCGGACGTGCCCGCGTCGGCAAGGAATTCTATGTGTCACCGTTCAATCCCGTCGAGGGTGCCTACGAGCTGTCGCTACCGGAGCCGGGACCCGACGGTCGCGTCGCCCTGTCCGTGACGTTGCATCGCGACGGACACGCACCGTTTGTGGCCACGCTGCGCGGACACACCGTCGCGGCCACCACGCGCGCGTTACTGGCCGCGCAGATCCGCACTCCGCTGGCACCGCTCGTCGTATCGGCCCGAATCCGATTGCAGGGCATCAGACTCTGGGCGCGGCGACTGTCCGTCGTGCCGCGTCCGCCCCATCTGCTCACCCACACCGTTGCCGCGCCCACACCCGACACCGAGGAGGTCCGTCGATGAACGTCCCCATTCGCCACCCCGGCTCCGCCGTCGGCCACCCGGTGGACGCGCAGCGCTGGCCCGACGTCGCATCCGTCCCCGCCGGACCCACCGCCCGGGTGCGGTCGGCCGCTGCAGCCGCGTTGTTCCGGCGCGCCACACGCGATCTCGGTATTCGCGTCGAGTACCCGGACGGCACCCTCGGTGGCGCCGACACCGACGGGGTCCTTCCCCGGATGATCGTGCGGCGGCCCGACGACTTCTGGCGGCGACTCGGCAGCGGCGGACTCATCGGATTCGGTGAGGCCTTCATGGCCGGCGACTGGACCACCGACGACCTGGTCGGTGTCCTCACCCCGTTCGCGACCCGCGCCGCCCGGCTCGTTCCCGCGACGTTCCAGCCATTGCGGTCCCTGGTCCTCCCCAAACAGCCTGCGGCCGAGGAGAACACACCGACGGGTACGCGCACCAACATCGCACGCCACTACGATCTGTCCAACGCGATGTTCGCGACCTTCCTCGACGAGACGATGACCTACTCCAGCGCCGTGTTCGACGATGTCTCCGCGCCGGCGCGCTGGGCGGATCTCGCCGACGCACAGCGCCGGAAGATCGACCGGTTGCTCGACCTCGCCGGGGTCGGACCCGGCACCCGTCTCCTCGAGATCGGCACGGGCTGGGGCGAATTGTGTATCCGCGCGGCCGCCCGCGGCGCCGACGTGTATTCGGTGACACTCTCCACCGAACAGCGCGACCTCGCCCGCGACCGCGTCGCGCGTGCCGGATACGCCGACGCCGTCCGCATCGACCTGCTCGACTATCGAGCGATTGAGGGCACCTTCGACGCCGTCGTGTCGGTGGAGATGATCGAGGCGGTCGGTGACAAGTACTGGCCCGCCTACTTTTCCACCATCGACCGATTGCTGGCTCCGGGCGGGCGGGTGGCCATCCAGGCGATCACGATGCCGCATGAGCGAATGGTGGCCTCCCGCAACACCTACACATGGATCCACAAGTACATCTTCCCCGGCGGGCAGCTCACCTCGGTGCCGGGTCTGCGGGCAGCGGTGCGTCGGCACACCTCGCTGCGGATGACCGGCGGAACCGCCCTGGGCGTCCACTATGCGGAGACGCTGCGGTTGTGGCGGGAACGTTTCCTCGCCGCCGACGACGAGGTCGCCGCCCTCGGCTTCGACCACACCTTCGCCCGGATGTGGCAGTTCTACCTGGCCTACTCCGAAGCCGGGTTCCGCGCCGGCTATCTCGACGTCTACCAGTTCGTCTTCGCGCGCGAGGAGTCATGATGACCGGGTGGGCCGGATTCGCCGTCCTCACCGTCGCCGCCCTGATCCTGCTGGCGGCCATCCAAGCCGTCGCCTTTGCCATCGGGCATCGGATCGGCCGCTACAACGTGGTCGACGTCGTGTGGGGTCTGGGATTCGTCGGAGTCGCGTGGCTCGCCCTTCTGCTCGGCGACGGTGATCCGTTCCGGCGCTGGCTGTTCGCGATCCTCGCCGCCGTGTGGGGCCTGCGATTGTCCTGGCACATGCACGTCAAGTCCCGGGGCAAAGGTGAAGACCCCCGTTACACGGCGATGCTGGAACGAGCCGGCGGTGGCACCGGCACCGTGATCCGCAAGGTCTTTGCCACACAGGGAATCTCCCAGTGGTTCGTGTCGTTGCCGATCCAGGTCTCGGCGATCCTCGGCCCCGGCGACGGTGTCGCGACCATCCTGCTCTGCCTCGGAATTCCGTTGTGGCTGACCGGCTTCGCCTTCGAAGCGGTCGGCGACGCC
Organism: Gordonia bronchialis DSM 43247; assembly: GCF_000024785.1. Classification (NCBI taxonomy): domain Bacteria; kingdom Bacillati; phylum Actinomycetota; class Actinomycetes; order Mycobacteriales; family Gordoniaceae; genus Gordonia; species Gordonia bronchialis. The sequence goes on along the minus strand of NC_013441.1, from coordinate 113,583 downwards.
CAGCTCCGCCGCTTCAAGGCCGACCCCGCCAACAAGGGGGCGATCATGGATCGGGGCCTGTGGGCCTGGACGCGCCACCCGAACTACTTCGGTGACAGCTGTGTGTGGTGGGGTATCTATCTGTGTGCCGCGGGGGTGTGGCCGGCGACGCTGACGTTACTGTCCCCGATCGCGATGACCTACTTCCTCGTCTATGCGACCGGAGCCCGCCTCCTCGAACAGTCGATGTCGAAGCGACCCGGGTATCCGGAGTATCAGCAACGCACCTCCTACTTCCTGCCGCGCCCGCCGCGGCGGACATCGGAGGCCTGATGACCGCATCCGCCTTGAGGGCCCCACCCGCGGACATTAACCTGATAGCCGATGACCGCAGCCCCAATCTCCGTCGACCCGGCCTCCGCCTCCTCGGAGCGCCGATGACGCCATCGCAGGCAACCGACCTGCCGAGGCTCGCCGAACTGTTGTCGCGGATCGCCGACGGCGACGACGGCGCGTTCGCCGAGTTCTATGACGCCACCGCAGCGCGGGTGTACGGCATGGTGTTGCGCGTCCTGCGCGATCCCGGTTACAGCGAGGAGACCACTCAGGAGGTCTTTCTGCAGGTGTGGCGGTCGGCGGGCTCCTATTCCGCCGATGCCGGGTCGCCGTTGTCGTGGTTGATCACGATGGCTCACCGGCGGGCCGTGGACCGGGTGCGCAGTGAGTCGGCGTCTTCACGCCGCGACATCCGCTACGCCGCTCAGGCGCAGGAGTCGCCGTTCGACCTGGTGAGCGATGCGGTCGGGTCGTCGGAGACCGCCGAGACCGTGGTCGGCTGCCTGGGGTCGCTGACCGACGTGCAGCGCCAGTCGGTGGTGCTCGCCTATTACGAGGGCCTGACCTACCGGGAGGTCGCCGAGCGTCTCTCGGTGGCGTTGCCCACGGTCAAGAGCCGGATCCGTGACGGAATGATCCGGTTGCGTCGTTGCCTGGGGGGTGCCGATGTCTGACGACAATCGTCCCGGCGACGACACGTATGCCGAACTGCTCGAGTTCGCACCGCTCGTCGGTCTCGACGCGCTCGCCGCAGCTGAGCTCGACGAGCTCGAACAGCGACTCGCCACCGCGCCCGATGACATCCGCGCGGAGTTCCGCCGGCAGGTCCTGGCCACCCGCGAGGCCATGACCACCGTCAGCGCCGCCACCGCCACCCCACCGCCGGCGCAGTTGCGCGACGCCATCCTCGCCGCCGCCCGGTCGGGCGACGATCGGCAACGCGAACAACCCGTCGAATCCCCGCCCGAACCACAGTCCGACGAGAACGGTGCTGCCGTGACGCAGTTGCCGGATCGACGACGCCGAATCGTCTATCTGGCCGCCGCAGCCGTCGTGACCGTCGCGGTCGGGGCGATCGGGTGGGCGATCGGTCACTCGATGACGTCGTCGGACAGCCCGACGACGAACACCCCGGAGCAGGTGTTCTCCGCTCCCGACCTGAAGTCCACGTCGGCCGATGTGGCCGGCGGCACCGCGACCGTCTACTACTCCCCCGACGTCGGGGCCGGGGTGCTCGTGATGACCTCGGTTCCCCCGCCGAAACCGGGCACGGTGTATCAGATGTGGCTCGTGGGCCCCGACGGTCCGCGCTCGGCGGGCACCATGACCGACAAGGATGTCCACGAGGTGACCACCGCACTGTTGCCCGGCATCAGCTCGGCGCAGACGCTCGGATTCAGCGTCGAACCGCCGGGCGGGTCGTCGACGCCGACGTCGCCGATGGTCGCGCAGATCGATCTGCGCTGACGCGGCTCACTTGAGAAGCTCGCGCAGGGTGTCGAGCGTGTCGGCCTGCTCGGGCGTCTTGTCCGGGCGGTAGCGCATCACCCGCGCGAAACGCAGCGCCACTCCGCCGGGATAGCGTGAACTGCGTTGTACCCCATCGAGTTCGATCTCGACGACGATCTCCGGACGCAGGTAGACGGTGTGGGCGTCGCGGTGGGTCTCGTGACGCGGGAACTCCTCGGTCTGCCAGCGCAGGAGGTCGTCGGTGAGTCCCTTGAAGGTCTTGCCGACCATGATCGGCGCTCCGCCGCCCGAATCCCGCGCGCCCAGATGCAGATTCGACAGGAAGCCGGTGCGGCGTCCCGATCCCCACTCGGCGCCGAGCACCACCAGGTCGAAGGTGTGGACGGGTTTCACCTTCTGCCACGCCTTGCCGCGTCGGCCCGCGGTGTAGGTGCCGGCCAGCGATTTCACCATCACACCTTCATGGCCGTCGGCGATCGCGGCGTCGAAATGCGCCGCGGCCTCCGCGGGCGTCGGACGGATCACCGACGGGATCCGCAGATCCGGCGCGATGCGGTCGATCGCCGCGAGCCGCTGCGCCAGCGGCCGGTCGATGAGGTCGACGCCGTCGAGATGCAGACAGTCGAAGAAGAAGGGGCGCAACACGCGTTCGGCGCCCCGTTCGCCCGCGCCGCCGGACCCGAATCTGCTCATCGTCTCCTGGAACGGCCGCGGCCGGCCGTCGTCGGTGAGGGTGAGCGTCTCACCGTCCAGAATCACTGTCTCACAGGGAAGTCCGGCGACCACCTCGACAATGTCGGGCACTCGCGTGGTGACGTCGTTGAGGGTGCGGGTGTAGACGGTGATGTCCTCGCCGCGCCGATGCACCTGGATGCGGGCCCCGTCGAGCTTGTAGTCGACCACCACGTCGGTCCCGAGCAGGGTCAGTGCGTCGTCGAGGTTCTCGGCGGGCGTCGCCAACATCGGTGAGACACCGCGGCCGACCTCCAGACCGACTCCGGCCAGTGCCTCGGCCCCGCCGGACACCGCCAGGCCGGCGGTCACCGGCAGCGATCCGGTCAGCATGTGGGCGCGCCGCACGAGTGCCAGGTCCTGCCCGGAGGCCTTCGCGATGGCGTCGGTCATGACCCCGGCCAGGGCACCCTGCCGGAGTTCTCCGGTCAACAGCGCGACGAGGAACCGCTGTTCGGGTTCGGTGGCCGCAGCGAACATGGTCGCGATGATCTCCGCGCGCCGGGCCGCCGACCCGGTGCCTGTCGCAGCGGCCAGCGCGCTCAACGCATCGTCCACGTCGCCGACGGTCAGTGATGGCGTATCAGCCGGTGCGGCTTGAAGCTTCGCGAGGGATCGCCAGCCGACGCCGAGCCTGCCCTGGGGGATCTCGCCGGACAGCCACGCCACCACGACGGGCAACTCCGCCGGCGACGCGGAACCCAGCAGACCGGCGAGCACCGCGGTCTTGCGCAACCGTGAGCGGTCGCCGGCGACACTCGCCGACGCCTCGACGACCTCGTTCAGTTGCACGTCGCTCCCGTCTCCCTACCGCTACTGCGCACCCTACCGCTCGGCGTGGTGCCGACGGCCCGCTCAGCCCGGCTCGGCGCCGGGAAACTGCTGCTCGTAGGCGCGCACCGCGGCCCCGACGGTCGGATATACGTGGTCGGGGTCGAGGTCGGCGAGAATGCCCTCCTCGAGAAGCGCGTTCTGTAGTTCCGGGTCGACGCCGGCGAGGACGAAATGCGCCCCGCGCGAGTGGACGAAGGTGATGAGATCACTCAACACCGACGACGCCGAGTAGTCGACATCGCCGATCACGGTGCAGTCCAGCACCAACCAGCGCAGCGGATCCGGCGCCGCACGCACCAGGCCCATCACGTCGTCGGCGAATCGGCTTGCGTTGGCGTAGAACAGATCTGCGTCATAGCGGAACACGATGAGACCGGGCAGCGACTGCTGGCCCGGGTGAGCCGGCTGGTAGCGGCGGGTACGGCCGTGATCGGCGACGCCGACGACGAAACGTTCCGGACGGTACTGCCGGCGGACGATCTCCAGCAGCGAGACGGCCATCGCGGTGAGGATGCCGTTCTGCACGCCGACGATCACCACCACCACGGCACTGACCACGGCGATGCCGAACTCGATCCGCCGCACCTGCCACATCCGTCGGAAGGCGTGCACGTCGATGAGATTGACGGCGACGACGGCGACGATCGCCGCCAGCACCGCGTCGGGCAGATTCGCCAGCGCACTGGTCGCAAACAGCACCACCAGCAGGGTCACGGCTACCATCGTCAGGTTCGCGACCTGGGTCCGGCCGCGCTGATCGTCGAGCAACTGCGTCTTGGTGGGGCTGCCGTTCACCACGAAGGCCGAGCTCAGTCCGGCGACGATATTGGCCGCCGACAACCCGACGATGTCGCGGTTCACGTCGGCGGTCGCACCGTACTTCTGTGCGAAACTGCGTGCGGTGGCGGCACTCTGGGCGAGGATGACGATCGCGCAGCCGATCGCGACGGTGGCCGCCTTGGGCAGATCGTGCCAGGCGAAGCCGTCCGGGAGCCCGAGTGCCGGCAGGCCGCTCGGGACCGACCCGACCACCTCGACGTCGTCGCTCCACCCGAACACGGAGACGACCACGATGGAGACCACCACCACCACGATCGCCGCCGGTGCCCGCGGTGCCCAGCGTCGTCCCGCGATCAGCACCGCCAGGGTGGCCACGGCGAAACCGACTGCCGCCCAGTCGATGGTGCCGAGTTCGGACAGCACCACGTACCAGCGGTACCAGACCCGGCCGTCGGCGCCGTGGACGCCGAGCATCCCGGGCAGCTGCCCGGTGAGCACACTGATGCCGGTTCCGGCGAGGAAGCCGACAAGTACTGCGGTGGAGAGGAAGTCACCGAGAAACCCCAGACGCAGGATGCGCGCCAGGGCGAGCAGCACCCCGGTGACGATCGCGATGATGCCCGCCCACGCCAGCCACTGTTCGCTGTCCGGGGTCAGGCCGGCCACCCCGAGCCCGGCGATGCCCGACGCGAGCAATGCCGCGGTCGCGGAGTCGGCCCCGACGACGAGCTGCCGCGATGCCCCGATCAGCGCGAAGGCCAGGGTCGGCAGGATGATCGTGTACAGACCGGCCACCAGCGGGACGTGCGCAATCGAGCTGTAGCCCATGCATTCCGGTATCGCGACGGCCGCCAGGGTGACGCCGGCCAGGATGTCGGTTCGCAACCACGCCATGCGGTAGCCGACCATCCAGGGCGGCAGCAGCGTGCCGACGACGGGAAGGTGTCGCGCGGGCGACTCCGACGGAGTGGTCACCGGTCAACGGTAGGCGCAATCCTCCCCTACTTTCGTCTCCATCAGCGAGCGTCGGGCGGCTCAACGAGAGGAAGGGTCAGGCACCCACACCCACCCGCTCATCGGCCGTCTCCGCCGACCGTTCGCGGCCCAGGTACCTGTCGAGCGCCAGCCTCCCCGGTCCGATGAAGACCAGGAGCAGCAACGCCCAGCAGAACAGTGCCGCGGAATCGCCGTCGTTCTGGATGGGCAGGAGCCCATCGCCCTGGTGCTTCCAGAAGTACGCCACCGCCATCGAGCCGGACCCGATGAACGCGGCGATGCGCGTCCCGACCCCGAGCATGATCAGCAGCCCGCCGACGAACTGGATCGCCCCGGCCCACCAGGACGGCCACGCGCCGAAGTCGGCGGTCTGCCCGCTGTACGGCGCCACCGGCCAGGCGAACAACGTGGAGGTGCCATGGCAGAAGAACAGAAAGCCGACGACCACGCGAAAGACCGAGATGGCCCATGGCGATGCCTTATCTAGTCAGGTAAGCATTACCTATGAATGCACTATCGCCCCGATCTGCGCTACTCGGGCGTGGGTTCAGCTCCCCCGCTTTATCCACTCCTCGAGATGCGGCGACTCGGTGCCGACCGTCGTGCCGTCGCCGTGGCCGGTGTAGACCTTGGTCTCCGGGTCGAGGGTGAAGATCTTCTCCTGGATCGAGGCGATGATCGTCGGGAAGCTGGAGTAGCTGCGGCCGGTCGCGCCGGGACCGCCGGAGAACAGGGTGTCGCCGGAGAACAGGACACCCGCCTCGGGGACGTGGATCACCGACGAGCCCGGCGAGTGGCCGGGCGTGTTGATGATCTTGAGCCCCGTGCCCGCAACCGAGATCTCCTGTCCGTCTTCGAGATCGGCATGCTCGACGTCGGGATGCGTGTCATTCCACAGCATGTCGTCGCCGGGGTGCAGCAGGATCGGCGCACCGGTTTCCCTCGACAGTTCCGGGGCGACGGTGATGTGATCGTTGTGGCCGTGGGTCAGCACGATCGCCTTCACCGTGCGGTCGCCGACGCCGGCGAGGATCGGCTGCGCCGAATGCGCGGCGTCGATGATGATCACCTCGTCGTCGTCGCCGATCAGCCAGATGTTGTTGTCGACATCCCACGTGCCGCCGTCGAGTGAGAAGGTGCCGGAGGTGACGACGTTGTCGATGCGCAGTGCGCCGCTCACAGCTCCACCACCGAGCGCAGCACCTTGCCGGCCTCCATCGCGGAGAACGCGGCCTCGACGTCGTTCAGACCCACTCGCTCGGTGACGAACTTGTCCAGCGGCAACCGACCCTGCTCGTAGAGATCGACGAGCATCGGGAAGTCCCGCTCGGGGAGGCAGTCGCCGTACCACGACGACTTGAGCGCACCGCCACGGGAGAAGAAGTCCACCAGCGGCAGTTCCAGCGTCATCTCCGGGGTGGGCACCCCGACGAGCACCACGACGCCCGCGAGATCACGCGCATAGAACGCCTGCTTGTAGGTCTCCGGACGGCCGACGGCGTCGATCACCACATCCGCGCCGTTGCCGCCGGTCAGTTCCTGCACCGCGGTCACCACGTCGTCGACCTCGGCGCCGTTGATGGTGTGGGTGGCACCGAGATCGGTGGCCCACGCCAGTTTCGCCGGGTCGCGGTCGATCGCGATGATCGTGGTCGCACCGGCCAGGCGCGCGCCCGCGATGGCCGCATCACCCACGCCGCCGCAGCCGATCACCGCCACCGAGTCACCCCGGCCCACGTTGCCGGTGTTCATCGCCGCACCCAACCCGGCCATCACACCGCAGCCGAGCAGTCCGGCCACTGCCGGATCGGTCTCGGGATTGACCTTGGTGCACTGCAATTCGTGGATCAGCGTCTTGTCGATGAACGCCCCGATACCCAGCGCCGGGGTCAGCTCGGTGCCGTCGGTCAGCGTCATCGCCTTCGACGCGTTGAAGGTGTTGAAGCAGTACCAGGGCCGACCGCGCTTGCAGGCCCGGCACTCACCGCACACCGCGCGCCAGTTGAGCACCACGAAGTCGCCGACCTCGACGTGGCTGACATCGGAGCCGACGGTCTCGACGATGCCGGCGGCCTCATGTCCGAGGAGGAAGGGGTACTCGTCGTTGATGCCGCCCTGCTTGTAGGCGAGGTCGGTGTGGCAGACCCCGCAGGCCTGGATCTTCACGATGACGTCGCGGGGACCCGGATCGGGAATCACCACGTCGACGACCTCCGTCGGCGCGCCCTTGCTGCGCGAGATGACTCCCTTGACCGTCTGTTCCGACATTCCGCTTTCAATCCTCTCGATGACAACTCTGAACCGCTGACAACTGTGGACAGCCCGCGGGCAGTCCGCTACGCGTCCCAGTCTTGTGGCGGCCGACAACACATGCATTTACCCGAATGGATGGTTCTGCCTATCCGAACGTACAGGGGGCGCGGTTCAACCGGCGGTGATTCCGGCGCGGGCGGCGAGCAGGCCCGCCTCGCCGCGATTGGAGACGTGCAACTTCTGCAGGATCGAGGTCACGTGGAACTTGATGGTGTTCTCACTGACGCCGAGCTCGGCGGCGATCGATTTGTTGCGCCTGCCCAGAGCCAGGTGCCCCAGGACCTCCCGCTCACGCGGATTGAGGGCCGACAACCGCTCCTCGTCGGGCCGCCGCTGTGCCTCCTCGAGCTGGATCCGCACCGTCACCCGGCTTCCCCAGCCGGCGAGGGTCTCCACCTCGAGCCGGCCGCCGAGGGCACCGAGGCGACCGCCGAGCTGACTGCGCAGACCGCTGCCGTCGAGGTCTCCATTGCCCTGATCCCGGACGTCGATGACCAGATCGCCGTCGACACACTCCCAGGCGACCCGTACCCGGCTGTGCTGCTGCGCAACCCCGAAGGCGACGGTCACCGTCCGCACGATCGCCCGTGCGGCGTGCGCGATCTCACCCGGGATCGTCCGTCCGCCCCCATCCGGCCCCACATACTCGACGTCGATTTCCCATTGCCGCACAACGGGTTCCAACTCATCGCGCAGTCGGTCGAAGGCGGCGGCGAGGGCCTCGGTGGCCAGCTTGCGGTCGGTGTCGCCGACCCCGCGCAACGAGATCAGCGCGGCCGACGCCGTCTCGGCTGCGGTGGACCGTGCGGCACGATCATCGATGTCGCGCGAGCGCAGAACGGACAGGATCGAGGCCAGGGTGTCCTCGTGGGCCTCGGTAAGCTGGGCGATGGTGCGGGCACGCTCGCTCGACGCGGCTCGCGATTCGGCCAGGTAGTCGGGACTGGCCTGGGACACCTGCTGCCGGATCGACACGGCGACGAGCGCAAACCACCAGCGGATGACCTCGGTGGGCACCGTCGGCCGGATGGCCCGGGCACCCCGTTTGGCCACCAGCACCAACAGGGTGTCCGTCTCGTCGCGGACCATCAGGACCGGTCGGCGTTCGCCGGCGAGGACGACGTCACCGATCACCACATCGCCGGGCGACACCGATTCCTTGGCGGCGTCGAGTTCGTCGATGCTGACCCGGTCCACCAGCTCGGCGGGCCCGGCCACCTTGCGTGGCCGGCCGGTGCACTCCCGCGTGTAGATGACCAGCGCATCATGCGGGCAGGCCGCTGCCAGGAATCGCGAGAACCGGTTCGCGATCTCCGGCAGCGGCCCTTCGAGCACGAGGTGCATCGCGCGCCACTGCCTGAAGTCGGTCCCGTCAGCTGTCGTCACAGAGCCATTGTCCCCGACGACACCGACGACACCGACGGGCGCTCAATAGGTGATCAGCGGTTTGACGATCCCGTCCTGTTTGGTCGCCATTATCTCGAAGGCGTGCTCGACGTCGTCGAAGGCGAACCGGTGAGTGGTCATCGGCGTCGGGTCGACCTTGCCCGTCGTCATCAGACTGAACAACCGGCGCATCCGATCACTGCCGCCGGGACACAATCCGGTGCGAATCGTCTTGTCTCCCATGCCCAATCCGAAGGCGGGGAGGTCGAGCTGCAGCGGTGCCGGGTTTTCGCCGTGGTAGCCGATGTTGGACAGGGTCCCGCCGGCCTTGAGGCAGGCGAGCGCGGCTTCGAAGGTCTGCGGGAAACCGAGGGCCTCGATCGAGGCGTCGGCACCCTGACCGCCGGTGAGATCCATGATCTGCTCCACCGGGTCGCCCTTGGTGAATCGACGACGTCGTCGGCACCGAACCGCTTGGACAGTTCCACGCGTCCGGCAGGGATTCGACGGTGATGATGCGGCCCGCGCCGCGCAGCCGCGCACCGATCGTCGCGCACAATCCCACCGCCCCCTGGGCGAAGACGACCACGGTGTCGCCGATCTCGATCTGGGCGTGTTCGGCGCCCATCAGTCCGGTACTCAGCATGTCGCAGGCGTAGACCGCCGCGTCGTCGGCCAGGTCGTCGGGGATCGGCGCGAGGTTCGCCCGGGCCGTGGGGACCAGGAAGTACTCGGCCATGTTGCCGTCGACCTGCGCGGTGTACTTGTAGCCGCCGAGCAGTCCACCGCATTGGCTGGTGAAACCGCGCTGGCAGTAGCTGCACTCGAAGCACGGCGTGACCGCGTTCACCGCCACCCGCTGTCCTTCGGTGAAGCCGGTGACCTCCGATCCGAGTGCGGCGATCACCCCGACGGACTCGTGGCCCAGGGTCCGGCCGTTCTCCACCGGCAACGCACCTTTGAGGTGTGCACGTCGGAGGTGCAGATGAGCGATGCGGTGGTCTTGACCAGCGCCTCATTGGGGCCGGGTGCCGGAATCGGCTTCTCGACGATGTCGGTCTTGCCGATGTCGAGCATGGTGAAGGTCTTCATGTGTTCAGTCATGACCGTTCACCCCTCACGCGTCGAGAGCGTCGTAGAACGCCGTCTCGAGTTCCATGTACTTCGTGAACGACGTCGGGTCGCCGAAGGGGAGGATCTGCGTCGCCCAATAGCCGCCGTAACCGTTCTCGCGGTCGATCCAGTAGAAGAGATTCGCCAGTCCGGCCCAGCCCTGCGCTCCGGCAGGCCGCCCGGTCGGCGCCTTCTCGTTGTTGATCATGAACGGCAGCGACCACGACTTGGACTGCCCCGGGAAGAACTCCGCGTCGTTGGACAAGGCGGGGATGACGCCGGGCAGCATGGTGACCGGGAGATCGCCGAGGTGATTGCGCACGGCCATCTCCACCGTCTCCGGCTTCAGTACCCGACCGTTGCTGCCCGCACCGTCGTTGAGCCACATGCGGATGAACTTCATGTACTCCCCGACCGTGCCGTAGAGGCCGTGTCCGCCGAAGTCCACCTCCGGTGGCGACGGCAGTTGCAGTCCCATCGGGGTGAGCGAACCGTCGGCGCCGCGGGCGTGGATCTCGGTGAGGCGCGGCCGGAACTCGTCGGCCAGGATGAAGCTGAGATCGGTGATGCCGAGCGGGGCGAAGATGTGGTCGGCGAAGACCTCGCCGAGGCGTTTGCCACGGATCTGCTCGACCACCTGTCCGGCCCAGTCGATGTTGGTGCCGTACTGCCAGCGTTCGCCCGGATCGAAGAGCAGCGGCGTCGTCAGCGCCGCCTTGGTCGCGGTGGTGACGCTCGGCTGCCCGTGTTCCTGGGCGAGCCGATTGTAGTTCTCGTCGAAGAAGTCGTAGCCGAAACCACCTGTGTGCGTGAGCAGTTGACGCGTCGTGGCCTGCGTCTTCGGCGGCCGGAGTTTCGGCTGACCGTCGCCGTCGAACCCCTCGAGTACCTGCAGGGTGCCGATCTCCGGGGCGTAGTCGGCGGCCGGCGCGTCGAGGTCGAGGGCACCTTCCTCGACGAGTTGCAACACCGCGGTCGCGGTGATCGCCTTGGTGGTGGAGAAGATCGCGAACACGTCGTCGGTGGTCATCTCGGCGGGTTCGGCGATGTTGCGCACACCCGCGGCGCCCTCGTAGACGTTGCCGTCGCGGTCGGTCACCATCGCGACGACGCCGGGTACGCGCGCGTCTCCCTGTGTGGCGGCGGTGAGGATGGCGTCGGCGTTGTCGCGAAAGGCGGCGACGTCGAGGGAATGGACTGAGCTGGTCATGGTGGGGATTCCTTTCGGGTCGGACGGGTGGTCAGAGGTGAGTCCGCGCTCAGTTGAGCGCGAAGCCCTTGTATCCGGCCGCCGCGGCCTCGAGCGTCGCCTCTCGGTAGGCGCCGACGCCGCCTACATAGGACAGCACTCGACGCGGCTTGCCGGGCACGTTTGAGCCGACGTACCAGGAGTTGGTCTTGGAGATGAGGTTCGCGTCGGCGAGTTCGTCATGATGGGCCACCCAGGCGGCCTCCCCCTCGGCGGTGGGTTCGATGACGGACTTGCCGTGCGTCCGCATGTGCCGGATGGCCTCGCTGATCCACTCCGTCTGCTGTTGCAGGCAGGTGGTCATGTTGCACAGCGCGGCCGACGGGGCCAGCGGCACCGCGGTGGTCAGCATGTTGGGATAGCCGTGCACCATCAGCCCCATCGTGGTGCGGATGTCACGACCCCAGTCCTCCTTGAGGACGTGCCCGTCACGACCCCGGATGTCGATGCGGGTCAGCGCGCCGGTCCCGGCGTCGAATCCGGTGGCCATGATGATCACGTCCAGCTCGTAGCGCGTCCCGTCGGTCAGCTCGATGCCCTCCGGCACGATCTTCGCGATCGGATTGTCCTTGACCGCAACCGCTTTCACATTGTCGCGGTGGTACACCTCGAGGTAGTCGGTCTCCAGCGGGACCCGGTGCGTGCCGAAGCCGTAGTCGCTCGGGATGAGCAGATCGCACAGGTCCGGGTCCTGCAGACGCGCACGCATCTTCTCCCGGACGAACTCCGACACCTCCTCACTGACCTGCTCGTCGGAGAAGATCTCGGCGAACGACGCGAGCCACAGTTTCAGGGACCCGTTGTCGTAGATGTCCTCGAGTTTCGCGCGCCGCTCGTCGGGGGTGAGGTCCTCCCACGCGTCGGTGAAGTCGTACTCGAAACCGGTGAAGGTGTGCGGCAGCGTCGCGCGCAGTTCGTCGAACCGGGACTTGTAGGCGGCCACCTCGTCGGGACCGTAGCTCGGGTTCTTCATGGGCAGTGCGTACTGCGGGGTGCGGATGAAGACGGTCAGCTCGTCCACCTCGTCGGCGATCGTCTGGATCACCTGGATGCCGGTCGCTCCGTTGCCGATGACACCGACCCGCTTGCCGGTCAGCTCGATCCCCTCCTTCGGCCAGCGCGAGGTGTGCACGAGTTGGCCGGCGAAGTCCGCCTGCCCGGGGAACAGGTCGGTCATCGGCGCCGACAGCATCCCGCAGCAGGTGATGAGGAACTGCGTGTCGATCGTCTCGCCGTCGCCGGTGGTCACCAGCCAGCGCTGCCGGTCGGGATCCCAGACGGCACTCTCGATGACGGTGGAAAGCTGGATGTCGCGGCGCAGGTCGAGCGCGTCGGCGACGTAGTTGAGCCACTGTTCGATCTCGGCCTGCCCGGGGAAGCGCTGGCTCCAGCTCCAGCCTTTGTAGAGCTCCTCGTCGAAGAGGTACTGGTAGATGTAGGCCTCGGAGTCGAAGCGGGCGCCCGGGTAGCGATTCCAGTACCAGGTACCGCCGACGCCGGTGGCCGCATCGTAGGCGCGGACGTCGAGCCCCTGCTCCCGCAGCATGTGGAGCTCGTACAGACCGGCTACGCCGGCTCCGATGACGACGGCGTCGAGTGTGGTGTCTGCCATGTTCTGGTCCTCTCATCTGTGTCGGAGATCACGTGGCAGACATTGTTGGTGCCGTCTCACGAGGTCGCGGTGTCCCAAAATGGGACAGTCCCAACGCCGGTTCTGTGCTGGTCACCCGGCCCGTGGAGCGGGATAATCGCTGTGTCCCGGATCACATCGGCATGAGCGCAGGAGGTCATCGAGAGGTGAGCCAGCAGCGTGACCAGCAGCTTCGCATCGCGGCGGCCCGGGCCGACTTTCTCGAGTTCGGTCCGCAGGGCGCGGCGGGAGTCGATGACGTGGTCGCGGCGTCGTGGTCGCGCAGCCGTTCGGCAGGAGTCGACGCCGACCGCTACGAGGTCGCGTTCCACTCCGACGTCGACTTCGACTCCCGGCTGGCCCGCTGCGCACGCCCGGTCATCGACCGCCTCGCCGACGACATGTCCGACATCCCCGTCACCATCGCCTTCACCGACGCCGCCGCCCGGATCGTCGACCGCCGGGACTGTTCGACGGCGGTCGGTCGCGTCCTCGACCGCGTCGACTTCGCGCTCGGCTTCTCCTTCGACGAGGGCTCGATCGGCACCAACGGCGTCGGCACGGTCTTCGAGGTCGGTGCCCCGGTCAGCGTCGTCGGCTCCGAACACTTCAATCAGGCGCTGACCCCGTTCGCCTGTGCCGGCACGCCCATCTGGGATCCGTTGACGCGTCGGATGGCCGGGGTGCTGGACGTCAGCATGCTCTCCGACAGCTGGAATCCGCTCATCGAACCGCTCATCCGGGCCGCGGCCTCCGACATCGGACGCAATCTGCTCCTGGATCGCAGTCCCGCCAAACGCGCGCTGTTCGAGACCTTCCTACGGGCTGACACGCGGCCGCGCCAGGCGGTGATGGCCGTCGGCGACACCGTGATGGCCAACGAGTTCGCGCGGGATCTGCTGACGCCGGATGAGCAGGCGAGTATCGCGCAGTTCGCCGAGTTCCTGATGTCGCGCCACGACCGGTCCACCCAGTCCCTCACGCTGCCGGGCGGCCGTCGAATCCGGTTGCGTACCAACTCGATCAGCTGCAATGGCGACACCGTCGGCATGGTCATCCTGCTCGACGAGGAACAGGCGCCGGACCCGGTGGTGGCCGACGACGGACCCCGGACGCTGCCCGCCCTGCCGTCGCCGGACATCGGCGTGAGCCCGGCCTGGCGATCGGCACGCACCGAGGTACTGACGGCCTTGACCGCACACGAGGCCGTGCTGGTCCTGGGTGAGTCGGGTACCGGTCGCTGCACGCTGGTCGGCGACGTCTTCGGGTCGCTGCACGAGGATGCACCCGTGATCGTCGTCGACGCCACGGCCGACGACCCTGAGCCGTTGCCCGATCTCGGCCCGGGTCCGGCATTGGTGGTGCTGCGCAATCTCGACCGGATGCCCGCCGAGTCGCTCGATGCCATCGACGGCGTGATCCGCGCGGCGATCCGGGCCGGCCACGACGTCGCGGCCACCATGGAGCCGGTTCCGGACTCGCCGCGGGACCCGATTCCCCACTCCCGCTTACTCTTTCGCTTTGACCGATCCGTCGCGGTGCCACCGCTTCGGTTGCGCACGGCAGATCTGCCCGCGGTGGTCGATCGCGTGGTCAAGACGATCTCGCCGCAGCGGTCGCACCGCCTCAGTCCCAAGGCGATGCGGATGATCACCGGGTTCCACTGGCCGGGCAACATCGTGCAGCTGCGCGAGGCACTCGAGTTCGCGTTGCGACGACGACCGGTGGGCGAGATCCAGCCCGAGGATCTGCCGGGCTTCTGCCGCAGCACCGCGCATCGGGCGTTGACGCCGCTGGAGAGTGCCGAACGCGACGCGATCATCGCTGCCCTGGAGAGTCACGGGGGCAACCGGTTACACGCTGCCGCCGCGTTGGGGATGTCGCGCAGCACGCTGTATCGCAAGCTCCGGGTCTATGGAATCCTCAGCGTGTGAGCGACTTCCGGGGTTAGTACCGCTCAGCTCAGCGCGTCGAGCAGCTTCGCCTTGGTCATTGTCGAGTAGCCCTTGACGCCCTTGGCCTTCGCCTGCTGACGCAACTCGGCCACCGTCGGTGTGGCCGCGGCCTTCTTGGCGGGTGTCTTCTTGGCCGGCGTCTTCTTGGCAGTTGTTGTCTTGTCGGCCGGTGTCTTGTCGGCCGGTGTCTTGGTGGCCGTCTTCTTGGCGGCTGCGGCTTTTTTGGCCGGCGGCTCGACCGGCGCGGTCACCGACGGGGCGGCCGGCGGTGCGGTCCTGCTCTGGTCGGCTCGAGCCTGCTCTCCGTAGACCGATTTCGGTGCCTTGGTCGCGGAGTCGGCGACGGTCGATTTCACCGCGGGCGGGGTGACCGCCTTGGCCGGAGAGTTCTCGGTCCGATTCTTCTCGGCATCGGAACGTTCGGACTTGTTCTGCCCGATCAGCTTGAGCACCTCACCACGCAGTGCCGCCGCGTCACGTTCGGCCTTCTTGAGCTGTTTGCGGGCGTGCTTCTCCACGCGGGCCAATTCGCCTTTGAGATTGTCGATCTCGGCTTCGAGCCGCGCGATCAGTTTACGCTTCTTACCCATGGCGGTTCCCATCGTCGTCGGTGTCACCGGTTGTCGGATTCCCTCAACCGTATCGAATTCCGACGTGATCACGGTGGATTCGTCGACGTGCGACGGTTGACGCACGGCGTAGGGTGAAACGTACGGCTGAAGCCACGGGCCACATCTCGATCCTTGAGTCTGTTCGCCACGAGGAGGTCATCCGATGCCACAACGCGATCCGGGCCCGTCCGTCAAGGACGACGAACTGTACGAGAAGTTGCGTGACGAGGGCAATTCCAAGGAGAAGTCCGCTCGCATCGCCAACGCCGCATCCAACACGTCACGATCCGACGTCGGCAGCAAAGGTGGCCGTTCCGGCTCCTACGAGGACTGGACGGTCGACGAACTCCGTTCTCGTGCAAAGGACCTCGGCCTAAGCGGCTACTCCGACCTGAAGAAGGAGCAACTCATCGACAAGCTGCGGGAACACTGACCCGCCTCACGGCATGAGCCCCGCCCGGCGAGCGGTGATCACCGCTTCGAGCCGAGTCGTGGCACCGAGTTTGCGCATCGCCGACTTCAGATAACCCTTGGTGGTGTGCACGGTGATCCCCAGCTGATCGGCGATGCGCGCGTTGGAATGTCCGAGCGCGGCCAGCGCCAGCACATCATGCTCGCGTCCGGTCAGCGCCGGCAGATCCACCGATGATGTTGCTTCCGAAGTGAATTCGGCGGTCAGCCGGTCCAGTTCAGCGGCGAGTCCGGCGTCGTCGCTGTGCGCCACGAACAATCTCAGACGGGCATAGGCCTGCGCCAGGCGATCACCGTCGACGCCCGCGGATTCCGAGCGGGCCTCCAGACGCACCCGGGCCGCGACGATCTCCTGCTCGACGGCCCGCGCCTCCATCGCCAGCACATCGAGGGTGCGCCCGCCGATGGGATCGGTGGTCCGCAGAGCGCCATAAAGCACGGCGACCGGCTTGCGATCGACGATGACCGGCGCGGCAGCCATTGCACGCAGACCCTCACGTTCGATGACCGTGTTGTAGCGATGGGTGATGCGCGGGGTCTTCAGGTAGTCGTCGACCACCATCGGCCGATGTACCGCGACGACCTTGCCGCCAAGACCGTGCCCCGCGTCCACCGACACCCCGTTGAGCGCGCCGACGGTCCGTCCGACGAAGTGTTCGAGACGTAGGCTGCGCGGGCCCCACACCACGCCACCGAAGGCGAGCGGTACCCCGCTGTCTCTGCGGATCCGGCGCAATGCGGCAGTGACCGGCCCACGGACGGTGTCGCTCATCGTCACCTCCGCAGCTTCGTCATCATCTGGTCGTTCGACCCCTCTTCGGGGGGTGGTCAGCGCGCGCCGATCGGTTCACACTGTGACCCAGCTTACCCAGGTCGTTTTGGAGGTCGAAGTGACAACAACAGGTGGGACCCAAGCCGCCACCACCCCCGCCGAAACCGTCGCGGGCCTGCTCGAGACATACGGTGCGCCGGACGCCAACGCCGCGCACCTGCTCGTGGACGGTCACGATCCCGCGGGCATCGCCTTCACCAGCATCGATGTCGACGGCGACGGCAATCCGGTGACCAGCACCATCACGTACGGCGAACTCGCCGACCAGTCGAAGCGGTTCGCGACCGCACTCGCCGCGCGAGGCATCAACCGGGGTGACACCGTCGGCGTGCTGATGGGCAAACGCACCGAACTCGTCGTCGCGCTGCTGGCCATCGCGCGTCTCGGTGCCGTCTACATCCCGCTGTTCACCGCTTTTGCCCCACCCGCCATCGAGATGCGGCTACGTGCCGCGGGCGCCACGCTGGTGGTCACCGAACCCAGCCAGGCCGCCAAGCTCGACGGCTTCGACGACGTCGCCACCATCGTCGCCGGCGACGAGTTCGACACGCTCGTGCGCGACAGTGCGCCGATCGCCGAGTCGGTCGCCGTCGGCGGTGACGGCACCCTGATCCTGCTGTTCACCAGCGGTACCACCGGCGCACCCAAGGGTGTCCCGGTTCCGGTGAAAGCGCTCGCGTCGTTTGTCGCCTACATGCGATTCGGGCTCGACGTCGCGGCCGACGACGTCTTCTGGAACGCTGCCGATCCGGGCTGGGCGTACGGCCTCTACTACGGCATCGTCGGCCCGCTCGCCATCGGCCGGGCGAACCTGCTGCTGCATGCCGGCTTCTCCCCCGAACTCACCGCCCGGATCCTCGATGAACTCGAGGTCACCAACTTCGCCGCCGCGCCCACCGTCTACCGCTCGCTGAGCAAGGACCCGCGCATCGCGGGCTTCCGTCTGCGGCGGGCGTCGTCGGCCGGCGAACCGTTGACGCCCGACGTGATCGACTGGGCTACAACCGCTCTGGGCACCGAAGTCCGCGACCACTACGGGCAGACCGAACACGGCATGTTCATCAACAACCACTGGAACGACGCCATCCGCGAACCATTGATACCCGGTTCGATGGGCAAGCCGATGCCCGGCTTCGCCGCCGGGATCGTGGACGGACAGATCGCAATCGACGTGCCCGCCAGCCCGCTCTACTGGTTCACCGGCTACCTCGATGCGCCCGAGAAGACCGCGTCGCGCTACACCGAGGACGGCCGCTGGTATCTCACCGGCGACACCGGCCGCGTCGACGACGAGGGTCGCTACTTCTTCACCGCCCGCGATGACGACGTGATCATCATGGCCGGCTACCGGATCGGCCCGTTCGACGTGGAGAGCGTGCTCATCACCCATCCGGCAGTCCTCGACGTCGCCGTCGTCGGCCGTCCCGACGAACTGCGCGGCGAGGTGATCGAGGCGTTCGTGGTCCTCGCCGACGGCGTCGCCGGCACCGACGAACTCGAAACCGAACTGCAGCAACTGGTGAAGACCCAGTTCGCCGCGCACGCCTACCCACGCGCGGTCCACTTTGTCGACGCACTGCCCAAGACGCCGAGCGGCAAGATCCAGCGGTTCATCCTGCGCAAGGGCGAGGGATAGGCCGACTCAGCCGGCGGACAACGCCCGCACCGACGCCGGCGGTTCGGTGCCGGTGTAGGTGATCGGGTCATCGAAGACGGTCCGCATCGGCACCACGCCCGTCCAGCCCGCCGCGTCGGCACCGGGACCACCGGAGCGCGCCTTGGCGATCCATTGGCCGTCGACGATGGGTAGCCGCAGCGCGACGGTGGCCGCGAGTTCCTTGCGCGTCGCCTCCCGGACCTCGGCGACGCGGCCGGGAATCAGCTTGTCCGACAACATCTCCAGTACGTGGAGCGCGTCGTCGACAATCTCGGTCGTGCCGCGGATGACTGCCGAGCGATAGTTCGCCGAATGATCGAAGAGCGTGTCGGCGATGACCAGGGCGTCCATCACGAACACGGTGAACGCCACGGGCGCACCGGCTCCCACGTGCCTCAGCATGCCCGCCCCGCTCGAGCCGTGCAGCAGGATCGCGTCGCCGTCGCGGGCGAAGAGCAGCGGCACCGACCACGGCTGCCCGTCGACGACGGTGCTCAGGACGCCCACCCGCGCCTCGTCGAGGACGTCATCGAGCAGTGCGCGGTCACCGGCCCGGTCCGGCTTGCGGGTCAGGGCCTCGAGGATCGACGGGTCATCACATGCGCTCACGCCCACCATCGTCGTTGTCGGCTCCGCGGCGCCGCAACACGATTACCGGCGTCCGGGGTCATTGAGGACCAAAATTGTCCTCGATCCTTCGTAACGTGGTGATCACCAACGACGAAAGGAACCCCAGATGTCCACCTACACCGAGGTCACGCTGCCATTCGATGTCACCGGCGAGAAGGCTGACCTGCTGACACTGCTCGCCGATCAGAGCGCCCTGTTCCGAGTCGCCCTGCGCAATATCACCGAGGAGCAGGCCCGCACGCGCACGACGGTGAGCGAACTGACTCTCGGCGGACTGCTCAAGCACCTGGCCTGGGGTGAGCGATGGGGCGCGCAGATCCTGCGCGAACGTGACGAGAACGCCTCCCTCGATCCCGCCTCCCTCGCGCATGCCTACGAGTTGCTGCCCGAGGAGACACTGGACGGATGGCTCAGCGAATACGACTTCGGTGCAGACGAATTCGATAGGCTGATCGCGTCAGCCGATGATCTCGACGAGCTGATCCCGCAGCCGACCGCGCCGTGGGCGCCCGAGCGGGAGTGGAACTCGGTGCGCACCATGGCTCTGAACAAGCTTCGCGAGACCGCGCATCACTGCGGCCACGCCGACATCATCCGGGAAGCTCTCGACGGGCAGTCCACCATGGCCGCGATCTCCGAAGGACAGAGCTGGGCCGAGGATTTCGACTCCTGGACGCCGACCTCCTGACGCAGTGGGGCGCCCGGCCATCACCTACCCTGGCGGGCGACGTCCCACACAGGGACGACGACCTCGGAGGTGATTGCCGGTGCGCTCACCGGTCCCGGATTACCTGCAGGAGGTTCTCGACGACCTCGCCCACAATCGCGACGGCGTCGTCGCCGATTACATCCCCGAACTGGCCGCCGCCGACCCGGATGTCTTCGGTATCGCGCTGACCACGGTGGACGGTCGCACCCACGTCGCCGGCGACGCCGACCTCGCCTTCTCGATCCAGTCGATCTCCAAACCGTTCGCCTACGCGGCCGCCATCATCGACCGCGGGCTCGAGGCGGTGGAGGCCAAGGTTGGCGTCGAACCGTCCGGCGAGGCGTTCAACGAGCTGTCGCTCGAGGGCGAGACCCGACGGCCCAAGAATCCGATGATCAACGCGGGTGCGATCACCGCTCATCACCTGCTCGTCGGCGCAGCTGCCCGGCCCGAGGAGCGGGTGGAACGGGCCCGCAGCTTCTTCTCCGAACTCGCCGGCCGCGACCTCGGCATCGACGAGTCGGTGTTCTCATCCGAACTCGACACCGCCGACCGGAACCTGTCGATCGCCCACATGCTGCGCAATTACGGCATCATCGATGCCCCCGCGCATGACGTGGTCGAGGGGTACACCCGGCAGTGTTCGATCGAGGTGACCGTTCGCGACTTGTCGCTGATGGGTGCCACGCTGGCCAACGGCGGCGTCCACCCATGCTCGGGCCGACGCGTCCTGAGCCGGGCCGTTGCCCGGCAGACGATGTCGGTGATGGCCGGGTGCGGCATGTACGACGCCGCCGGTCGGTGGCTCACCACGGTCGGCATCCCGGCGAAAAGTGGTGTCGCCGGTGGGCTGCTGGGCGCGCTGCCCGGCCAGTGCGGCATCGCCGTGCTCTCCCCGCGACTCGACGACCACGGCAACTCGGTGCGGGGCGTCGAGGCGTTCCGCCGCATGTCGGCGGACATGGGGATGCATCTCGTCGACGCCGAACCCTACGACGCCACCGTGGTCCGCGACGTCTACGTCGTCGACGACGCGACCGTGTTCGTGATCCAGGGCACCATCCAGTTCGGTGGCGCCGAATCCATCCTGCACGCCTTCGAATCCGACGACACCGCGACGCCGGCCGCGGTCGTGGACGCCACCCGGATCGATCATCTCAGCGATGTGGGTCGCCGGATGCTGCTCGAAGGGCTGCGGCGACTGCGCCTCGACGGCCGACGCGTGGTTCTCGTCGACCCGGATACTGTTCTGCCGGAACCCGATCTGGATCATGACGGGATGCGTCCCGATGCCGTGGTCGACGATCTCACGATGATCGGCGGGTAGGCGGCCCAGTCCGGCGCTACTGAGTCGGCACCACCGAGCCGGCCCTACTCGATTCGCAGGACGCGGCTGTGCCATCCGGTGGCACCGTCGGGGATCGGGGCCACCCGTTGCTCCGGTTGCGTCGCCCCGGTGCGATCGGTCGCGCGGCAGTACAGGGTGTGCTGTCCGGGCGTCGCATCCCAGTCCCACCTCCACTGGCGCCACGTGTCGCTGGAGTACTCGGTCGCCAAAGTCGCCTGCTGCCACGGCCCGTCGTCGACGCGGACCTCGACGGACCGGATGCCCCGGTGTTGTGCCCAGCAGGTACCCGCCACCACGACGGTGCCGGCCGGAGACGTAGAGAACGGGGCCGGGCGGTCGATGCGCGATGCGGTCTTGATCGGTGCGCGCTCACCCCAGCCGCGCTGGGTCCAGTAGGCCTGGGCCTCACTGAATCTGGTGATCTCCCAGTCGATCACCCACTTACAGGCGGAGACGAACCCGTACAGACCGGGTACCACCTGCCGGACCGGGTATCCGTGTTCGATCGGCAGTGGCTCGCCGTTCATCCCGATGGCCAGCAGCGCGTCGCGGCCGTCGGTGATCGCCGAGATCGGTGTTCCCGACGTCCAGCCGTCGACGCTGGTGGACAGCAACATGTCGGCGTCGGCGGCGATGCCGGCGCGGGACAGGATGTCGCGCATCGGGAATCCGAGCCAACGGGCATTGCCGGCGAGATCGCCGCCGACCTCATTGGACACGCATGTCAGCGTGATGATCCGTTCCACGGCGGGCATCGCCATGAGGTCGTCCCAGGTGAGGGTGAACTCGTTGTCGACCATGCCGTGGACGCGCAGTCGCCAGTCGCTGACTTCGAGTTGCGGCACCGCAAGTGCGGTGTCGATCCGGTAGAACGCGCTGTTGGTGGTGGTGAAGGGTGTGACGCCGGCGACCCGGAGGTCGGTGCCCGCCGGTATCGGCCGACTCGGCGACACCGGGGCGGGCAGCCTGAGCCCGGCGCGTTCAGCCAGCGCCCCACCGGTCTCCGCGAGGCTGCGGGCCAGGGTCGTAACCCCGGCACCGGCAGCGGCCAGCACCGCGACGGCACCGACGAACTGTCGTCTCGACCAGATCGGCGCCGCGTCGGCTCCGGTGTCCGACGCGGCAGCGGTGCTCGTCCGGCACAGGACCACCAGGACGATCACCGCCACGATCCCGGCGATCACCGCCGGGATCGCGTACACCCGAGTCGCCGTCGGACGAGTCATCGCCGCGAACACCCCCACGCCCGTGAATCCCACGACGACGAGCGCACCGAGCGGTGGGCGGCGCACCTGCAGGAGCCCGGCCACGATCGCGATGAGCAGGATGACGATGGCCATCCCGGCGAGCAGCGCGGTCTTGTCCGCGGTACCGAACCTCTGGATCGCGAATTCCCGTGCGGCCGCGGGCGAATGGTCGACGAGCATGGCTCCGACGGCACGGTACGGGGAGGCGAACGCCGAGACGCGCACCGCGCTGAGCTCACCGGCAGCCAGGCCCGCCGCCACCGCCAGCGGCCCGGAAATCGCTGCACGGACATATCTTTCGCGGATCGCCATCCTGTGGTCCTCTCCTCGTGACGACCCCCGCACAAGGCTGTCTCGTCACAGTGTGATTCGCGTGCCGGACCCGCGCGGATGACTGCGATCACGGATCGGACCCATCCGGCACGGTCCGCGCCGCGAATGCCCTGTGAGGACGGCCACACGGTCGACCTATCGCACACAGATTGGACCGATCATGGCCACCACCCGAATCCCCCGACTCGCCGTTGCGCTTTCCGGTCTCGCGCTCGCCGTCGGCGCCGTCGCCGGCTGTTCCAGTGACTCTGCCAGCGACAACAGTTCGAGTTCCACGTCGACGATGACCGGGATGAGCAGTTCCGCGATGGCCGCCGCCCCCGTGGGCTCGGGCTGCGCCGCCTATGCCGCGGCCAATCCGACCGGGCCGGGATCGGTGGAGGGAATGGCAATGGCGCCGGTCGCCACCGCAGCAGCGGCCAACCCGGAACTGTCCACCCTCACCGAGGCACTGTCCGGCAAGCTGAACCCGCAGGTCAACCTCGTCGACACACTCAACAACGGGCAGTACACGGTGTTCGCGCCGACCAACGAGGCCTTTGCCGCGCTACCGGCCGGAACCCTCGACAAGCTGAAGACCGACTCCGCTCTGCTCACCAAAATCCTGACCTACCATGTGGTTTCGGGCCAGGCGGCGCCGGATGCGGTGGTCGGTACGCACAAGACCCTCGAGGGGCAGAACGTCACGGTCAGCGGTACCCCGGAAGCGCTGAAGGTCAACACCGCCGGTGTGGTGTGCGGTGGCGTCAAAACCGCGAACGCGCAGGTCTACATGATCGACGCGGTGCTGATGCCGCCTGCCTGATCCGACCTCAGGGTCGGGGGAGCTTGCGGTGCAAGGGATTTGACGATGTGGGGGTGCGACGCGACGAGGCCGGCAGGCCGGTCACCACACTGGGCCGGTCGGCGGTCGCACGCGTCGCATCCTGCAGTCGCATGGCCGCGCTGTCCCCGACGCCGAGCGCCGGCGCCCCGACGATCCGGCGCGCGGATGCCGCACATGACGGACACCGGGCGGCATCCGGGATCGCCGACATCGGATGGCGTTCGGTGAAGTCGACACACCCCTCGGCGCAGCGGAAGACGTAGGTGGGCACGGCGTCAGCGTACCGTCGTCCCCCGTTGACCGTGCGTCGAAATGCGCTCACCGTCGCGGGGTCGGATTTCCGGTTGCGCTGCCGGATCGTCCCCGGACCCATAACGTGGTTCGCATGCCTGAGTTGTTGTTCCCCCTGGATTCGTCGAAGAGTTTCACCGATCAGGCCATCATCGGCCACAACCGCTGGCACCCGGACATCCCGCCCGCGGTGACCGTCAAACCCGGCGACACCTTCCGCGCGCATTGCCGCGAGTGGTTCGACGGCGCCATCCACAACGACGACTCCGCCGAGGACATCCTCAACTCGCCGCTCAAGGGCGTCCACGTCCTGTCCGGACCGTTCGCCATCGAGGGCGCCGAGCCGGGCGACCTGCTCATCGTCGACATCCTCGACGTCGGGCCCATCCCGCAGGAGGATTCGGGACCGCTCGCCGGTCAGGGCTGGGGATACACCGGGATCTTCGCCAAGGCCAACGGCGGCGGATTCCTCACCGACCAGTTCCCCGACGCCTACAAGGCCATCTGGGATTTTCGCGGCCAGACTGCGACGTCGCGCCATGTGCCGCATGTGCGCTACACCGGCATCGTGCACCCCGGCCTGATGGGGACAGCCCCGTCGGCGGAGCTGCTCGCGAAGTGGAACGCCCGCGAGGGCGCCCTGATCGCCACCGATCCCGGCCGCGTGCCGCCGCTGGCACTGCCACCGGAACCCGAAGACGCGATCCTCGGTTCGCTCAGCGGCGACGCCTTCACCCGCGCCGCCGCCGAGGGTGCACGCACCGCCCCGCCCCGGGAGAACGGCGGCAACCAGGACATCAAGAACCTCACCAAGGGCACCCGCGTCTTCTATCCGGTGTTCGTGCCGGGTGCCAACCTGTCCTTCGGCGATCTGCACTTCTCGCAGGGCGACGGTGAGATCACCTTCTGCGGCGCCATCGAGATGGGCGGGTTCATGGACCTGCACGTCGACCTCATCAAGGGCGGCATGGAAACCTACGGCGTCAGCGAGAACGCGATCTTCATGCCCGGCAACACCGATCCGCAGTACTCGGAGTGGATCGCGTTCAGCGGAACGTCGGTGACGCTCGACGGTGAGCAGCGCTACCTCGACTCCGATCTGAGCTACCAGCGAGCCTGTCTGCACGCGATCGACTACCTGACGAAGTTCGGCTACAGCCCCGAACAGGCCTACCTTCTGCTGGGTTCGGCCCCCATCGAGGGACGGCTGTCCGGCGTCGTCGATATCCCCAATTCCTGTGCAACGGTGTACATCCCGACCGCGATCTTCGACTTTCCGGTGGCTCCGTCAGCCGACGGTCCGGTCCAGATCGACCCCGGCATGGGTGCGCCCACCGCTTCCTTCGGCTGAACTGCCGACACCACCGATCCCGACCGCCATCACCTCGATCGGCACGCCGGTCATGTTCGCCATGCCGGCCAGCCGCTCGAGGTCGGCGGGGTCCGACGAGATCAACGCGTTGACATTGGCGCCACCGGACCCGAGTTCAGTGCGGGCCGCATCGTTGGCCTGCGTCCATCCGCCGGAACCGTTGTGTCCCCAGCCGTGGGGGATGGCGACCACACCCGGGGTGATGTCCTCGGTCAGCATGGCGGGCAACGAGATCCGTCCATGCCTTGAGGCGACGGTCACCAATCCACCGTCGTCGATCCCACGCGCGGCGGCATCCTCGGGGTGCATCCGCGCCGCGTGGGTTCGCCCACCTCGCAACAGCAGCGGCGCATTGTGCTGCCAGCTGTTCTCCGAGCGGATCTCCCGCATCCCGATGAGCCGCAACGGATAATCGTCCGATTCGACGGGCCACACCCGATCCAGCTCGGCGAGCAGCTCCGGTGCGTCGAGCCGGATCCGGCGGTCCCGATAGGTGATCGTCTTGGCCAACTGACCGGGTGCCAGATCGTCGGCGACGACGACGCCGTGCGGATGGTCCGCCACCAGCGGACGGTACGTGAGGCCACCTCGTCGAAGACCGAACCTGTTGCCGCCCAGACCCATCCGGATGACGAGATCGGAGATGCGACGCGGCGTCGCCGGTACCCCCAGACGGCGCGAGACCACATTGCCGATGTGCATCAGCCCGACCAACGGGTGATGGCGCGCCAGGCCCGCGATCAGTTCGTTGATGACGGTCCAGTCCTCCCGCGCCTGCCCCTGCGGGCCGATGACCGCATCGGTGGCCTGCTTGAACGGTGTGGTGAACAGTGCCTGGAACGGCAGCAGGAAGTCGGCACGCTCGTACATCGTGGTGGCGGGCAGGATGTAGTCGGCGTGCGCGTTGGTCTCGTTGCGGTAGATGTCCAGCGACACCATCAGGTCGAGTTCGTCGAGCGCGGAACGCAATTCGTCGCCGATTGGGTACCGACAGCACGGGATTGCCCGCGCTGACGAACAGCGCCCGCAGCTGCCCCTTGCCACCGGTGGTGATCTCCTTGGCCATCACCGACGCCGGGGCGGTGCCGAGCACCTGCGGCAGGTTGCCGACGCGGCTGCGCCGCCGTCCGTAGGCGAACCCCGACACACGTTGCAGCGCAGCCACTCCCAGCCGTTGCCCCGGAATGCCGAGATCGCCGAACATCGATCCGCCGACGACGTCGAGATTGCCCGCCACCAGGTTGACCATATCCAGCAGCGCGGTGGTGAGGGTGCCGGTCCGCCCGAGGGAGGTACCGATGCGGCCGTACACCGCGGCCCGCTCGGTTTTCGCGAGCGCGTGCGCGATCTCACGGACCCGCTCGGCCGGGATGCCGGTGTGGCGGGCGGTCGCTTCCGGCGGATACTGCTCGACGACGCTGCGCCAGCGATCCAGGCCGCGGGTGCGCCTCGACAGGCGCTCCACGTCGGCGAGCCCGTCGTCGAACATCACGTGCAGCAGCGAGAGCAAGAACAGGGCGTCGGTGGGAGTGATCGGGAGCCAATCGAATTCGCGCGCGGTCTCGGTCCGTCGCGGGTCCACCACCGTCACCGTGCCGCCACGTTTGGTGATGGCGCGCAGACCGTCGCGGATGCGCGGCGAACTCATCACACTGCCGTGCGAGACGATCGGGTTGGCGCCGATCATCAGCAGATACTCGACGCGGTTGATGTCCGGGATGGGGGCCGCCACCGGGTTGCCGTAGAGGAAGTGGCTGGCCACGAAGCGGTTGTTCACATCCTGTGACCCGGCGGAGTACACGTGCTGGGTGCCGAGCAGCGACATGAACACGCCGGTCCACAGGGTGTGACCGGTGGAGAAGGTCGCCGGGTTGCCGAAGTACCACCCGATAGACGACGTGCCATGACGCCGCGCCACCCCCTGCAGCCGTTCGGTGATATCGGCCAGCGCGGTGTCCCAGGTGACCTCGTCGAACCCGCCGTCGGCTCGCCGGCGCAGTGGATACCGTACTCGGTCGGGATCGTTGACGATCTCGGTGAACGCGATCCCCTTGGGACAGGCGAATCCCTTGGAGAGCGGATGCTCCTTGTCCGCGCGCAGCGCGATCAGCCGGTTGTCCTCGACCGTGGCGATCATTCCGCACAGCGGCTCGCAGATCCGGCAGTAGGTGGGCTTGTCCTCCCGCATGACGCTCTCCCGACTCGGTGATGTCCTGGTCACGGGGCCGCGCGGCCAGGGTGTTTGTGATTCCGTTCACATCTGACCACAAGTGTTGCATGATGGCAGGGCGTGGTCGAGTGCAGTTCTGAGGAGGTCCCGCGTGGACGACGTCATCATCATCGGGGCCGGGTTGTCGGGTATCGACTGTGCCTATCGTCTGCGTGAGCAGAATCCCGATCTGCGCTACACGATCCTGGAACGTCGGGCCGGGATGGGCGGCACCTGGGATCTCTTCCGGTATCCGGGGGTTCGCTCCGACAGTGACATCTACACGCTCAGCTATCCGTTCGAGCCGTGGCGCAAACCGCAGGCGCTCGCCCAGGGCGACGACATCCGGCATTACATCGAGCACACCGCACGCAAGTTCGGCATCGAGCCCCACATCCGGTTCGTTCGTCGCGTGGTGGCCGCCGACTGGGACTCGGCCGCCGACACCTGGACGCTGACCGTCGAGGTCGACGACGAGTCCGGCGGCCCGCCCAGCCGCGAGACCTATACCTGCCGCTTCGTCGTCTTTGCCACCGGCTACTACGACTACGACCATCCCTACACCCCGGTCTTCGCCGGCGCCGACGACTTCACGGGTGAGATCGTGCACCCGCAGCACTGGCCGGCCGATCTCGATTACGCCGGCAAGAACGTCGTGGTGATCGGTAGCGGCGCCACCGCGGTCAGCCTCATCCCGCCGCTGGCCCGTTCGGCCGACCACGTGACGATGCTGCAGCGCACCCCGTCGTACATCTTCTCCTCCAAACAGAAGCAGTACCTGGCCCCGGCGGTCCGAAAAGTGCTGCCCGCCAAGGCCGCTCATCGGGTGGTCCGGGCCCGCTACGCACTGCAGACCGCCGCGATCGTGCACCTGACCCATCGTTTCCCCTCGCTCGGCCGCAAGATGATCCGGTCCAACGTCGCGCAGCACCTGCCCGAGGACTATCCGATCGATGTGCATTTCAACCCGCCGTACAACCCGTGGGATCAGCGGATGTGCATGGTCCCCGACGCCGACCTGTTCGAGGCGATCAACTCCGGATCGGTGGAGATGGTCACCGATCGGATCGACCGCTTCGACGCCGACGGGATCGCGCTGGCGTCCGGGCGTCACCTCGATGCCGACGTCATCGTCACCGCGACCGGACTGCAGCTGCTCGGTTTCGGCGGCACCACCATCCGCGTCGACGGCGCCGAGGTCAAACCGCACGACCGGTTCGTCTTCAAGAGCCACCTGCTCGAGGACGTCCCCAATCTGGCGTGGTCGGTGGGCTACACCAACGCCTCGTGGACCCTGCGCGCCGACATGACAGCACGCTCAGTGGCCGGCCTCGTCAAGCACATGCGGGCCAACGGCTACACCCACGCCTACCCACATCTGGGCGATGAGTCGATGCCCGCGCGCCCGGTGTGGGACCTCAAGGCCGGCTATGTGGAACGCTCCCCGGACGCGCTGCCCAAGTCGGGCACCCGCGGGCACTGGCAGGTGCGGCACAACTACTACCGCGACGCGATCGATCACCGGCTCGGCGATGTCACCGAAGAGATGGTGTTCGGGCGCGTGTGACCATGGCGGTCGCCGGCCGGACCTGACGCGCCGTCCGGTCTGTTCAACAGGGTTAGATCGGTTCGCCGAGCTGCGATGTTACCGACCTGTCGTCCGTTCGGTTGAGTTTCACTCCGGCGGCCGTCGGGAGGCTGCCGACCGCTTGCCCAGGGTCGATCCGGGCCCCGATACTGGTGGGCGATCCGGACACCTAGGAGCTTCTCGATGTCGTATTACCCGCCCGGTCCACCGACCGCGCCGTCGGGAGCATTCACCACCACCGGCGGTACGCCACGGAACCGACGAGCGCTGACCTTCGTCCTCGCGGCCATCGTCGTCGTGCTGGCGCTGGTCCTCGCCGCCGGGGTGGTCCTGGTGGTCAAGGCCCGCAACGGCGACATCAAGATCCCCGGTCTCACCCTGACCGCCGCCGACGACCGCGGCATTGATCCGTTCACCGATTCGGTGGCGCTCGCCGAACCGTCGGCGCTGGAGAACGTCCGCCTGTCCGCGCAGGTCGGCTACCCGCAGCAGGGCACGGTCCTGGTCAACGGCTCCGATCCCGGCCTGTACGCCACCACCGGCAGCGCGTCCTGCGACGCCAACCGGCTCTCCCGGCAACTCACCTCCGACCCGGGCGCGGCCAGCGCGTGGGCGAGTGTCTTCGGGATCAGCAGTGCCTCGATCCCGTACTACCTCAACACCCTCACACCGGTGGTCCTGACGCGCGACACCTGGGTGACCGACCACAGTTACACCAACGGCAAGGCGCAGCCGTATCAGGCTGTGCTGCAGGCAGGTACGTGCGTGATGGTCGACGCCGCCGGGGTCCCGCGGGTGCGCTGCGCCGGTGGCAGCCCGCTGACCCCGCCCGCGGCCGCACCGGTTGGCGGATACCGCCTCGAGGGCCGGCAGTGGCCCGGCTACCAGACCAACAAGGTGACCCGGGTCAGCTACCAGGACAAGCACGTCACGACGGTCAACAACACCACCACCGTCGTACCGGGGCCCAGTACCCCCGTCGCGGGTGATCCCCGAAACCCGATTCTGCAGTTGCTCAACGCGATCACCGGAGCGATCGCGCCGGCTCCCCTCGGCGGCGACGTCAACCTCTCCGGGCTGCCGCCACTGGGTGAACCGCTGCCGAATCCGGTGACCACCAACATCCCGTTCGTCCCGCGCGATCAACAGCAGGCCGACGCCAACGGCCTCGCCCGCGCGGGCAGCCCACAGGTCGCGGCCGAGGTCACCGAGCGGGCCGCGGACAACAACGGGGTACCGGAGGGCGCGCCCGCGTCGGAGACGAGTTCCGCGGTGCAATCGGCTCCACAGGTCTCCGGTTCGACCGAGGCGGTGCCGTCGACCGAGGCGTCCACCGTCGTGCCGCCGTCGACCGAGGCCGCACCCACCGCGACGTCGTTCGGCGGATCGGGTGATCGCATCGGCAGCTTCAGCTTCCAGCAGGGCGCCACGTCGGTGAACTGCTCGGCTCCGGCCACCGACACCGGATCGCTGCTCTCCCTCAGGTGTTCCGACGGTGCGCGCACCGTGCCCGCCTCGATCCTGTCGCGTTCGGCCGTGTCGGCCGCGACCGACGCGCAGGGGGTGTGGCGGCTGAGTCTGGGCTCCGGCGTCGTCGCCGTCACCTCCGCAACGTGGCTGGAGGTCGCCACCAGCACGACCACGACCACGGAGACTCCGACGACGACCGAGACCACCACGGAAGAAACGACCACCACCACAACCACCGAGACGACGACCGAAGAGACCACGACGACCACCACCGAGGAAGTTCCCACCACCGCCCCGGTGTCCTGATCCAGAAAGGTCAGGATCTGGTTCAGCGGCCGGCCGCCACCGCACCCGCGCGGGCCGCCAGAGCGCTTCGGGCGGGTTCGGTGGAGAACCGGAGGTTCTCGTCGGCGAAGTCCTTCTTGCGGAGGTTGCGCTGATCGTCGTAGTAGTTCATCGACATCGTCCACGGGCCGTCGGTGCCCTGGCGCGGCAGGTCGGCGAGCGCACGTTTGACGTACCCGGCCTGAAAGTCCAGTGCCGGTTTGGTTTCCATGCCCGGGTCGGCCACCGCGCGGACCGCGGAGTAGCCGTGGGCGTCCATGTAGGAGATCAGGTCACAGAGGTACTCGCACAGCAACCCGATCTTGAGGGTCCACGACGAGTTGGTGTAGCCGATCGCCATGGCGGCGTTGGGGACTCCTTCGAGCATGAGGCCGCGGTAGATGACGTGGTCGGGCAGGTTCACCGGCTCGCCGTCGACGCTCAGTTCCATGCCGCCGAGTAGCTGCAGGTTGAGACCGGTCGCGGTGATGATGATGTCCGCCTCGAGTTCACGCCCGCTCTCGAGCAGAATGCCGTTCTCGGTGAACGTGGCGATGCGATCGGTGACGATCGACGTCTTACCCTCGCGGATGGTCTTGAATAGATCGCCGTTGGGCACCGCGCACAGTCGCTGATCCCACGGGTCGTACGGCGGATTGAAGTGTTCGTCGACGGGGAAACCGGCGGGCAGGAACTTCTGGTTGACCGCCCGGATCGCGCGTCGCGCAGTCTTGGGGAAGCGCTGGCAGAACGTGTAGACCAGCCGTTGCTGGGCGATGTTCTTGCGGCGGGCCCATTTGTAGCCACGTTCGTCGCCGAGGATGCGACGGAAGGTGTTGGCGATGGCGTCTTCTCGGGGGATCGGCATGATGTAGGACGGTGTCCGCTGGAGCATCGTCACGTGCTCCGCGGTCTGCGCCATCGCCGGCAGAAGGGTGACCGCGGTGGCGCCGCTACCGATCACGACCACTCGTTTGCCGGTGTGATCGAGGTCCTCCGGCCAATGCTGCGGGTGGATGATCTGACCGGAAAAGCGTTCGCGCCCTTCGAAGTACGGAGTGTAGCCCTCGTCATACCGGTAATAGCCGGACCCGGCGAAGATCCAGTTGGCCTTGATCGCGATGTGCTCACCGGTGTCGGCCCGGTCGATCTGCACCGTCCAGAGCGACTCCTGCGACGACCACGACGCCGACACGACGCGATGGTTGTACCGGATGTGCTCGGCGAGCCCGTTCTCCTCGATCGTCTGCTGCAGGTAGGACAGGATCCGCGGGGCATCGGCGATGGACTGCTTGTCGCGCCACGGCTTGAACTCGTAGCCAAAGGTGTGCAGATCGCTGTCGGAGCGAATACCCGGATAGCGGAACAGATCCCACGTCCCGCCGGCCGCCGACCGCGCCTCGATGATCGCGAACGTCTTCGACGGGAGTCGCGTCGTCAGATAGTGACCCGCGCCGATACCGGAGATCCCGGCCCCGATCACGAGCACGTCCACGGTTTCGGTCGGGGTTCCTGTCGGGGTTCCTGTCGCTGGCACGCTGCCTCCTGCTGGTGTGGGCTTTCCCCAACGATGCCCCTCGGACGCCTCGACCGCCACGGCCAGACTGCACCGCAGTCGACCTTCAGTGGTGCACAATGCACCCATGGATGATGAGTGGCCACAGGTGTCCGCCCCGGTCAGGGCGCTGATCCGGCGCGCTGCCGAACAGGTGCTGAGCCCTCCGGAGGCCTGGATCAAGGAGATGCACGACGCCGCTCTCGGCGGGGTGCGGATGACCGCGATCGCCGAGGACCCGGTCCTCGCCGACGGTACCCGCCGCACGAATCTGGCCAACATCATGCACTGGGCGGCCTCCAACGTGTCGCGCCCGGGTGAGCGCGTCACGGCCAACGTGACGCCGGAAATCCTCGACTCCGTCCGCGACCTGGTGAGGCGCGGACTCGACGCGTCGGCGCTCGACTCGTTCCGCACCGCCCAGAGCGTCGCGTGGCGGCTCTGGATGGAACTGTGCTTC
This sequence comes from Gordonia bronchialis DSM 43247, assembly GCF_000024785.1. NCBI lineage: Bacteria > Bacillati > Actinomycetota > Actinomycetes > Mycobacteriales > Gordoniaceae > Gordonia > Gordonia bronchialis. The sequence continues at coordinate 80,877 of NC_013441.1, read as the reverse complement.
GAGCTCACCGACGACGCGGCCCTCCGCGCAGGTCGCGCGCATAGCCCTGGATCTGCTGCCGGATCTCGGATTTGTCGTCGGATTCGTTGTGGCCGAGCACATTCACGAGAAGCAGAGCCAGCCCGACCGATAGCAGGACGACGACGGCCAGAGCACCGAAGATGATCCCCACGGTGCGATTCGGATCGCGCGGGGGCTTGGGCGCGGCTGCTGCCCACCCGGCGGGTGGCAGAGGCGGATACCGGCGTGGTTGGTGATCCTGCTGGTTCGGATCGACGCCGTACGGACCGGACATCGCCTATCCCCCATCGCACTCTGTGCAGGCCGCCGTCGCAGCCCTCGATCTGCCGGACGATCGGCGCCCGGCCGCTGAGCGGATGGTATCCCGTCACGCCCGCCGATCGTGCGAGCCCTGCGAGATGGTAGCGCCAGAAGCCCCCGGTCGCGCGACGAGCGGCGGTCACGAAGCTCACAGATCCGTTGGCGCGCTTCTCGTCACAGAGCTCTTTACAGCCGTCGGGCGCGCATCCACAATCACCGTATGTCATGGAGTCGGGGGACCCTGAGATTCAGCACACTGGCCGGCACCGCAGTTGCGGCCGCGGCAGTGCCACTGATCGTATTCGGTGCCGGTGTCGCACTCGCCGAGGACGGCTCGCCCGGCGGCGGTGATTCGACCTCCAGCGACTCGAGTTCCGGCAACTCGAGTTCCGGGGATTCGGCTGGCTCCGACTCATCCACCACCGACTCCGGCGACGGCAACTCCGGCAGTACCGGGTCGAGGGGCGACACCTCGTCCGGCGGCAACGGATCCGACGGCAACGCGTCCGACAGCGACACATCCGACAGCAACGCATCCGAGAGCGACACAGCCGAGAGCGACACAGCCGACAGTGCGGGAGAGTCCGGAACCGACAGCGACGACGCGGGCGCCAGGGACGGCTCCGCCACCGAGACCACCGGAGATGGCTCGACGACCGAGGCGGCCACGCCGTCGACGACCCGACCACACGGGTCGAACGGCGATCACGAGGTAGTTCCCACGACGCCGGGCATCACACCACCACCCGCGACCACGAACATCGACACGAACACCGACACCGACACCGACTCGACAACCGACTCGCCGGCAACCCAGACACCGAGGACCGAGACGGTCGCCCCCGCCCCGGACCCCGAGGTCGAGGTCCCGGTCATCGGTGACATCGTGGATTCGCCGACCGCCGGCGTACCCGACCCGGAGGCCGTGCCGGTGATGACCCCCCTCGCTCCGGCGGCGGTCGTGGCGTCGGACATCTGGGCGCCCAGCGCTTTTGCGATGGACCTCGGCAGTGATCCCCTGCCCGTGTCGTCTCTCGCTGTCGTCCAGTCATCGACGCTCGGCGTCGGCGCCACCCCGCGGTCCTCAACCCTGTTCGGCCTCCCCGTGGTGGTGATCCCGTCGACACCGTGGAATCTGAACGACCCGGTATGGGAAGCGGAATGGGAAGCGTTCAACAGCTCGGTGGTCGCGTGGGTCCCGGGCGTCGGCAACACCCTGGCAACCATCAGCGTGGTCATCGATACCTACCAGCTCGCCGCCGCGATCGGCGCGGGCGACCACGCCGAGGTGAGCGACGAGATCGGTGACCTGGCCGGCGACATCATCGGCATCGAGTTCGGGCAGGGCATCGGCGCGCAAGCTCGCTACCTGATCCATCTCTACATCTCTGATGCCGTCGCCACCTGGATCGTCGGTGACCCGACGCCGGTTGCGACGGTGTGAACCACCGCACCGTCAGCGCGCCCGAATCCGCGCTGCCAATCCCGCGCGATCCTCCACGTCGACCTTCATGCACGCCCGGTAGACGTGCCCCTCGACGGTTCGCGTCGACAACGAAAGTCGTTCTCCGATCTCCCGATTGGACAACCCGGCGGCAACGAGGTTCGCAATCTCCCGCTCACGCACCGTCAGCGGTAGCGGGTCCTCCATGGTGATCATCGCCGGCGTGACCAGCCCCCCACACTCGGCTGCCAGACGATGTGCGGTGCCGGCGGCGCGGACGGCGGCGGTCCGCTCGCCACCGTCGGCCAAGGCCGTTGAGGCCTGGGCGGCGGCGTCCGCCGCGGACGCGCGCGCACCCAGCTCTTCGAACTCGCGCGAACAGTCCTCCAGTGCCGCAGCACCTTTCGATGCCACCGCGGCTGCATGGCGGGTGTAGATCCCGATGAGCTCGCCGTCGACGTGCGTACTCAGCTCGGCCAGCATATCGGCGGCGTCGGGGTCGCCGAGGCGGGCGCTCGCGTGCAGGGCCTCGGCAGCGATGGCGCGGCCACAGCTCGACGCCGCGACGGCCGCCGCCGCCCGGGCGATGGTGATGGCTTCGGAGAGCTGTCCCTCACCCGCGGCTATCCACGCCTCGGCCACACGCTGGAACGGCTCGAAGACGGCCACGTGCGGCCGCAGATCGCTGCGGACACTGGCCGCGAGTTGCTTGGCCTCGTCGCATCGGCCGAGTTGCGCCAGGATCGTGCAGAGCGCGATACGTGCCGGAAAACTCCACGCGGACATGACATCCGACGTCAGCGCGGCGGTCGCCTGCCGCAGACTTCGGACGGCATGTTCATATCGCCCCTCGGCCACCTCCAGGACTCCGACGAAGGTCTGCACCATTCCCCAGGCCAGGTACTGTCCGGGGCTGGAGAACTGCGCGCATCCTTCGGCGAGAGTTCGCGCGTCGGTGAGGCGACCGGCGTAGATCAACGCCTGCAACTCGCCGAAGTCGGCCGAGTACCGGACCAGGCCGTCCATACTCGGCGGGATGTCCACGTGGCGAGCGATCTCGGCAACCTCGTCGAACTCACCGGTGAGCGCCATCGAGCGTTGCGCCGCGAACGCCGCCCAATAGGCCGCGGCAGGGATCACCGCGTCGTCACGCAGCACTCTCCTCGCCTGTTCGGCGGCGGCTTCGAGCTCACCGGCCATCATCGCGCGCACCGACGCCACCGCGTCGACGAGCAGGACCAATGACGGCGTATGGATCCGCGCGCGCAGCAGCGCCAGCATGTCGTCGCCACCGTGCCCGTCCCCCTGGGCGAAGTCGAAGTTCGCGAGCCGGGTGAGCGCCCACCGCAGCACCCCGACCTCGTCGAGCGTCTCCGGGTCGATCGCGGCCATGGTCGCCTCGACCTCGTCGGGGCGACCCTGCCACAGTAACGACCGCGAGAGGAGGTCGAGTCCGTCGATCCCGGCACCGTGCTCGACGGCGGCGCGGGCGAACCGCTCGGCCGCCGCCACATCCGACAAGGCCAGCGCGCTGCGCGCAGCGTCCAGCATGATTCGACTGTCAGCATCGCTGTCGCCGTCGATCGCCAAGTCCGCCAAACGGATTCGACCGGGGCCTGATCTCGGTCGGCCGCGTGCGGCGATCGCGTTCGCGAGTTGCCCGCGCAACCGCCGGCCACGCAGGCGGCCGATGCGGCGGCGTACCACCTCACCGAGGAGCGGGTGGGCGAAGCGGGCCACCAGCTGACGGCCGTCCTCGGTGATGCGGAGCAGTCCGCGGCGTTCGGCCTCCTCCACCTCGTCCTCACCGGCGAGGTCCACGAGCATGTCCACCTCGATGGGTTCACACAGGCTCAGCAGGTTGAGTGCGTTATTCACGCCATCGGGCAGCGATGTGATGCGGCTCTCCAGCAGTGTGGCGAATTCTGTTGTGATGGACGCATTTCCGCGTAGCTGCCAGATTCCGGCGTCCCGGCGGAGAGTCCCGGCCTCGCGGGCGCCGTCGACGAGGTGATGCAGAAAGAGCGCATTGCCGCCGGAGGCCTCCCACATCAGATCCACCGAGAGACCCTCCACCGGACCGCCCAGCATCTGCTCCAGCAGATCGATGCTCTGTTCCCGCGTGAACGCGTCGAGCTCGATCCGCTCCAGATAGTGGTCCTTCCACAGTGACAGCACGGCATCGGGTACCGTCTCGCCGCTGCGAACGGTGGCGATGATGCGGGCATCGCCGTCGATCGCCAACTGGTGCAGCAAGGTTGCCGACAGCGGATCGAGCAGGTGGGCGTCGTCGACGCCGAGGATCACCGCGCCCGCGTCGAGGAGCGATTCCCGGGCCGCCGACAGGTATCCGACGGCATCCGTGGCCGTCGACGGCGGGACGATCGGCGCGAAGGCACCGAGTGGGATGGCCCGTGCCGATTCACTTCCCACGACCCACCGCACGTTCGGCAGTGATTGCGTCACCTGACGCGCCAGCGTCGTCTTCCCGACGCCGGCCGAGCCGGTGAGCACCACACCGCAGCGCTCGGGTGTTCGCGTGGTCAGAGCGCCACGGGCGGCGTCGAATTCGACCCGACGCTCGACCAACGGCCACTTACCCGACACGTACCCCATGGTACGGCCGGGAACCGCTGCGGGGAACCGGTTACTCCGCCGGACCGTACGACAAGTGGATGACCCCGTTGTCGAAGACGTCGTGGCTGACGAGACGTAATCCGATCTCGTTGCTGTTCTCGAACAGCCGTGCTCCGCGGCCGAGCACGACCGGATACACCAGCAGATGGAGTTCATCGACGAGCTTGTCCACCAGCTGAGCCCGCACCAGGGTTCCGCTCCCACTCACGTACAGATTCTCGGCGCTCTTGAGCCCCCGGATGGCGTCGGCATCATACGGGCCGAGTACCTCGGAGTTCTGCCATCCGTCAACACTCGACGCGGAGGTCACCACGTGTTTGGTCGTGTCGTTGAAGAACGGCGCACCCGGATCGTAGGTCGCGTCACGCGTCGACCATGCCGGAGCGAACATCTCGAACGTTCTGCGCCCCAGCAGTATCCCGGTGCACTCGGAGATGAACGACGCGAGGACCGCACCCTGAGCCTCCGGGAACCCGTACGCCATGGTGAAACTCGGGTCTTCGTAGACCCGTCGAGACTGACGAACTCGTGTACGTGGATCTTGCCCATGGTGTGGTCTCCTCTGCGCGGTGGACGGTCATCCGGTCGGACCGAGTTCGTGCCGGACACTCATCGCCGCCCGATCGCGCGGCCCTAGATGAACAGCAGCGGCAGCAGGATCAGGAGGAAGACCAGAACGAACGGGATGACGAAGAGCGCAACCGCCGCGCCGACACCGTTGTAGGGCTGGGGCGACGGACCTATCGCGCCCTGGCTGAAGATGAACACCGGCAGCTTGTATTCGAGCTGTACCACCTGATTCGGGGCCACATTGATGGTCGTGTCCACGGGGCCCACCTTGGTCGGAATCAGGTACGGCGCGTGCACGTGCACGTGGTGTTGTCCCGGCGGCAACGGAATGTTGTTGACGCCCCACACGGCATTCGGATACTGGTGACCGTCGATCTCGACCTTGGGCTTGATCAGGAAGAAGATCCAGGCGAGCGGGAAGAACATCGTGTTCAGCGACAATCCCTGTGCCCCACCCGGCGCGCCCTGCTGCTGGGGTGGCTGCTGATAGGCGGCCTGCTGCGGAGCCTGCGGCGCGGGACCGGGCTGATACGCCGGTCGCGGCGGTTGCCCGTACCCCTGCGGCGCGCCCGGCACCGGACCGTGTCCCGGCTGTCCGCCGGGCCCCTGCGGCCGGTACCCGGGCGGTGTTCCCGGACCGGGCCCGTACCCCGGCGGCGTGCCGGGACCCGGTCCGTAACCGGGTTGTCCCCCACCCCGCCCCTGCCCCGGTGGCGGGTACTGCGGCTGTCCGTCCGGCGGTTGCGGTGCGTTCACGATTGCTGACCTCTGCTGTTCCCCGAAATTGGCTCGTCGATGCACCGTGCGTGCGGTGCGCTTGCTGCGACGCCGGCCCATCTCTGACGCCGCCCGGTGACACGTCGTGTCGAAGCACTCTAACGCGAATCCACGTCGGCGACGGGGTTGCGGTTGCAGAGAACATCAATCGATCGACACAGACGGCGATGGCCCCGTCGCGAACGCAACGCGACGGGGCCATCGGGAAGTGGAAGACTTTACTTCCCTTTACCTTTTACTGCCAGGCCCAGAACCAGCGACGTCCGCGGGGATCCCAGCGGCGCACGCGACGGCGACGCCGCGGGTGCGGATGCGGGTGGCGCTCGGGGCCTTCGTGGGGATTACGATTCGGGAAGTGCGGCATTGAACGCCCTTTCATCACTGGTCGAGATCCGGTGGGCCCGGCTCTCCTGACAGCGACGACTGTGCAGACCGAAGCTTGGGACAACTTCCGCGGTTCCTGGCAACTTGCTGTCGATGACGGCGGTGGCCGCGGGCGGCGTCCGATATGCGAATTACGTTCGCAGCGAACGCTGAAAGCGACGCATGCCACGCAGCCAGCGGGGGTAATCGGCACCCTTGTGCCGGTACATCTCGAGGACCTCGGGGTGCGGGAGGATGAGGAAATCCTCGGCAGCCACCGCGTCGAGGACGTCACGCGCGACCTGTTCGGGGGTCAGCACCGCACCGGCGGTCTCGACGGCGCGCTGCATCATCTGTTGACCCTCTTCTGCCACACCACCTTTCGGGCGCAGCAGGGCGGTGTCGACGCCCATCGGGCACAGGCAACTGACCCGGACGCCGTCGTCGCCGTGAGTGATGGACAGCCACTCGGCGAAGCCGACGGCGGCATGCTTGGTGACCGAATAGGGCGCATTGCCCAGTTGGGTGAGGAGCCCGGCGGCCGATGCGGTGCTGACGAAGTAGCCCTCGCCGCGTTCAACCCAGTCCGGCACCAACCGCCGCGCCGCACGTACATGCCCCATGAGGTTGACGCCGAAGGCGAGATCCCATACGTCGTCGGGCGTGTCGAGTCCGCCGCCGATTCCGACACCGGCGTTCGCGAAGTACATCGACACCGGCCCGAACGTCGACTCGGCCAGGGCGACGGCATCGTCGATGTGCGCGGCGTCCGACGCGTCCCCGGCGGTCCACGTCGCAGCGTCGCCCAGTGCGTCGGCCACGGCCGCGGCGGTCGTCGCGTCGAGGTCGGTGATCACCACCCGGGCACCGCGCGCCACCAGCTCCCGCGCGATCGCCCCGCCGATCCCGCCGCCTCCGCCGGTGACGATGGCGACCTTGCCTGCTGGGTCCATGTTCTTCTCCCTCGGATCGGCGTCCCCGGCCCGGTTACGGGGTTAGGGGTGGGCGCGTCGGTGAGCTTCCACGACGCGGTGGCCCCCTGATGCTGCCACCACCCGGTCGGCGCGGCGAATACCGGCGCGGCGGTGTGCGACGATCACCCGGGTGGGATCCGAGCGACCGGTCATCGATGACCTCGATCTGATCCTCGAACGCGGCTCCACCACCGCGATCATCGGTGCCGGGCCGGATGAGAGCACCATTCTGGGGCTGATCGCCGGCCTGTACCAAGTCAACGTGGGTGTCGTCGGGAGGGGAAGCGTCGGACTACGACCGGGGCCGCAACACGTAGCCGGTGTAGGCGTAGTCGCCTCCACACCGTTCGCGCACACCGATCTCCGCGCCGGCCATCGCGAGCACCTCAGAATCGACGCCTTCACGTTCGAGCTCGGCGATTCGGGCACGCAGCGGTGCGTAGTAGTTGTCCCAATCCGAGTCCGGCAGCACATAGACGGCTCGGACCTCCCAGCCCCTCTTCTGTGCAGCGGCCACGTTCTGGGCCGTCGACCTCATCGCGGGATAGCCCGCAGACCAGAACGCAGCGGCCTCCTCCCCGGGATCCGGCGTGATGAACTCGGCTTCGGTCAGAACCAGCACGCCGGTGTCGGACAACAGCGGGCGCCAGGCGGCCAGTGCGGCGGCGAACCCGAGAACGTAGGCCGAGCCCTCTGCCCACAGCAGGTCGATGGAACCGTTCGGGACGGGTAACGCGTCCATGGACTCACGCATCACGCTCACCCGGTCGCCGACCCCGGCTTCGGCGGCGCGCCGGGACACCTCGGCGAGGTACGGCTCGTGCACGTCGACCGCTGTCACCCGCCCGCCCGTCAGCTCGGCGAGAAGGATCGTCGCCGATCCGGTTCCGCAGCCCACGTCGAACACCGTGGGGTCGGAAGGCAGCTCACCTGCCATTCGCACGAGCAACGCGGTGGTCTCCGCGGAACCGGGTGCCTCTCGAGGGAGCCCCTGGTGGACACGCCGGAAGATGCTCTCGATCTCGCGGTCTGTGGGTGCCATCGGGCATCATGCTGCCTGAGAAGTGGAGGTTCTGGAATGGTCGACACCAACTGGCGTTACTGGCAGTTCCTGCACCGCGATACCGGCGCACGGGAGTGGGTGGGTATCTCGCGACCCGATGCCTGGCCGCGGATCGACCGGATCAAGGTCTGGACCCTCCTGCCGGACAAGGCCGTCTTTGTCGCGAATTGGTTTGTGTCACAGGATCATCAACTCGATGTCGAGGAGCGGCACTGGGAGCACGACTCCATCACCGGTTGGGATTTCTGCGACGCCGCGATCGAGGCGCCCCTGCCGTCGGCCGACGATCTGCGTCGCATCACCCGCCCGGAAGCCGTCCTGGAGTTCGCGCAGATCGACCGCATCCCGCTCAAGCGGATCGTGAGCCTGCGGGAGGCCAATCGGATCGCCGACGGTAGACGCTGAACTCGGTGTGTGGCCGAGCGTCCCGACCTCAGCTCTTCATCGCGGGTAGGTGATGACGATCTCCCCGGTGATCGGGTCTCGCCAGGTGATGGTGCGGTCGGTGTGCATGGTGGGTATCCAGAGGCCGAGGTGCTTGCGGTGGTGATCCGGGGTGCACAGCGGGATGAGGTTCTCGAATATGCTCCAGCCCCCGGTGAGCGGATCTCGGGGATCGAACTTCACCAGGTGATCGAGTTCGCATTCGTCAGACGGCCGCCCGCACTGCGGGTAGCGGCAGGTGCGGTCATGGCTGATCACCCGTTCCCGCACCGCCCTACTCGGACGATAGGTCAGCGCACCCGGTGGAATGGGCCCGCTCGCTTCGCTCCCGGCGCCCGGTGGAATGGGCCCGCTCGCTTCGCTCCCGGCGCCCGGTGGAATGGGCCCGCTCGCTTGGCTCCCGGCGCCCGGTGGTGGCAGGTCGTAGCCGCCGTGCCCGGTGGGGTCGATGGGTGGGGCGGGACCGTCTCGTCCGGTGACGATGAGCCCGGAGTAGCCCGACGGGAGGAGCAGTTGGCCGGCGATCGAGTTGGAGATGAGGTCCTCGGCGTGGTCGGGGTCGATGGGCCCATGGCCACGCAGGTAGGGCACCTCGATGCCGGCGGGGTCGGTGACGACGATCAGTGCGGTTTGTTCACCGAGATCGCACGCGGTGGGGGTGTCGGCCACCTCCACCGCGGGGCCCTCGGGTGCCTCAGGTGCGTCGCTACCCGGGTACGAGCAGGTGTCTGTGTGCACGCCGGCCTCGGCCGGGTCCACCGAGGTGTCCACGTCGGTTGTGGTGTTCGTGGCGGTCGGGTCGAGGCCCGCGTCAGAGTCGGCGTCTGCTGGTGTGCTGCTGGCGGTGTCTGCCTCGTCGGTGTCGGTAGGCGTGTCGTCGTCGCAGTGGTCGGCGCAGTCGTCGTCATCGGCGGTGGGGTCGGGGGCGGGGGTGGCGGGGCAGGTGGTGTTGCCGCAGGTGCATGCCAGGTGGCCGCCGGGTAGTCCGATGAGGTGGGCCAGCGCAGCCACGCGTTGGACACCGATCCGGCGGGGATCGTCGGCGCAGAGATGGCGGGCGATGAGGTCGGCGATTCGGCGGGTCAGATACACGCCGTGTTCGGCGGGCACGGTGGCATCGATGCTCGCATGCCCGTGAGCGTCATCGCCGATGACGACGTTCTGGTGACGCTCGGCGAAGTCTTTGCGCGCGAGGATCGCCGCGTCAGGGTCCAACGCGATGACGAGTTCCTCGAGCTGTTCACGCAACACCCGATCCGCCGACGGCCGCGCCGAGAGCGTCAACGCCAGCTGTTCGGCACCCACCCGGGTGTCCTCATCGAGCAACAACAGGGCGTTGGCCATCAACGCGGTACGCGCCAACGAATGCCGGCCGTCGAGGAACGCGATCCGCACCGCGGGCAGCTGCTGCAGGTGGGTGCCCAGCGTGATCCACCGGCTTGCGGTGGAGCGGGAGATCCCCAGCCGGACCGACACCTGCCCGATGGCGGCTTTGTCGGGCATATCGCGGACCCGACGGCCCAGTGTCCGGTTCCAGGACGGGTCGGCGATCATGTCCTGATACACCGCATGCCCGATCCGGTAGGCCAGCAGCACCGTACGGGCCTCAGCACGCCGCGCCAACTGCTGCATCTCCCGCGCCGCGTCCACCACCGCATCCGAAACCATCGACGACACACCGGTGTCGTCGGCGACCGGATCGGTCAGAGTGAACATCACGAGAGGCACGCTTCCGGGTACGAAGTAACCAGGGACGCTGTCGTCACGTACTCGTCGTCGAAAACTCCTGTGAACCGGGCCGGTTCACACCCTCATCATCTGAACTACCCACACACTAACGCGGGCCACCGACAAGACTCTGGCCGTCACGCCGGGGCTTCGGGGCTCTCGGTGGGCGCCTCGAGAAACTCGGTCAACGGTGGGACCACCTCATAGGAACTCTGCATCATCCGCCACCGAGGAGTTCACGGACGTCGGCTGTGGTGATGCCCGAGCACCTTCTCCCGTCGCGGGTGAGCCACGTCTGGCAGATCTTGTCGTGGCGGGGGCCCAATGCCGGCGACGGCACCTGCTCCGGTTTGGGCGGCAGTTCGGCGATCCGGTGTGGTACCCGACTCGATGGGCTTGCGGAAGCAGGTCTCGAAGGCCTTGGGCGAGAAGAACATTCCGGGGACGGTGATCGCCAGGACAGTCACGCCCTGGCTGCCCCGTTGTCCACAGGCGGCTTTCTCAGGAATTGTGGGAGGTCGCCAGATAGGTCGCGCCGGCGGTCACACCCGTCACCGCGAACACCGACGGCCACGCGCCGATCTTCTTGGCCAGCGGATGCGACGCCCCGAACGCGGTGAGGTAGGTGGCGAGCAGTCCACCCGCGACGGCGGGGTTCTGTCGGGCCCATTCCCGGGTGCACCATCCACCGGCGGCCGCGAGGACCGCACCGCCGAGCTCGCGTCGCCCGCTGAAACGTGCGGCGGCGAACCCGCCGATCAGACCGGCAGCGACAACGGGGACCGTGGGACTCACACTCATACCGGCGAGGGTAGTCCCGCATCCGCGGACCGCTGCTCGCGGCCCGAGTCGATGCGCGGCACCGCAGCGAGCAGTTGGCGCGTGTAGGGGTGCTGCGGGGTCTCGAAGACTGCGTCAGCCGTGCCGTACTCGACGACTTCGCCGCCCCGCATGACCAGGATGTCGTCACTGACGTGATGGATGACACCGAGATCGTGCGAGATGAAGACCAGTGCGACCCCGGTCTCGTCCTGCAGGGTTGCCAGCAGGTCCAGAATGCGTGCCTGGATGGAGACGTCGAGCGCCGAGACCGGCTCGTCGCAGACGATGATCGATGGTTCGGGCGCCAGCGCCCGGGCGATCGCCACCCGCTGCCGTTGCCCACCGGAGAGCCGCAGCGGGCGGCGATGGCGAAAGGTGTCGTCGAGTCCCACCTGATCGAGGAGGCGACTGATCCGCGCATCGAGATTTCCGGCGGCTGAACCGTTGGCGCGCAGGCTGTCCCGGATGATGCGTTCCACCGTCCAGCGCGGATCGAACGAACTCAACGGGTCCTGGTGGATCAGCGAGATCAGGTGCCGGGATCCTCGGCGCTGCTCGGGGCGCAACGCACTCCACGGGCGGCCGTTGAGTTCCACGCTGCCCTCGTCGGGTTCGGTCAGCCCGAGGACGATGCGCGCGGTTGTGGTTTTGCCGGAACCGGATTCGCCGACGATCCCCAGCGTGCGGCCGGGCAGCAGATCGAAACCGACACCGTCGACGGCGGCTCGTCGGGTGCCGGTGGCAAAGGTCTTGCGAACGTCACGGACACGCAGCGCCGGCGGGCTGTCGCCGACGGGAGTGGGTGGTGCCGGCGCCAGGCTGTCCCCGCTCACCAGCAACGTTCCCTTGGACACCCGGGACGGGATGGCCGCCAGTAGCCCCCGCGTGTACTCGTGCGCTGGCCGGCGCAGGACCTCCTCGGTGGTCCCCTGTTCGACGATCTCGCCGTCACGCAGAACAGCGACCCGATCAGCGATGCGAGCGACCACTGCGAGATCGTGGGAGATAAGGATGATGCCGTTGCCACGGGCTTTGGCCTGGGCCAGCACGTCGAGGATCCGCGCCTGGACCGTCGCGTCGAGGGCGGTGGTGGGCTCGTCGGCGATGAGCAGTTTGGGATTTCGCGCGATCGCCGATGCGATGAGGGCACGCTGCCGGAGTCCGCCGGACAGTTGGTGTGGTCGCTGCCGGGCGCGGAGCCGTGGTTCGGGAACGCCGACGAGGTCGAGCAATTCGATCACCCGCTCCTCACGCAACGCACGATTCAGCCGACCCCCGCCACCCCGGCCGTAATCCCCCAGGGCCTCGTCGATCTCGGCACCGACGGTGCGTAGCTGATCCAGCGACACCAACGCGTCCTGCAGGACGAAACCGATCTGTCCACCGCGGATTGCGCGCCACTGCCGATCGGTCAGATCCTGAAGGTCCTGACCGTCGAAACCCAGTTCGGCAGCGTCGATCCGGGCGCCGTCACCGGTCAGACCGATCAGCGTTCGGGCCGTCACCGATTTGCCCGAGCCGGACTCGCCGACGATCGCCAGGCACTCACCGGCCTCGACGGAGAAGGAAATGCCTTTCACGATCTCCTCGCCGCCGAAGAAGATGGCCCGCCACTGGGCCGAGGTCGGGTTCGGGACCCCGGTGGCGCTTCATCTGTTCTATGTCGGCAAGATCCTGGCGTTCATCGTCGTGGGGTGGGCCATCGTCGTCGCAACACCCGGTATCGACGGCGTCTTCGACGTCACGGCCTGGTTCGACGAGCCATCGTCTTCCAGAAGATCGTCCTCTACACGATGCTGTTCGAGGTCGTCGGACTCGGCTGCGGCTTCGGGCCGCTCAACAACCGCTTCTTCCCGCCGATGGGCTCGATCCTTTATTGGCTGCGGCCCAGGACGATTCGACAACCACCGTGGCCGCGCATCCCGCTCACCGGCGGTGACGAGCGCCGTCTCGTGGACGTCGTGCTGTATGGCGCGCTGCTGGTGGCCATCGTGGTCGCATTGTTCACCTCGGGCAGCGGCCCCATCCCCGCGCTGAACTCCACGGTGGGTGTTCTACCGGCGTGGCAGATCTGGACGATTCTCGGGCTGCTCGCGGCAATCGGGCTGCGGGACAAGACGATCTTCTTGGCCGCGCGCGGCGAGGTGTATGGGGCGCTGTGTGTGACGTTTCTGTTCACCGGCGTCGACATGATCATCGGCGTCAAGCTCGTGTTCCTCGTGATCTGGGTGGGTGTGGCGACGTCGAGGCTCAACAAGCACTTTCCGTTCGTCATCGCGACGATGATGTCCAGCAACCCGATCTGGCGATCGCCGAAGATCAAGCGCAAATTCTTCGAGAACTTCCCCGACGACCTGCGCCCGGGCATCCGATCGCGTTGGATCGCCCACTTCTCCACCGCGGTTGAGGGTTTGGTTCCCATCGTCCTGTTCTTCTCCACCGGCGGGTGGGTCACCGCCGCGGCCGCCGTCATCATGCTGATCTTCCATTTCGGCATCTTGTCGTCGATCCCGATGGGGGTGCCGCTGGAGTGGAACGTCTTCATGATGTTCGGTATCGTCACCATCTTCCTCGGCCATCCAGGGATCGGCCTCGACGATCTCAACTCGCCGTGGCCGATCCTGCTCTTCGTCGTCTCCGCCGGGACGGTCGTGCTCGGAAACCTGTTGGGAGAACGCTCAGGTGGTGTCGAGTCGTCGGATATCGCGGCGCGGGTCGATCTGCCGCCGCGGATTCGGATGGTGATGGGCCTGCCCGCATCGGGTGTGCACGGGTTCCGGCGCAGCCACCAGCAGGCGCGGTCCGAATACGCGATGGCGACGCTGCCCGGGGCGTCGTCGCAGATCGTCGGCTTCGGCGACCGCGGGGTGGCCGTGGTGTCGTTGCTCGCACAGGATCTGGAGTCGACGCGGGCGTGGGTGTGCGAGGTGCTCGGCGGACTCGCCGACGACACCCCCAACGCGGCCATGCTGCGCCACACACTGTCAGTGTTCTTGTCCACCAAGGAGAGTCATCTCCATACCGCCGAGCAGCTGAATCTGCACCGCAACACCGTCGGGTAGTGCCAGTGCGACAACGAGATTCACCAGGATCAGAGCGTAGACGGCGATGTCGAACGGGGTACGGCTGTCGCCCGCGGTGAACGGCACCTTGCCCGGCCAGGGTGGCAGCCGGATCGTGTCCGGCCGCAACCAGTACAGGATGCCGCCGGTCATCGGTTTGAAGTGACCGGCGAGCGGACCCCACGATCCGCCGATGCCCAGGATCTCCACCAGGACCGTCCACAGCACCGCCTTCTGGTACACGATCGGCTCGTTCCACCATTCGGTGACGTGCAGCGGATTGAGGCCCGAGGTGAGGGTTGCGATCGTGATCCCGACACCGGCGTAGAAGACGAAGACCTTGAGAAGGTAGATGACAAGCACCATTTTCGGTGTGCCGAAACCGTATTCGGCCCAGTGCGCACCGAGGACGCGTAGCCGCTCGGTGAACGGTCGGTCTCCGAACGTGTCCGGATCGACCTGTGGGAAGTCGGGTTGGGTGAATCCCATGACTGTTCTCCTGTCTGTGGGTGTGGTTGATCGCCGCGGCACCGATCGGCGGTGTCGCGTGGGGTTCGATGCATTCCGGCGGTTACACCGGCTGTGGATCTCGCAGACCGCTGCGCAGCGACGGCTTGTCGATCTTGCCCACGGGGTTGCGTGGGAGTTGCTCGACGATGTGAATGGCGCTGGGCAACTTGATCTTTGCCAGCCGATCGGCGACGTGCGCAATCAGTTGACCTGCGGCGAGCTGCCGGTCGGGATAGCTCACCACGAACGCCACCGGGACCTCGCCGTAGAGGTCGTCGGGTGCACCCACCACGGCGACTTCGAGCACGTCGGGGTGAGTGGCCAGCGCGTTCTCGATCTCCTTGGGGTAGATGTTCTCTCCACCCCGGATGATCATGTCCTTGATCCGGTCGACGATCGTCAGGTATCCGTCGTCGTCGAGACGTCCGACGTCACCGGTGTGCAGGCGACCGTCGACCACCGTCGACGCCGTGGCGTCGGGCCGATTCAGATAGCCGCGCATGACATTCGGACCACTGATGACCACTTCTCCCGATTCGCCGGGCGGCAGGGTTCGGCCGTCGGGTCCGACGATGTCGATGTGCTGGCCGGGCAGCGCCGGGCCCACGGTGCCGGGTTTGCGGACGCCGTCGACCGGGTTGCACGCCGACGCGCAGGTTCCCTCGGTGAGGCCGTAACCCTCGACGATGGGAATGCCGAGGGCACGCTCGGCCGCGTCGAGCAGATCGGGTGAGATCGGTGCGGCGCCGCAGATCGCGAAGCGCAGGGAGGCAACGGCTTCGGCAGTCAGACCCGCTTGGGAGATGAGCATGGCGTAGATGGTCGGCACGGCCGAGAAGTAGGTGGGCCGCAGGCGGGCGACGTCGTCGAAGAACCGTGCCGGCGAGAACTTGCCGGTGATGCTGAGTCGGCCACCGGCGAGGATGGGAGCGAGGAAGCTGACACAGATGGCGTTGACGTGGAACAGCGGCAGAACGAGCAGGGCGTGGTCGGCAGCGGTGAGCGAGAAGTGCGCCACCATGGCCGATCCCATGTAGTGCAGATTCTCGTGTGCCAGCCGGACCCCCTTGGGGCGTCCCGTCGAACCCGATGTGTAGATGAGCAGGGCGTCGTCGGACATGGCCGATGCGGCTGCTGGACGCCAAGACGCGGAGGGACGTTCGGCGAGTGCATCCGGGGACACGACGACGCGGTCCGGTGACGGGCAGCCGGGGTCGCCGACGACGAGCCGGGCGCGCGCGTCGTCGAGCTGATAGGCGGCCTCGGCCGGCGTGAAGGCGGGGTTGACCGGTGTCGCGATCGCACCCAGGCGCCACGCCGCCATCAGCGTCAGCAGCAGCTCGACGCGGTTGGGCAAGAAGGTGGCCACCACGTCGCCACGTGAGATGCCTTGTGCCGCAAGCTGCTCGGCGACCGCTTCGACGCGTTCGGCGAAGGTCGCGTAGTCGAGCGACATCGTGTCGTCGCGCACGCAGGGTGTGTCGGCGCGGTATGCGAGGTCCCAGGCGAAGTAGCTGGTGGTCACAGGTGTGTTCCCTCCGGATCGCGGTGCTGTGATCCAGAACACTATGGCGCGGAGTTGTGAGGTGAAACGGCCTGCTGAGCCAGAGTTGGCCGGCTGAGTTGTGCTGACAGGACAACAGGCGGGTCAGTTCACTCCTCGCTCCTGGTTCTCCCAGTAGGGGCTGCGGAGTTTGAATTTCTGCAGTTTGCCGGTGGCGGTGCGGGCGAGTTCGTCGCGGAACTCGACCGAGGTGGGCGCCTTGTAGCCGGCCATGTGGGTCTTGCACCAGGCGATGAGTTCGGCCTCGGTGACCGCATTGTCTGGGTCGTCCGTGGGAGTCCGGACGACGAGCGCCTTGATGGTTTCGCCCCACTTCTCGCTCGGCACGGCGATCACGGCCACCTCGGCGACACCTGGGTGGGAGAACAGGCAGTCCTCGACCTCGATGGAGGAGACGTTCTCGCCGCCGGTGATGATCACGTCCTTCTTGCGATCGGCGATCGTCAGATAGCCGTCGGTGAAGTCCCCGCCGTCGCCGGTGTGAAACCAGCCGCCGTCAAGAGCCGCCTCGGTTTCCTCGGGTTGCTGCCAATAGCCGTTCATGACGACGTTGGATCGGGCGAGTACCTCCCCGGCACCCTCGTCGGCGTCCTCGGTACGTAGTTGCACGCCGAGGGCAGGCGCACCGGCCCGTACGAGCTTGGTGGCGCGGTCGTGGGTGCTCAGGTCGTCCCACTCGGCGCGGCTCCGGTTGATGGTGAGCAGTGGGGAGGTTTCGGTCAGCCCGTAGATCTGGATGAACTCCCAACCGAGCTCCTCCTCGACCCGCGCGACGGTCTTCGACGGCGGCGGCGCCCCGGCCATGATGATGCGCACCCGGTCACGGCCGGGGATCTCTCCGTCCCACGACTCGGCCGCCTCGAGGACGGCCGCCGCGACAGCGGGTGCGGCGCACATGATGGTGACTCCGTGATCTCGCACGCGGCGGAGGATCTCGGCGCCGTCGACCTTGCGGAGCAGGATGTGCCGGCCGCCGACGCCGGTCATCGCGAATGGCATGCCCCACCCGTTGGCGTGGAACAGCGGCAGGGTGTGCAGGTAGACGTCGCGATCGCTGATCGTGGTGTGCAGACCGAAGGTGACCGCGTTGACCCAGATGTTGCGGTGGGTGATCTCGACTCCCTTGGGCCGGGCCGTCGTGCCGGACGTGTAGTTGATGGTCGCCAGCGCGTTCTCGTCGGGGTCCCACGGTTGCGGCGCACTCCCCGGTGGGGCGTACAGGTTCTCGTCGTCGCCGAGGACGAACTTGTGTTCACACGCGACGTCGGCGAGTGCGTCGGCGAGTTCGGGATCGACGTGGAGCACGCGGGCACCGGAGTGTTCGACGATGAAGCTGATCTCGTCGGGGCGCAGCCGGAAGTTGATCGGCACCAGCACGCGACCCCAGCCGGCGACTCCGTAGAACGAGGTGAGCAGACGCGACGAGTTGTGGCTGACCACGGCCACGCGTTCGCCGACTCCGATGCCGAGTTCGTCGAGCTTGGCCGCCTGCCGCTGCGCCAGGTCGGCGATCTCGGCGTAGATCAGTTCCCCTTGACTGTCCGCGGGCTGCGCGGGTTCGTCGACTGCGCCCACCCGGTCGGGGTAGACGGTCGCGGCCCGATTCAGGAAGTCAGTCACGGTGAACGGCACCAGCATCGGTCATCACTCCTATGGTCGATCAAGTTGCGGCGTGCGAGGTCTCCATATCCGATCACGGCATACAGTGGCCTTCACTGTCTCGGGAATGGCCGATTTCCCCGCCCGCCGCTTCGAGTTCCGACCCACGGAGGCCCATCGTGAGTTCGCTGTTCATCCGAACCCTGCAAGCCCATCAATGGCTCTACGAGCATTCCGGCGGTCTCATCGGCCATCGATTGCTCATGGGTAATCCGACGCTGCTGCTGCGGACCGTCGGCGCCAAGACGGGACAACCTCGGTGTAGTGCGCTCACCTACGCGCGCGACGGCGACGCGTACCTGGTGGTCGCGTCGAACCGTGGTTCGCCGCGCCCGCCGGGGTGGCTGGCGAATGTGAAGGCGCAACCCGATTGCGAGATCCAGGTCGGCCGTACGAAGCTGCAGGTGACCGCCCGGCCCACCTACCCCGAGGACGCGGACTATGCCCGCGATTCGCCCTCGTCGACAAGGTGAACAAGGGCCGTTACGCCGACTATCAGCAGAAGACGTCGCGCCCGCTGGCCATCGTCGAACTCGTCCCGACGGATCGGTGAGACCGATCCGCAGGGCACGGTCACCCCGCGGCGTCGGGTGACCGGAGGATTTCGCTGCGGAGGGGGGACGCGTGCCCGATTCCGGCGGTACGCTGCTGACGATCGCCGAAGGTGAGGAGCATTCGTGGGTGAACGCGGATCGTTGGCGGCCGGCCAGGTGATCGGCGGCTACACCGTGATCCGCACGCTCGGTGCCGGCGGCATGGGCACCGTCTACCTGGTGGCGCATCCGCGGTTGCCCAGGCATCAGGCCCTCAAGGTGCTCTCCTCGGCGCTCGGCGGCGATCCGTCCTTCCGCGAACGGTTTCGGCGTGAGGCCGACCTCGCCGCCCGGCTCGACCATCCCAACATCGTCTCCGTGCAGGACGCCGGCGTGGACGGTGACGTCATGTGGATCGCGATGCAGTACGTCGACGGCACCGACACCGCGGCCATGCTGCGCGACGCCGACGGTCCGCTGCCGGCCGGGACCGTCGTCGAGATCATCGCCCAGGTGGCCGCCGCGCTGGATTACGCCCATGCCAAGGGCACTCTGCACCGAGACGTGAAGCCGGCGAACATTCTCGTCGTCGCGCCCGCCTCTGACGTCCGCGGGCCAGTAGGCGCGCTCCCCGTACCACGCGCTTTGATCGGCGACTTCGGGGTGGCCCGGTTGCTCAGTGAGACAACCGATCTCACCGGGACCGGCAACATGATCGGGACGCTGGCCTACGCCGCACCCGAGATGTTCTCCGGCGCCCCCCTGACACCCGCCGTCGACGTGTACGCGTTGGCTGCACGATGTACGAATTACTCTGTGGCACACAGGTGTTCCCAAAGACTGATCAGCTCGCGATGATGAGTGCGCATGCGCATGCACCGGTTCCGCGGATCACCGACACCCGCCCCGATCTGCCCGCCGCCCTCGACGGTGTGATCGCGCGAGCGCTGGCCAAGCACCCCGAGGACCGGTTCGCGTCGTGCGGCGAGCTCGGACGGCATCGACGAGACACCGACCCGGATCACACCAACCGACTTCGATCAGACGCGGGCCGGCTCCACCGTGATCGCACCGCCGCCGCACCTACCGCCGCCACATCAGCCGCCGCATCAACAGCCGGTGTCCCGTCCGGTCACCGCGGTTGGGCCGCCGCCGGGCGCCTCCGGCCCGAATCGCTTTCCGCCCAGTCCATCTGGTCCGGGCCCGGTGCCTCGTCGACGCTCACCGGTGCCGTGGATCATCGCCGGTGTCACCGCCGTGGTGCTCATCGCGGTGGTCGCCGTGGTCGCGGTGGTACTGAGGTCGGGTTCTGACTCGACGACCACCGCCGGGGCATCGACGACCGAGACGAACGCCACCGAATCCAGTGCCACAGACACGACGCAAGAGACCACCGCGGAGACGACGACCGAACCGGTCACCCAACTGACCGGCACCTGGCGCGGGCCGGCCGCCGGCGATCAGACCGGATTCGACGTCGTCGCCACCATCTCCTCGGAGTACCCATTGGCCGCGACCGTCGAGTATCCGCAAATCGGTTGTGCCGGAGACTGGTCGGAGGATTCCCGGCAGGGCCAGACGCTGCTCCTCACCGAGACCATCACCAGCGGCACCTGCGTGACCTCGCAGATCACCCTCACCCCGGTCTCCGACGACGAACTGTCCTTCTACTCGAGCTACTACTCGCAGTCCCAGAGCCGCACCCTGGTGATCACGTCGACGCTGCGGCGGCAGTGAGGTCGGCCAACCCGATTCAGTACGGGGCAGATTCAGTACGGGGCGACGTCGATGATGGGGCGCCGGACGTCGGCGCCCGCGCCGTCGAAGTGCCACCACTCACCGGAGTAGACCGCGAGGCCGCCCGCCGACATCGCATTGCGCAGCCGTGCGCGATTGCGTTGTGCCGCTGCGGAAACACCGTCGGTGGCGTACGCCATGGCGGCCGGGGTGAAGGAGTCGAAGCCGGTGCCCATCTCGGCAAGACAGTCCTCGGCGATTCGACGGGCCGCCCGGCAGTTCGCGCGATGCGACGCGATGGTGACGTCCACCGAGCGGCCCGATTCGTGGCTGCGCGAGTACGGGCCGGGGGCGGCGACCCACGCCGGGTTGGAGACCTTCTCATACATCGTCTGCTGCACCGAATGCGGCCGGTAGCAATCCCAGAACACCAGAACCTCGCCGCCGCGGCGCAACACCTGAGCGGCCGTCTTCAGCCCGGCACCCATCGACGAGTGGACGAGGCAGCGCGCACCGCGCGGGTACAGCGTGACACCGGTGAAGTTGTGCGGCGTCGCGTACCGCAGGTCGACGATCGCGTCCGGCACCACGGTACGAACGTCGATGAATCCGACGGCGCGCGCCGCCGCCGACACCGGCGGGACGGATACCGGCGTGGGCCTGCTCGGTGCGACATCACCCGGAGGTGACAGCTTGGGCGACACCGAGGGCGAGACGGACGGCGCACCGGATGACGGGGTGTCTGTGCCGCATCCGACAGCCATCAGTCCGATCACGAGCAGTGTCATGACCGAGCGGAGCAGATGGCGTCGATTCATCAGTTGCGTTTGTACCACGCGATAGCGGCCGGATCGGGTGTCGTCGCCGCATACGATCGGCGGGAGGGGTGGCGACGGTGAGCAGCTGCACGATGAGGAGTTGGACGATGAGCGACGACGCTGTACAGGGTGAGGCCGATCCCCGGTTCTCTGCGGTCCGGGAGGTGTTCGCCGAACAGCTCGCATCCGGAACGGAACTCGGTGCGGCCATCGCCGTCGACCTCGACGGTGAATCGGTGCTCGACCTGTGGGGTGGACACCGCGACGCCGCGCGCACCCTGCCGTGGGAACGCGACACCATCGTCAACGTCTGGTCGACCACCAAGGAGGTCACCGCGCTCGCCGTACTGATGCTGGTCGATCGGGGGCTGGTGGATCTCTACGCACCGGTCGCGACGTACTGGCCGGAGTTCGCGCAGAACGGCAAGGAGTCCATCGAGGTTCGCCACATCATGGCGCACACCTCCGGGGTGTCCGGCTGGGACAAGCCGTTCGCCCCGACCGATCTCTACAACTGGGACTTCGCGGTGGAGCGGCTGGCCGGGCAGGCACCCTGGTGGGAACCGGGCACGGCGTCGGGCTATCACGCGGCCAGTCAGGGCCATCTGCTCGGCGAGATCGTGCGCCGGGTGACCGGCAAGCATCTCAAGCAGTTCGTCGCCGAGGAGATCGCCGCACCGCTGGGCGTCGACCTACAGATCGGCGCCACACCCGACGACGACGACCGGGTCGCCGAGATCGTCCCGCCGCCACCGCCGCCCGAGATCGACCGCTCGTCAACCTCCCCGGCTCCGCTGGCCGTCCGCACCTTCACCGGACCGGTCACCGACGCCAAGGCCGCCAACACCATCGAGTGGCGTCGCGCCGACATGGGCGCCCTCAACGGCCACACCAATGCCCGCGCCCTGGCGCGCACGCTGTCGGCGATCTCCCTCGGCGGCACCGTGGGTGGCGTGAAGCTGTTGTCGGAGAAAACGATCGAGCACATCTTCGACGAGCAGGCCCGCGGGGTCGACCTCGTGCTGGGTGTGCCACTGCGCTTCGGAATCGGCTTCGGACTGCCCGAACCACAGACCGTGCCGTCGCTGCCCGACGAGCGGATCTGCTTCTGGGGTGGCTGGGGCGGATCGGTCACCGCCATGTTCCCCGACAAGCGGCTCACGATCTCCTACGTGATGAACAGGATGGGATCCGGCATCATCGGATCGGACCGGTCCGACGCCTACATCGGCGCGATCCTCGCGGCCCTCACCGACTGAAGTGTTTGGCGGCACAACGAATCTGGTCCTGCTGATCGTCATGATCGCGCTCGGCGTGGCCGCGTCGGCCTGTGCGCTCACCGCCGCCTACCTCTACCTTCGCGAACACCCCGACCGCGATCGCGACACCCGAGAACGGCTCGCCCGACGCTGGCTCGCGGTCACCGCCGTGCTGGGTTTCACGATCATCGTGCTGCGGTTCGTGTGGGTGTTGCTGCTGTGAGACCGCCAACAGCCCACCCGGCACTGGATGAACCGTCTCCCCTTCTGCTGGCCGACCCGCCGCCCCCGTGCGCGCCGACACCGCCATCTCACCAACGAGGGGAAAGGCCGCTACCGGCCGCGTCCGGCTACACCGATTCTTTGGCCAGATTCTCCAGAGTCCCCGTCGCCTCGATGTATTCGCCGACCCACCGCTCGATGACCGCGGCCGTCTTCTCCACCTTCTCGAACTGCCCCACCACCTGGCCGACGGGGTTGAACGCCACGTCGATGCTCTCGTCGGGATGCTTGTGGGTGGCCGCCACCGCCATGCCGGACACCATGTACTGCAACGGCATTCCCAACGGATCGGGGTTGTTGGGATCTTCCCACGCCTCGGTCCAGTCGTTGCGGAGCATGCGGCACGGCTTGCCGGTGAAGGAGCGGCTGCGCACGGTGTCGCGGCTGCCGGCCTTGATGTAGGTGGCCTGCTGGACGGGCGTGTTCTCGGCCTCTTCGACCATCAGCCACTGAGATCCGCTCCAGGCACCCTGCGCGCCGAGCGCCAGGGCGGCAGCGATCTGCTGGCCGCTGCCGATACCACCGGCCGCGAGAACCGGCACCGGCGCAACCTCTTTCACGACCTGCGGCCACAGTACGATCGAACCGACCTCACCACAGTGCCCGCCGCCTTCGCCACCTTGGGCGATGATGATGTCCACACCGGCATCCGCGTGCTTGCGGGCTTGCTTGGGAGATCCGCAGAGCGCAGCCACTTTTCGGCCCGCAGCGTGGATATGCTCGATCATGTCCGCCGGCGGCGTACCCAACGCGTTGGCGATCAGACTGACCTTGGGATGCTGCAACGCGATCTCCACCTGCGGGGTGGCCGTGGCCTCGGTCCAGCCGAGCAGCTGCAGCGAGTTGTCGTCGTCCTCGTTGAGCGGCACGCCATGGTCGAGCAGCAACTTGCGGCCGAAGTCGAGGGTCTCGGCCGGCACCATCGACTGCAGCATCTTGGTGAGGTCTTCCGCCGACATGTCGGCGTCCATGCCCTCGTACTTGTTGGGGATGACGATGTCGACGCCGTACGGGTGATCGCCGATGTGCTCGTCGATCCAGTTGAGCTCGATCTCGAGTTGCTCGGGCGTGAAGCCCACCGCACCGAGTACCCCGAAGCCGCCGGCCTTGCTGACGGCCACCACCACGTCGCGGCAGTGGGTGAAGGCGAAGATGGGGAACTCGATGCCGAGGTCGTCGCAGATCGGTGTGTGCATGGGGGCTCCTTCACGAGCTCCGAGGAACTAGAACGTGTTCTCATTTTGATACTCCATCGGCACCGATTGGGCAAGACGCGCGACGAGTTCGCGCAGCACCCAGTGCTTGCATTCCCGCGGCGGTACCCTCATCACCAGTGCAACCCGTCGCTCGACAGGGGTGGGACCTCCATGACGATCCACACGGCATGATGACCCAAACGCCGGTCGAGTTGCGCCGGCCACGTACTGGAAGTAGTCGAACCACTCCTCAATGCCGTATTCGACCTGCTTACGGGCCTGCTCCTCCGTCTCGGCGACGTGGAAGGGGCCGGCGAGACACCACTGAGAGCGATCGACGGTGGTGTCGTGTGCGGCGGCGCCGACGCTGAGCGAGTTCAAGCACACGCTGATGGACGCGCTGCACGAGCACTACAGGTTTGCGAACACCACATTCCTGACCGGACCCACGTTCTGTGGGGCCTTCGCCGACCCCGACCCGGTCACCACCGGACGCATCACCCCGATCATCGACGAGTACCAGACCGGCCGGTACCCACCGACATGTTCGCGTCACCGCAATCCTTCGACGCGCTGCACCGGCGATCTCCCACACCTTGCTGCGCCAATTGCCCTCCACCGCAATCGAATACCTTGAAGTGTTCCTCTACCGTCGGCGACTACGCAGCGCCGCCGTACATCTGGGACTCGCCACCGACGAGATAGCCGCGACGCTGAGTCTCGAACTCGACACGGTGAAGAAGTATGTGAGCCGGATCTTCACCATCACCCGGGTCCGCAATCGGGTCGAGTTCGTGAAGCTCGTCTACGCCGATCAGCCAGTGCTCTCCGGGCCATCCACAGCGCAGAAGGAAGGCGACATCGAGATCGACCGGAGTAGCTCCGCGGCACCGTCCTGACCCGCCCGACCACCACTCGCATGCAGATCCACCGTGGCCGGGTGGAGGTGAGGTCAGCCACGCAGGAGCCCAGTCGGCATACTGTTGCTGACCTGTGCTTCGTCTTCTGGAGGTTCCTGTGGCTGGTGGCCTCGTCGCCCTGCTCGACGACATCGCGGCTCTGACCAAGGTGGCCGCGGCGTCGATCGACGACATCGGCGCGGCAGCCGGAAAGGCCAGTGTCAAAGCCGCGGGCGTCGTTGTCGATGACACCGCCGTGACACCCCGATACGTTCATGGCTTCACCCCTGATCGGGAACTGCCGATCGTCCGCAAGATCGCCGTCGGTTCGATCCGCAACAAGCTGCTGATCATTCTGCCGGTCGCGATGATCCTGAGTCAGTTCCTTCCGCAAGCGCTGCCGTATCTCCTGATCGCCGGGGGCCTGTTCCTGTGCTACGAGGGCGCCGAGAAGGTGTACGAGGCCTTCGGTGGTGGGCACTCCGGCGACCACGTCGACGACGTGCCGGCCGCAGAGAAGGGTCCGGAGTTCGAGAAGTCGATGGTCAACGGCGCGATTCGCACCGACCTGATCCTGTCGGCGGAGATCATGGTGATCTCGTTGTCGTCGGTCGAGTCCGAGCCGTTCTTCACGCGGCTGGCAGTGCTCATCGTCGTGGCCGTCCTCATCACGGTCCTCGTCTACGGCGTGGTCGGGGTGATCGTGAAGATGGACGACGTCGGGCTGTCGCTGGCGCAGCGCGAGTCGACGGCCAGTCAGCGCATCGGACGTGGCCTGGTCCGGGCGATGCCCAAGGTGATGTCCACGCTCACCGTCGTCGGTATCGCCGCGATGTTGTGGGTCGGCGGTCACATTCTGATCGTCAACGTCGGTGAGGCCGGATTCCATTGGCCGGCCGATCGTCTGCACGACGTCGAGCACTGGTTCGAGGAGCTCGCCCACGGGTTCGGCGGCGTGTTGGCATGGACGTCCGGGACGGTCGTGTCGGCGCTCGTCGGATTGGTGATCGGCGCGATCATCGTGGTGGTCATGCACTTCATCCCGAAACGCCGGGGTCATGCCAAAGAAGAGGTCGCCGATTCGGCGTCGTGATGCAGCGGGCACTCGACGTACGGTGAGCACCCGTACCCGATCGCGGGACGTGCCACGTCTGACTACACTTGTGATCAGATACTGGACGGGCGGGGGTGCCAACGATGGCCATCAACAACGCCGGAGTGACGCTCGACGAGAACTCGCTGCTATGGCGCTATCTGGGCGATCGCCGGTTCATCATGTCGATCTGCCGGGCCGTCACGCTGCAGATGCTGCATCCGTCGATCGCCGCCGCGACCCACGAGTTCTCGTTGGTCAAGCGTCGCGTCTTTGTGCACAAGCAACGCACGGCGCCATGCATCGTGCGTTCGGCGTACGACGCGGACTTCGACGAGGTGCGGATGATCCGCTACAGCCACGACGAGTTTCACGGCCACCGGCCCGACGGTCGGCGCTACCACGCGCTCAATCCCGACGTGTTCTTCTTCGAGCACGCCACCTACGTCGATGCATTGTTCATGTGCGTGGACGTCTTCTTCGGTGGCCTCACCGAGCCGATGCGCGAACAGCTCTACGCCGAGACCTGTGAGTGGTATCGCCGCTTCGGCATCTCATCGCGCGTGATGCCAACGACCGTCGTCGAATTCGATGAGTACTTCGCGCACGCACTGGCCACCGAACTCGATCCCGACCCTGGTCTGGCCTGGTATCGCGATCAACTCCTCCGACCCGACTACTGGCTCTTCAAGAAGCTCCCCACCGCAGCCGTTCGCGCGATCCAGCATCCGGTGGCCGCCGAGCATCTGGGCATCAGCGTGTCGGAGGACGATCGGCGCTCTCTGCATCGCTACGCAGCCCGGCTGTCGGCGCTCGACACAGTGGTGCCGACACGCAACATCTGGCCGAATGAGGTGCGCGACAGAGTGATTGCTGCGCGCCGGAGCGCGCGGTAGCTACAACGTTCAACGCTTGAGCGGGCGAACCGCGGGCGGAAACGTGAGGAAAAGAACAAAGCTCAGGCAGCATATCTGCGACCTGAGCTGAACCACTCGTGGTGAGCGGTTTATCTTGCCTGCAGCCGTGATGTTTCGTGGACTGATATCCGACTAGTTTATGCCGAATCTCCGACGAGTTTCGGCCGTTGGCCACTCGATCCTTGCGTGCTGGCCGCGGGCCCTGGATTGGTCGTCGCGTAGATGGCCCGGGGTGGGGTCATGGAATCTGCACTGCGGCTTGCCCAGCGCAGAGCCGCTCACAGAGTTCCGGCGTCTGGATGGGCGGTTAATCTTCGATTGGTTTCCGAGCCGAAGCGCGACTGAGGGCGGCCCAGGCTTCGGGGCCGCCCTCGTCAGGTTTGCAGTTGTTGAGTTAAGGGGTCATGTGCGGTTGGGCATTCGGATCGGCGGCTGTCCGAGGTCCGCTTCGAGTCGGCGCCATTTCGCGGCGATTGATTCGGGGAGGTCACGGTTTGACGATTCGAATCGCTCGATCTCGCGAACGTTCACGACGGCGAACGCCATCGCGATGATGAGCTTGACCAGCGGTTCGCGGCGCGGCCCGTACTTGAGATGGACCAGGCCGGCGACTGTCCGCGATTTGATCAGATTGAAGCGTTGCTCGGTGAGCGCGCGGGCAGCCTCGTGGTAGATCGCGTGGTCGTTGGATCCGGGTGCCCACTGACTGAGCTGTTGACGCTTTCGTTGGTCGTCGGTCAGCGTGATTGTGACGCTGCGCTGTGTGCAACACGGGAAGTACGGCATGTCGGGCTCGGGTTCGATGTAGGGCAGGTCGAGCCGGTCCTCGGTCTCGGCGTTGTGCCACCTCGCGCATCTCACGTTGCCGATGCTTGCCGGGCAGGTCAGCACCAGCTTGACGGATTTAGCAGGCTGAGTACCTTCGGCGGGGCGGCCTGGTCGAGTATTGCGTTCAAGCAGTCGTCTGTCGACCCCCATCAGCCGTGGCAGGAGCTGACGAAGTCGGCGTTCGCGAGCTTCCCATTCGTCCTTATTGAGCACGTCGCGCAAGGGCTTGACGTAGTTCTTGCCCAGGGAGATGCCGGCAGCTGTCGGGCAGTACCAAGCACCCGAAAGTTGGACGGGTCCCGGTTTGGCGCCGCCGGGCTGGGCGGGAACGCTCTCGAAGTCGCGTCGCCAGTGGTCGGGATAGCGGAAGACGCCAGCATATTTGCGATCAAATTGCCATCGATCGAGGCCGTCTTTCAAATAGCCCATGTCGAAGGTGATCAGCGGCCATCTGGCGGTTCGGCTTGCGGATCGACTGTCGAACCCGTTGCGTTGATGATGCTCGATGGCTTCGTCGAGCCCTTCGAGTGATCCCGACGTCGGTGGGTGAATAGCTATGCCGGTGAACAGGATCGGCCGGTTATGCAAGGCATCGGGCGGCCCGACACTGCTGACCGCCGTGACACCGATTCCCCACGCCCGTTTCTTCGTCAGCGGATTCCCCTCGGCGTCGACGCGATTGCGATAGTCCCTTCGGTAGTAGCCACCGAAGTAGATGGCCGACCGGTTGCGGTCGTCGGTGACGCCAAGGTCGTAGGTCCCATCTGACGTGTCGATGATGGTCTCGTCGACGACGACATCGCCGCGGCCGCTTTGTTGGTATTCGGTGGGAATCGAGCCGGCCAGAATGCGATTGACGACAGTCGAGAGTCGTTGCGCCGCTATCGCGTATGCTTCTTGTTGCTCAGGGGTTCGGGCTCGGATGATCGCCTTGTGCTGGGCGACGGGAATTCGTACTGCGGGCTGATCGCGTGCCGAGTCCAGGCAGGCCAGTGTTCGATCAAGCCGGTTCCTGAAGCTTTTCAAGGCTCGGTCAGCATCGGACCTGATGGCGGTGAGATCGGCGTCGGCGATGTCGAGCTGGGCAAGCTGGTCAGGGGTGAAGTCGAGCAGGGTGCGGAAAATCGTGCGGACCGTAGGTTCGGCTCGTCTGAGCAGCACGCAGGCAAGGGCGACGAGGACGCTTTCGACTGTGTAGGACAGGGCCCCTCGGAACGGTCCGCGGGGTGCGGCCACGCTCTCGGCTCGCCACGCCTCGATCATCGCTGCGGCACCGGAGCGGTTCACGACGACCACTGCTTGAGTGAAGATCCTGTCGCTGGTGTGGACTTCAGAGTGGTTGATGCTGGGATGAATACTCATTGCCCGTCCTCCAGGAAGTGAGCGGTGATCTCGTTGATGTCGCCCGTCGCGTCGGCAACCACATCCAGGTCGCTCATGTGGTGCAGGCTTGTGACCCCGGCGAGGTAGCAGAACTCGCTGACGGGCACCAACTGCACGATTTCTTGTATCCACGCATGGCGCAGCGCCTGCGCGTTGAGTCGTTCGGGCTGGCCACGTTCAGCAAGCCGATCGTTGACCCGGTTGATGCCGTTCCTTTCGACGGTAGGGGCCGAGCCGAATGCCAGGAGGAGGTCGTGGCGTGCATTCGCGGCGTAGTACTCCAATTCTCTCCCGATCTGCTCGTCAAGGACCGGCACGTCTCGTGGCGCTGTCTTCGGGGTTTGCAGGCTCTTCCTGATTCAGAGTGCGTGTAGGTGTTCTGCCAGGCCGCCGGAGTGGATGAGTGACCGCAAGATGTAGTGGTTGAGGTTGCGGAAGCCGAGCGCGATCCCGCGTAGGTGTTCCAGGCGGCCGTTGATCGCTTCGACGGGCCCGTTGGAGGCGCCGGTGTCGAAGTAGGCCAGGATCTCGGTCCGTCGAGCCCACAGCGAGCGGCCGAGTTGGGCGAGTTCGGCGAGTTCTTTTGGCACGCCGGTGTGGATGCGTTTGAGCAGCTTGTACATCGCGATCTTCCCGTCTCGCTTGTGCGGCTGGTCGTAGGCGTCGATCAGGTCCTGATAGACGGCGTAGGTGACCGCGACCGCCAGATGTTCCTCACGCGCTTGGAGGCCGTTGGTGATGCGGGTCTTCTGCTTGTCGGTCAACAAGCCGATTCGGGTGAGCAGAGGGCGGCGGATGCCGTAGAGCGGGTCCCCGCTACGGCCGCGGTGTCCGCACGTATCCTGTTGTACGCGTTGACGACACACCGTGAGCTTGTCGGCGGCCAAGTGCACGACATGAAACGGATCCATCACCGCACGCGCCTTGTCCAGGGTTTCAGCGGTCGCGGTGCGATACCCGGAGAAGCCGTCCATCGTCACCACCTTGATTCGGTCACGAAACGCAGGATCGCGCGCGGTCAGCCAATCCTTCAACGCCGCCTTGGAACGGCCGGCGACCATGTCCAACAAACGTGCCGGCCCGGTACCATCGACGATCGGTGTCAGGTCGACGAGCACGGTCACGAAACTCGAATCCCCCTTGCCGCGAACGTGTTTCCACTTGTGCTCATCCACCCCAAGGACTCGCACACCGTCCAGGCGGGCCGGTGCGGACGCCAACGAGCGGGCCGCGTCCAACGCAAGGTTGTTCACGGTGTTCCAACTCATCCCGATCGCAGCGGCGACCGCTGTCACCGACATCTTGTCGACGATCATCGCCCGCAGAATCCAGGTCGTGGTGCGCCGGGTGACCTGTGCCCGCGGCGCCACGATCGTCGAGATGTCGGCACGAAAGATCGTGGTGGGACAGTCCGGGTTGTCGCACAGATAGCGCGGCACCGAGATATGCAGCCGAGTCGGATGCCCCACGATCGGCAGATCAGCGACCTCACGATCGATGTGGTCACGCAGCCGACCCGGCAGCCCGCATCCGGGACATGTGTTCTTCGGTTCCAGGACCTCGCAGAACACGTGGGTGCGGTCCTCGCCGTCGAGGGCGGCACCGGTGATCGTCACCCCGAGCTCGATGGTGCGGCAAATGGTGTCGGCAATAGCGCTACGCTGCAACATGGGTCCTGTCGGTGTCGGGCTGATGGTGTGAGAGCTTTCATCCTCACACCGCAGGACCCGCCTACACCTCCAGCGACACCGCCCATCACCCCGCGATCTTGCTCACCCCTACATCTTGTGGTCGCAAGAACCTGTTCCACGCACCGTCAATCAGGAAGAGCCGGTTTGCAAGGTGACCACCACCCACCGCTCCCCGTGATGCCGCTCTACCCGAATGTGCTCGCGCCGCAGATGCTTGAGCTCCTCTGGGCGGGCACCAACCCCGTACATGAGGTCCACGAGCACCGTCAGCGCCGGCTCCCACTTCTCACCGAGGGTCAATGCGACGCGGTACAGCGCGTCGATCTCCTCGTCGGTGGCCGGCGCGGTGCGTATCTGGCGCGGAGCGTCCAAAGTGAATGCCGGTGGGTACTCATGCGGGTACCAGACGCGGCCAGCGGTGTAGAGCAGGTATCGCAGGGTCCGGCGGGCAGGTCGGTTGCGTGACATCAAGTACGCGTCGACGTTGCTGCGGCGCAGTGCCCGCAGCGGATCGACCCGGCCAGTGTCGTGGTAGTAGGCGACCAACAGGTGCACGATTGCGCCGAACGCGTCCCGGTCGACGATCTCCGAGCGAAACGGGACTGATGCCTGCACGCGCGCCGCGGCCTCCCGCACCGACTCCCCGACAGTAGCTTGTCGCACCTTAATACCCATGCCGCGCAACCGATTCAGACGATCTACATCGAGACCATCGGTGGAGATTGTTCCGACAACAACTTCGGATTTGTCGTGGCGAACTCTACGATCTGTGGCGCGCTTGCCGCCGCGATCGTTCGGCTGGGGTTGCGGCGTCGGGCCACCCTTGCCGCGTGCCATCACCAACACCCCCAAAACATGAGGCGGGTGCGCTTGATTTCGTGCCGCGGGCACGGTGAAATGAACATGCCAGAATCTCCTAGCTAGCTGAGAACTTGTGAGTTTTGGACGCGGCATCTGCCGCCCGTGGGGGGTCGGGGCCTATTCCGGCCCTCCCACGGCACTCCCGGCGACGCACGCCGAGATTTTGCAACGCTGTCCCGCAGCGTTTCCACCGCAGCACAGCACTCACATTGGTGGTGGTAGACCCGAGTGGGGGCGGCACCACACGTCGGCCTGCTGCAACACCGTCACACGACGGGAGCGCAACCAACAGGCACTACCATGAGCCACGACGGGCCCCTTCCCTAGCCGTTCGGGTGCCCGTAAGGGGGCGGGCGCTGTTCGTAGCAGCGCTTGCCTCCGCCCTCGATGAGCGGGCACACCACGAACAGTACGAGAGACTCCCTCATTTGCACCGCTGCCATCTGTCGGCGTGTCGCAGGTCAACCGCTCAGTGCATGCCCTAATCACCGCCTAAGATTGGTGCATACGTCGAAGCCCACATTGTTTGAGGAGGATGGTCCGCCTTTGGCGTGCCGTCCTGTCGGTGCGTCCTGGTAGACCAACGCACCATGAGTATCCGCTCGCTGACGACCCCGAAATCGGTCGACGATCTCCTGTCTCACCGGACTCTCTATCCACCGGTTGCCATCTGCCTGAATCCGGGATGCACAAATCCGTGTTCGTATCCCATCAAGAACAAGGGAAGACGGCCGCTCTTCTGTTCAAAAGCCTGTGCCACAGCATATTCCGCGAATCGCGTCGCCCTGATCCGGGAACTTGAGTTCATCGAAGCGGCTCTGTTGGAGGTCTCGACATGGAGCACTGCCGCTACCGAGCTACGTCAACAACGCGCGCATGCGAGTTGGCATCTCACCAGGTATGGCGGTGAGCCAAACCGACCGGCTGGCGAGCAAGCAGGAGGGGCCGTCCGTTGACACCTGTCGATTGGCCCGGACTTGGCAAGGACGAGTTCGAACGGATTGTAGAAGCGCTCGTCAGGCGTCAGTGGTCAGGAATCGCTGAAGTCGTTAGTCCCGACGGTCGAGGCGGCGATCAAGGAGTGGACATCGATGTTGCACAAGGTGATCGCCGCCGTGTCTATCAGATCAAGTACTTCGCCGATGGCTTCAGCGGGGATAGAAAGACATCTAGACAGAAGCAGATCAAGAAGTCGTTTGACCGCGCGTGCAAGCTCAGTCCGTTGCCGTTCGAGTGGATCCTCGTCGTTCCGACCAAACTCACACCAGGAGAACGCAAGTACGTCCAGTCACTCGAACGCGACGACACTCCTCGCGTAAGAATTGCCGACCGCCTGGAACTCGACGATCTGATCGCTCAGTACCCCGATGTGCACCAGTACCTAGCCACCGATCAACTCAAGAACGACATCCTCTTGTATGGCAAAGAGACCGAGTCACTTGCCGGCGGGACACGCTCTCTCACAGAGCGAATCGCGGCTCTGGGAGGTCGCGGCGATGCCATGGACTTGCATTGGGGCGTGAACTTTGCACGGGTCGGCGGCATGGTCGAGCTGTCGGCCTACCCCAAGACGCCAAACGCTTGGCGGGACAGTCCGATCTCGCTGAGTTTCGCGACACGGTTCGGTCCCGAACATGCCGAACTGCGTCGGCAGTTCGAGCGGTCAATCCAGTACGGTTCTGGTGGAACGATTGTGCTCCCACCCGAAGCGCTGTCAAACGTGTCCATCACTGGCCCAGCGGCTTTCGCGACTCACGACGCCACCGGCGAACTACGTATCACTACCGAATCGCTGCCGAACGCTGAAGGGAGGGCAGCCGAGTTGCGCTTCGTGGATGAGAACGGCGCGCTGCAATCAGCCCACGAGGGCACAGTGACCTACGTCAACCACGGAACACAGGGCTGGGCGATCACGATCGAGTTCTACGATCACGCCGTCATCGAGATCGACCAACCAGACAAAGCCGGCGACACCGGAGCGCTTCACATGACTTATAACATGCGAAACATCCAGCCACGCCAGGTAATTCAGCTAGTCGATCTGCTCGTCAACCTTCACTCCACGTCCACGTGCGAGTTCTACCTGGAGGGACAGCGCGCTGGCATACTCGGCCTGGATCGACTCGAGTTCAACAACATCGACGAGCTTGGCGCGATCGTCGGTATCGCAGTCGACCTGGAGGCCGTCCAACCATACTGCTCCAGCTACTTCGCGCTACCTGCCGAGGTATCGACTTGGGATCGTGTCAACCTTCGCGTGGCGCGCTGCATGATCGATGGGTATCTAATTGCCTCGCCACTTGTCGCGACCGGAACCGTAATTCTCACCGGCACAACATCACCTGAACTCGAGCGAATCCTCGACGCCGGCGGCCCCGTCACGTACTTCGTCAAAGACTTTCACCTCGAACTCGGTGAACGGGAGCTTCCTCTGGGCACCATCGCTGTCCACCACCCCAAAGCACGGGCGATCAACGCCGAAGAAGCCCGTGAGGCTCTGAACAGTGGTACCGCCGAGGGCTTCAAATTGCGTCTAGCGCCTGGGGATGACCCGTACTTCTACGTCTACATTCCGAACAAGCTGAAGAACCCTCACCACCCGGACATCGCTTGCTGGTCACTGGGCGGAATCGAACAACCCGGTGTAAACACCGAGGACCCAGACTGGACCACAGTCATCGATCGATAGCACACGCGGCGGAGGTTTCATTCGGTGTTCTTGACGCCGACCTCGCCTTGTAGTTGGCCCGACACGGTAGACGTGCGTCCCAGAAAGGCGGGGCCCGGCGGTCATCGCCGGGTCCTGCCTTGTTGTCCAGCCGATATCTCTCCGCCGCTTACCGTCAGACGACACTAAACCGTTCATCCGGTTACGAGGTACGTTCCGGGTACGTACCTCTTCGTACCTCGGACTCGATCTGGAGTAAGAACGGGAGGCACG
Source organism: Gordonia bronchialis DSM 43247 (assembly GCF_000024785.1). NCBI lineage: Bacteria > Bacillati > Actinomycetota > Actinomycetes > Mycobacteriales > Gordoniaceae > Gordonia > Gordonia bronchialis. Next base: position 46,501 of record NC_013441.1, on the reverse strand, counting down.
GTGCGCGGTCAAAAGGCAACGTTCCGGGACCGTGTGGCACTACATGCTGATGCTCGCGGTATCCCGGGCATCAAGCCGGACCGGATGATTTTCCGATTCATCGCATCGTTTCAGTTCTTGCGGCCCTGTGTCACGCCGCCGTTCGCGTTGGAGATCCCGACGGCCGCAGCGAAAAAGATGGGCATGTCAGCCCAACGATCTGACATGGCGTATGGCAGTTCCAGCGGAGTTGGCGGTAGATGTTCGCGGTGTCGCCCGCGTGGCCTGCCGTCTGAGTGATGCTGCGATGAACTGCCCGACCGTGGGTGTTGCGGCGGCCCCAATTCGTCTTCCGTGTCGTCCTGACTTTTATCACCGAATCGGACATTAGTGGTCGGGATCGCGCTGACCTGGGTTGATGGGTTGGTGTGGGCTGGGATTTGCGCACTAATTCGGCGTTCGTAGGCTACGGGTGTGGCGTATGTGCGGACGGTGAAGACGGCGTCGGGAGCGACGGCGGTCCAGATCGTGCATTCCTCGCGACGTGGGTCACGCTCGATTGAGCATCTGGGTTCGGCGCACGACAAGGCTGCGATCGAGGCATTGAAAGCTGTTGCGGCTCAGCGCATCCTTGGCGATCAGGGTGAGCTGGATCTGGGATTCGGGTCGGCCGGGGTGTCGGGTGGGCCGTTGCCGATCACGTCGTCGAAGATGGCGCACCTGTGCGAGGCGCTGTCGGGGGTGTATCGCGAACTCGGTTTCGCCCGCGCTACCGGCTCTGACCAGGTGTTTGAGGAGTTGGTGATCGCCCGAATCCTGGAGCCGACCAGCAAGCTCGACTCGCTACGCGTGCTCACCGAGGCCGGGCTGACGCCGATGTCGTATCCCACGCTCAACCGGCGGCTGCCGATGTTTGCTGAGCCGGTGTGGCGGCAGAAACTGGCTGCGGCGTGCGCGGCGTATGCCGGCCTGGACTCGGCCACCCTCGTGTTGTACGACGTGACAACGCTCTACTTCGAGACCGACAAGGCCGACGGCTTCCGCGAGCCCGGATTCTCCAAAGAACGCCGCCTTGAACCACAGATCACTGTCGGGTTGTTGACCGATGCGTCCGGGTTTCCGCTGATGGTGGAGGCTTTCGAGGGCAATAAAGCAGAAACGTTGACGCTGATGCCGACGTTGCGGGCGTTCATGACCGCCCACCGGCTCACCAACGTGACTGTCGTCGCGGATGCCGGCATGATCTCCGCGGACAATAAAGCAGCGATCGAAGAAGCCGGCCCGTCGTTCATCCTCGGTGAGAAGATCCCGACCGTGCCGTACGTGATCAGTAAGTGGCACAACGACAATCCCGGTCGTGAGATACCCGACGGGCGGTGTTGACCCAGCCGTGGCCGGCGACATCCAAGACGCGCCACCGCCGTAACCAGGTGGTCTACTACCAGTACAAGGCCGACCGGGCGCGCCGGTCACTGCGCGGTATCGACGAGCAGATCGCCAAGGCGCAGAAGGCAGTCGAGGGCAAGGTCCCGGTCAAATCAAACGCAACCGGTTCGTCACACTCAAGGGCGCGGCCAAGAGCGTGAACCGCGACTTGGAGACCAAAGCCCGAACTCTGGCCGGATGGAAGGCGTATGCCACCAATATCGACTCGCCCACAAGCGATTTCGTGATCGGCACCTACCATGAGCTGTGGCGGATCGAAAAGAGCTTCCGGATGTCGAAATCCGACCTGGCCGCGCGCCCGATCTTCCATCGCAAAGAGGACTCGATCCGCGCACACCTCGCAGTCGTGTTCGCCGCCCTCGCCGTCACCCGCATCATCGAAGCCCGCACCGGCTGGTCGATCAAGAAGTTCGTCACCACAGCCCGCCGCTACCGCACCATCACCGTCCAAGCCGGCGAGCACACCATCACCGCCGCCGACCCCATCCCCGACGACCTCAACGAAGCACTCCAGGCCATCCGAGAACCTACGCACTAATTGATAAAAGTCAGGTACTGATCAACGAGATGTCGCGCCCGTTCAAGTTGTGCAGCGAACTGCTTCGTCTTGCGCTTACGTCCAAAGGTTCGGAGGGTCGCAGCGTCGAGGTCGGCGTCGCTGATCCCCGGGTTGTCGGCTCGAAGCAAGCGCATTGCGTTGGCAATCTCAGCTGGGCTGATCTCAGTGAAGGGGCGGTCGACAGTGCTGTCGTTGGGCCGGAACTCTGTCCATGTTGCTGGATCGAGATCGGTTGGCCAGACACACTTGTCGCCATCGATGACCAGCTCGGTCTGCTTGATCTGGTAGACCAGCTTCTTCTCGCGCGCCGGCCAAAGCCGTTGGACTCCAAAGGATGCAGCTGTGAGCTGGGCGAGCCGATTGATGTGTATCGGGCCTTCGAACTCCGCGATCTCGGTTGCGACAGCACGGACCTGTTCCTTGGCGACCTTTTTCGGCAAGGCGTCGAGGACATCGACATCACCGACCACGACGACTGTCCACGGTTCGAACTCCGACCGTCCGGAGCCGATGGTTGGGGTGTTCGCAGAGTCGGAGCGCTTCAACACGAAAGGGTCTGGGCGAACGACGTCCGAGTCCGGCTCAGCTTCGGCACCGGGCTCCGCCGCCTCGGTGTACGGTTGCGTTAGCGTCGGTGCGACGTGCTCAGCGATGACTTTCGCCTCCACCAAGGCGTCGAAGGCTTCGTCACGCAGCTTTCGCGCATCAGCGGCACCCTGGTCGTCGCCGAAGTGCTCGAGGAGTCGTACCGCGAAATCACTTGCGCGCCAGGCATCCAATGTCGTCAGGTCATCATGGTGTGCCCACCGGTTTCGGACAATCCGCAGTTCGTTGCCGAGAGTGGTGACCACGCGTGTGTAGTCATCGAACGGGAACCCGAGTTTGCCGAGGCGTTCTGTGATCATTCTGAGTTGCGATTGCAGGTCGGCTGCAGAGTAAGACTTGGGTGGTTTGCCCTTCATCTTGTCGAGCTCACTCAGGACTGTCGGCCATGGAAGGCCGCCGAGGCTGGGCGCCAACTTGGTGCCGATGATCGGGTCGAGTCGCTGCGCGAGGTGGTGCAGACTTTGATCGACGGAGTGGCGTGGATCGAAGGTCACTGTGCTGTCTCCTCAAGTGCCCGCGTGCCTTTCACGGCGAGCCAGGTCACGAGGCGGACTTCGTGCTTCTCGACATCGGGGAGGGGTTCGCGTGGCGGTGGTGCGCTGATTCCGGCCTCGTCGAGCACCTCGGTGATGAGCTTGATGCGTTCCTCGTCAGTGCGACCTTGGTTGATTGCCCCGCGGACCTGACGCGACACTTTGGCGGAGGGGACGCTGCGTAGGCGATTGGCGAGCGCGATTTGAGCGTCCCTGCCCAGGTATCCACCTCTCTTGAACACGAGTGCGTATGCGTCCCGGAAGGACAGTGGCAGGTCGGGTTGGAACGCGTTCGGGTCGGTTAGCTCCTGCCAGACGTTGTAGACGCTGTCGCGGGCGACCTCCCACGCGTCGAAGGCGTGGTCGTAGACCTCGTCAGGGAGCCATCGATCAGCGCTGGCGTTCTGTGGATCGGCGACGCGGAGGGACAGCAGGGTGTCCGAAGAGATCAGTGGGTGGCCGTCTTCGTTGTGGCGGAGCGACCAGTCGTCGTCGACCGGCACGTATCTGAACCAGGGCTTCGGGCTCTTTCCGATCTTGATACAGAAGACGTAGCCGTTGCCGTTCACCACTGGGTTCACGAATCCGCTTCCCGAACCGTAAGGGAGACCGAGGATGTCGGCTTTCAGCAGCGGGTCCATGTTGAACGCACTGGACAGTCGCCGACGGTACTCCTCGCCGGAGAGTGAGGCACTCGATCCACCGGCGTCGAGCAGCTTCTCGAACTCGTCGGTGACTTGGTCGTCGGTGAGATTCACTTCGTGTCCTGGTCCGCGGCCCGGCAGTACGTTCCCTGCCCCGACTGCCGCATCGGCTAGCGCTAGCTTTGCTTCCAGACGTGCCTCTAGGTCCAGCAGGGCGTCGAGGCGTTCGGCCGGGAAGAAGAGCCCGAGGTGGACGTAGTCGTGTTTGGAGCCGATGCGGTCGACACGGCCGTGTCGCTGCACGATGCGCATGGGGTTCCATGGCAGGTCGTAGTTGATCATCTGCCCGGCTTGTTGGAGGTTCACGCCCTCGGAGAGCACATCGGTGGTGAAGAGGATGTCGAACTCGTCCTTCGCCGCTGGCTCGCCCTTCGCGTTTCGAGGTCCAGCCGTCGCGGGTGCGAAGCCGGCGATGGTTGACGCTCGGCCTCCTTGGTCGACGCCGCCGGTTGCTCCGCGTTCGTGGGTTTTGGCGTAGGAGCCCATGATTGGCGGGGCGATGCGAGCCCGGTAGTCGGCCAGCGGAGATCCTGCGGGCGCTGATTGGATTGCTTCCACGACGGCGTCGTGGATGGGGATGATCGTGTCGGTGAAGGCCGAGAAGACGATGACTTTCCTGCGGTCGGCATGCGAGAGACCGCGCGGGTCGACGCGCTGCGCGTCGGCCGCAATCGTCGTCAGTTCCTCGACGAGTTGCTCAACCTTGGGCTCGACACCTTCGATCACAAGGTGGGCGAGATCTCGCAGTTCACACAGCAGAGCGATGTCGGACTCGACGTCACCCTGAAGTTCGGTGAGGTGGTAGCCGTCGACCGATTCGATCTGTTCGTCGTTGTCGAATTCGGCCACGAAGGCGTCGAGGTCGTCAGAGTCGGAGGAGACCCATTCACTCAGCGCTTCGCCTTTGAGAACGAAGCCCTTTCCGAGCGCCTCCAGGAAGCTCTCGTGGGAGGCGATCATGTTTTCCAGAGAGGCGTGGAGCGCCTGTGGACTGGACTCCAGTCGCTTGAGGAGACCAGACCGAAGCAGGCCTGCGTTTGTGATCTGGTATTCCTGCAAGTCGTGGTCGACCGTGTACATGCTGGAGAGATAGCGCGCGAGCATCAGCCGCTGCGGATCGCGACTGCGTTCTTCCCACGCGCGTGAGGCGTGTGGATCGGTCGGGTCGTCGAGCGCGTAGACCATCGCGTCAATGAGCGCCAGGCCGTCATCGTTGAGGTCGTAGTCGATACGGCGAACCTTGGGCTGCGGGAACTTCAGAGTTGTCAGCTTCCCATCCGCGCCCCGGATCAGCTCGTTGGCGTAGTGCTCCTTGACGAACTTTCGGGTGCGCCGCACGGCAACCTGATCCATCAGGTCAAACAGATGCTCGGGTGTCAGATTGGCGGGGTCCATGGCCTGCGCCTGCTTGATGTACTCGCGGATGCTCGGTATTCCCAGCGCCGCAAAGCGGGCGTCGTCGCGGATGAAGTACTTCACCAGAGTTTCAAGATCGGTGAGCGAGTTATTGACCGGCGTAGCAGTAAGCAGCACAACGCGTTTGGACCCGCCGGCCGTGATGACTCGATCCACGGCACCTGAACGCTGTGCTCCGGAGTTGCGCAGGTTGTGTGCCTCGTCGATGACGACGAGTGAATAGTCTGCGACCTCTTGGAGGAACGCATCAACTGGTCCCCTGTCGGGGTCGAGGCGGTTGCGTACCTCCTCGTAGGAGTAAACCTTCACCCAGCGGCTGAAGTCGTAGGATTCCAAGAATGGTTCCCACATCGACGATTTCAGCGCGGCCGGCGCGACGATGAGCACCCGTTGCCGATTGATGTTTGCCGTTCGGTAGATGACCTCGCCGGCAAGGTAGGTCTTGCCCAATCCCACCTCATCGGCGACCAGGACACCGCCGTGCTCGTCGAGAAGGCGCTCCATACGCACCACCCCATCCGCCTGAAAGCGCGTCAGCTCAAGGCGCGTGTGAGGTTCAGGGTTCTCGTCGGAATCGAGATGCTCGCCGTACAGTTCCCAAAGCATGCGAAGATAGATCGCCCACGGCGTATGAGGATCCCACAGACGGCCATACAGCTCTGCAAGGTCATACGAGTCGCTCTGTGACCAGTAGTGCTCGAACCACTCACGCACCTTTCCCGCCGCGCCCGTCCCACCACCCGTGCCGAGATTCAACTCGGCATTTCGGGCGAGGCCGGCGTAGGTCATGTTCGACGACCCCGCGATCGCCGCCTGCGTTGCGTTGTCCTCGACGAGGTAGGTCTTCCCGTGGAGGAAGCCACCCGAGTAGCGACGGACCTCGACTCTTGGATTTTGTTCGACGTCCATGCTTTTCAGCCACTCGACCATCCGCTTCGCCTCGGCCGTAGGAATACGAGCAAAGCCCATTGTGTCCCGCTCCGCTTCCAGCCAGGCCTGGTGGTGTTCGATTGCCGCGTCTCGTCGTGCGTCCTGATCGGAGTCACCCGAGGTGATCGCTCGGACCGATTCCTCCTCGGGTTCAGCACCGAGCAACAACCGAACTCGCGGTGCTAGTTCCAACTCGTCAGCAAGAAGCGCGAAACCAGCTGGGTTGACGTAGGCCGTCGCGATAGCAATCGGTGGAGCAGTCACCTTGTTCTCACGCAGCAGACAGAACAGTTCATTGACTTTGTCAGCAACCGTGAGTCCCGCTTCGGTCGATGCGTGATTGGTCGCAAAGTCGGGCAGTTGCGTCATGCCTTACCTTTCCACTCTCGATAGTGAGTAATGACCGCGTCGAGCCGGGCCTCGTAGTTCCAACCACGGTGGAAAGTTGCAAACATGTGCTCGACCTGATCCTCCTCAAGGCCGTACAGCAGACTCACCAGCGCATCGAGTTCGGCAATCAAGCTTTCTTTCTCCGCGGCCGATTTCACTGAGCTGACCCGAACGCCAACCGCGGCCGCCCAGTCGGCGTAACGCTCGTCAGCGGCGGCGAGCTTTCCAGCGACCTCTACCATGCGCTTCGTCAGCGGAGTACCGGGTGAGTATCTGGGCACGGGCATCGGATTCATCAGGTAGAAGTTGAAATTAAGCTCGACCCACCGTCTGGCCGCCCAGTCGAATGGAATGCTGCTGAGAACGCCGAGCAAGTATGCCTCCGCCTTCGGATCACCTTGAACGGTCACAACAATCTGCCCAGCCTCGGTGATCGAGTTCCTTGGTGGAATGAGGCATGCGATTGAGGTACGGCTGTCACTTGGACGCGCGATTTTTCTGAAGACGATCCTGGCGTGATCCATCGGAAGGTCTTTCGCGCCGAAAGTCATCCCGAAGTACGCGGACCTGCGTTGCCGAAGTTGCGCCGCGAGCTTCTTTTTCAGGTGCGCACGCAGCTTCGAAGTGACACTGTACGCATACGGGTCGCCAGCGTCAGGCATCCACAAATTGAAGGACGAGCCAGCAAGTACGGGTGTCTTACCCGCACCCTTTGACAGATCAAAATCATAGAGTGCGCGGTTGTTGGTCGAATGTAACTCGTTGGTGAGACGAAACTCCCAGCCCGGACGGGCATCATCGAATCGCGGGCTCTGCTTCATCTGCCGGAAGATGCTGGCCGACTTCGCATCGGGTATTAACGGGAACGAAACCGAGTCCGACCAAGAGGAAAACTCATTGCACGGAACTGACGCAACAGTATCCGCACCGTTCCGGAACTCTTGCTCGCTCGAAAATGGGCCAGACCAGCGCACAAATCGGTCGCCGCCTTTTTCCACAACGGTCAGCCCAATCGTGTAGCGCGGCTCCATGTCGAAGGCCCAGCGGCCAGTATTCGAGATAAAGCACACGTCGGTGAAGGAGCCTTTGGTCAACACGAGTCGCCGCCAGTGTTCAAGGGGCGATCCCGACAGCGCTGTTCTTGGGAGCACGACCGCACTTCGTCCCGCGTGCCGCAGTAGTTGCCAGTTTCGCCAAGCGAACGCCTGGTAAAGGTCGATGTCCCCGCTCCCAAGAACAAATGGGCCTGTCCGCAGCACGGTGGCGTAGGCGTCAACTGTCTGTCGTTCAGCCTCATATTCGTCAACGAGGTCCGGTCGCGCCTTCTGGAAGGCAACGAGTCCGGCTCGTTTCTGCTTCTGCGGCAGTGAACGCAGCCCCGGCATCCTGAGGCCCCACCACTTCTGTTCCTCGACCTTGACGGTCTCCCAGGGAGGGTTGCCAAGGATTACATCAAACCCGGGCCGATCACGCAGAAAGACCTCTGGAAAGAGGTACGGCATGTGAGCTGGGTTGAGTTGCTCCGCGGCTTTCGCTGTCTCGGGGCGCTCAAGGACTGATTGCAAGGACGGTTTGTCCACAATTAGTCCAGGCTGGATCCAACCGATCCGTGCAGCAACAGCAGCGTCAAAGATCTTGTTTGCGGTAGCTGCAGACGCACGCGCTCTAGCAAGCATCCGCGCGCCCTCTTGCACCTCTGCCTTGTTCGCCTCGCTGGCGCTTGCAACATCGATAAGCAGGGTCTTCGAGGACGCCAATTGATCGGTGAGAATTTCATCGAAGAGGCTGATCTCACCCGGTTTACGGCCGGGCTGCAGAGCATCGAGTGCCTCGTCGATTGTGCCGATACCAGTAAGGCTATTGGCGTTCACCAACCCATGGTCGAGGTTGCTCATAGGGAGGCCGGGCACGAACGTGTGAATCCACAGGGCGAGGCGAGCCAATTCGACCGCCATCGGATTGATGTCGAGGCCATAGACGCAGCGGCGCGCGACTTGCCGACGCAGAAGGCCCACCTCGTCGACCTCGCTCTTGGCGACATCGTCGGTGCCGAGAGCGTTCCGTGCGACCTCCGCGAGCCTTAACAGCTCCTCGACAACGCCTGGAACTGCATGGTCCGTAAGGAAAGTGCGCATGAGCGCTTCGATCTTGTCGACGGCCGCGACTAGGAAGTGCCCAGAGCCCATCGCGAGGTCTGCCGCGCGGAAATCGAAGAAGTCACGTGCAGCGGCGGATGCATCACCGTTGTTTAGGTGATCGGCAATCTTCTGTAGATGGACACCGAGTGCGGGGACAATCGACCGCTCTATGAGGTGATCCACGACTATCTTTGGCGTGAAGTAGGAACCGGTCGCTTTTCGCTCTCCAGACGCTGTGTGGAAGTAGACCTCCCCGGAGCGCGCCCACACCTCATCACCACGCTTCGCCGGTACCCACGCTCCATTCTTGTCAACCGTGAGGTTCTCCTCGGCAAGAGAGAGCGAACTCTCCAGGAGGCCCTCGTAGATAGTGCCGAACTCGCGAACGCTCAGCGAGCGGAAGTCGACAGCGCCGAGTACTCCGTCCTCGTTAATGTCAATGAGAAGACTCTTGAGCGCTGGGCCGAGCACATTATCCGGCAGCTCGATTCGCTTTATAAGTGCGCCTTCGGGCGATCGGTCCGGGTCCGTGGAGAAAAGCCCTCCGTTATATGCGGGAATCTGCCACTGCGGGTTACCGTGATCGATCGCGTTCCACACCTGCACGAGGTCGAACCAGATAGTGGATGAATCTCCGAAGTCGCTAGTATCCGCGTCGAGTAATCGTCGGGCGTTTGTCTTGAGGCTGTTTGCGTCGAAGCCCTCGTTTCGGCCAGACGGCAGAAGGCCACGGTCCTCGGCATATGCCTGGAAGATCAGTCGAAAGAGAATATGAAGGGTGACACGGTAGGCGAGCGCGAGTCCATCAGCATCGAGTTTCACACCTGCGTTCTTCGCAAGACGGTGTGCGACTTCGACCGCCAGAGGAGGAACAATCTCGTCGTAAATTCGCTCCCGAAGGCGCGCGCCCAACTCTGTCGCGTAACGGGCACTGTCGCGCAGCAGTCCATCTGCTGTGCCATCGGCGACGAGTGCATCCGCAGAAAACACCAGGGGAAGCAGGGCAGCGAACTCGGAATCGATGGTCGACAAGTCGACCTCGAAGAACGTGTCGGCCTGGCCCTTGGATCCAACGCCGACACCGTCGCGGCCCGGGTACAGCCTGATCTGATCCTTCCGAAGCACGACGAGCCACGGAACCTCCTGCCTCGACGCGACCGCCAGGCCAAACGCCACCGGCGAAAGCTGGAAGCGCTGGGTCTTAGTGTCAAAGTGCTCGGAGTCGTCAAGTAGAACTGCAACCGCGCGAGGCGGGTGGCCACCCGTCGAAAGCAGCATCGTTCCGTTTGGCCCTGGTGACGTGCCGAACCCAAGAGCCTCGACAAGCTGCCTACCCCGCTTGCTGAGCAGTGGCGCGGCGTTCTTGCCGAGAGCCTCCCAGTCGGATCGCTTCGGGACATTGCTCGTAATGTGGTGCGTCGCAAACAGACCGCTATTGGTAAAGCCCACGACACCCGTAGTGTCGTTCGCCTTCCGGAAGGCTGCGTATCGCTCCGTCGCGGCCAGCACGTCAGGTTCGGCAAGCACGGACTGAAGCTGACGCTGAGCCTGTTCGATCGGGAGTTCAACGGCCTGCGCCTGAGGGTCAGGGCCAAACATGTAAGCGGTCTCGTCGTGGAGTATTGCGATGATGAGCTGGACCTGCGTCTTGCCCTTGCGCGCGTTAAAGAGTTCTCGAAGCACTTGGCGGGACGGCGCCGAGGCAGCACGCGCGACAGCAACCTGGAAGCCTCCGAGGTGGTGCGGGTCCGGGCCGAAATAGACCTTCTCAGGAGCAACCCCGTCGGGCGCGGACGCTGCAGTCCACTTCACGGTCTTGTCGGCGCTCAAACGCACAGCTGTACTCCTCCGGCTCACCTACGGGCTGCCATCGTGCCGCCCGGTCAGAAACCTTATCGGCGTCGGCCGACGGAATGGGGGAAGTCCTGGCACCCGCCGGCGGTACTGACTCGATGGAGCTTCACGCGATCCAGTGATTCATAGCCAACAATGAGTACGTGTCCTCGAAGACGAACGACCTGCCCTACCGCGTCATGAAGCTAGCCACCGATATGTTCGCGCGCGAGACAGGATTCAGCGGCCCCGAGATCCACGAGATCTTTGCCGAGTACACCGATGCGCTTGGCCCGTACCAGGGCTGGGGTGGTGGAGCCATGTCACGGTGGCAGATCTTCCAAGCTGGCCTCAAGTCAATGCCGTTGCAGCAGCAGAAGACCTTTCTGCTCGAGCTCTGCAGCTACGACGGTGGCAGTAGGTACGGAATGCCTCCAGACGAGGAGATCGAGAAGCTCCGTTCGCTCCTATTAGCCGATGGGACCCCAGGTGCCAAAGCAGCCAGCCAAGGCTTGGAAAAGCTGGAGGACTGGCAGGCAGTCACAAAGTCGTGGACGGCGGCGCTGGGCAAGGTGACGTCCGACCCAGACGGCGCGATCACCGCTACTCGCACAACGTTGGAAAGTGTCTGCAAGCACATCTGCGACGAACGGTCAGTTGCTTACGAAAACTCCTGGGACCTCGCGAAGCTCTACAAGGTTGCGGCATCGGCGATGGAGGTCTCGCCTGACCAGCACTCCGAACAAATCATCAAGCAAATTCTCAGCGGCGCTGCAACAGTCGTCAGCGGCCTCGCCGGAATGCGAAATGCCCTCAGCGATGCTCATGGTCGTGGCAAACGCTCCGTTGGCCCTGCACCGCGGCATGCGAAGCTCGCGGTCAACGCGGGGTTTGCAATTGCCGGGTTCTTGATCGATACCCACATCGAGAAACCGGATAGGAAGGCGTGATCCCCGGAGTACGTCGGTACATAGTCATAGCCCGCATACGCGCTGCACGGGACACGTCAACCCAATGTCCCCACAATCAAAGGTTTTGGCGAGCCATCGAGCCGCCCGCGACAAAACCAAAGGTCAGGCTACGATTCCGCAACCTGACCTGATGTACCACTTTGAGCTGAACTGCTCCGTGGTGGGCGAAGGGGGACTTGAACCCCCACGTCCCGAAGGACACTGGCACCTGAAGCCAGCGCGTCTGCCATTCCGCCACTCGCCCGTGGCCGCCGATTGCTCGGCGGGCATGTTCGTCGGTCTGGGTGGACCAACGGACCCGAGAACGATAACAGTCGGGTTGGTCGGGATCCAAACTCGTTTGATTCGGCTCGTTCGCGCCGAGCCGGAGGGGGCGGGTTGGGTGTGTGGTTGCGTGTGGTTTCGACGCGGGGCGGCTCGTTCCTCGCCGTCCCGGCTCAACCAACAGTGGGACGCGGGGCGGCTCGTTCCTCGCCGTCCCGGCTCAACCAACAGTGGGACGCGGGGCGGATCGTTCCTCGCCGACCCGGCTCAACCAGCAATGAGGGACAACGCGCATCCGGAACACATCTCTGCACGTCGTGCGTTGAGATGGTGAGTTGGCGAAGATGGTGTTGCGAATGTTACACACGGTGCACCAGTTGTCTTGATGGCACGATCTTTTGCGTATGTCGCTATCATCAATCAAGGCCAGATGCACGGCGACACGCTCAATAGCCGCGAAAGGAGGTCGAGGGTGGGGATCCTGCAACGGATCGAGCGCAAACTAGAGGGCGCTGTCGATGACGGTTTTGCGCGCGTTTTCGGTGGTCAGGTGGCCCCGCAGGAGATCGAGAACGGGCTGCAACGGGAAGCTGAGGAATCTCTTCGAGACCTCGGCGACGGGACCATCCTCGCCGCCAACAGCTACTCCCTGTTGTTCAGTCCGACCGATCATGACCAGATCGCGGCCGAATATGAGCTGAATCGCAAGACGTTCTCCAAGCATTTGGAAAACTTCATCAAAGACAATGGGTGGCAGACATACGGCAAGGTCGTCGTAGAGTTCGATCAATCGTCGTCGTTGCACACGGGAATCTTCCGTGCGCGCGGCACGGTCAATCCGGACGCAGAGCCGCGTCCGGTCGCGGCCGCCGCGCCCGGCGCCCCCCGCGGGCCCGGACCCAGACCACAAGAGAATGCCCCACTACCAGTAGGAGCCCCAGACATGACGCAGAACCCCGGATACGACCAGCGCAGGGGCGCCGATCCCGCGTACGGCCAGCAGGGTGGCTATGACTACCAACAGGGGGACTACCAGCAGGGCGAGTACCAGCAGGGCGGCTACGACCAGTACGGCCAGCAGGGCTACGACCAGCAAGGCTATGACCAGCAGGGCTACGGCCAGCAGCAGCCCGGCTACGACCAGGGTTACGGACAGCAGCCCGGCTACGGACAGCAGGGATACGACCAGGGTCAGCCCGCCGGCTACGGCCAGCAGGGTTACGACTACCAGCAGGGCGGTTACGACCAGGGCTACGGACAGCAGCCGGGCTACGGCCAACAGGGATACGACCAGGGCTACGGCCAACAGGGTTATGACCAGGGTTACGGACAGCAACCCGGCTATGACCAGTACGGCCAGCAGCCCGGCTACGGCCAGCAGGGATACGACCAGGGCTACGGACAGCAGCCGGCCTACGGTCAGCAGCCCGGCTACGACTACCAGCAGCAGGATCCCGCTTACGGGCGCGCGCCGGCCGGCTACGCCCCGTCGTCGATCACCCTGCTCCTCGAAGACGGCAGCAACCGCACCTTCCAGCTGCACGAGGGCTCCAACGTCATCGGTCGCGGCCAGGACGCGCAGTTCCGTCTGCCCGATACCGGCGTCTCCCGCCGGCACGTGGAGATCCGCTGGGACGGCAACACCGCCATGCTGACCGACCTCAACTCCACCAACGGCACCACCGTCAACGACGTCCAGGTCAACAGCTGGGAACTCGCCGACGGTGACCGCATCCGCGTCGGCCACTCCGACATCACCGTCCGCTTCCAGTAAGCGCCCGTCACAGCAACCGTGACCGAAGTGCCACATCGCGCTGCGGTCACGGTTGATACTGAACTGTCATATCCGAATGACGGAGATCGAGGCTTCTGCCCATAAGATGCAGTCGGGTCCGCTGATTCGACTGGCGCCTGGGGCGGGAGAGCGAATGGACTGTGCAGACGTGACGGCGCTGGAGGTGAACGCGAGATGCAGGGCTTGGTGCTGCAGCTGACCCGTATCGGGTTCCTCCTGCTGCTGTGGCTTTTCGTATTCGCGGTCATCCGCACACTGCGTTCGGACATCGCCGCCGCCGGTGGTCTGCGGATTCCGCGCTATTCCGGCGGTGAGAAGCGTCGACGCAGTCCCGCCGCCCGCGGATCGGCCCGCTATCTGGTGGTCACCCACGGCGCGCTGGCCAACACCCGCATCAGCCTCGGCAATCAACCCGTGTTGCTCGGCCGCGCCGACGACTCCACCCTCGTCCTCACCGACGACTACGCCTCCGAACGTCACGCCCGGCTCTCGCGACGCGGCGACGACTGGTACGTCGAGGACCTCGGCTCCACCAACGGCACCTACCTGGACCGGACCAAGGTCACCACCCCGGTCAAAGTCCCGATCAGCACGCCGATCCGCATCGGCAAGACCGTGATCGAGTTGCGCCCGTGACCCTTGTCCTGCGCTACTTCACGCGAAGCGACCGCGGCCTCGTCCGCTCCAACAACGAGGATTCGGCGTACGCCGGTGCGCGTCTGCTCGCCCTCGCCGACGGTATGGGTGGTCACGCCGCGGGCGAGGTGGCCAGCCAGCTCGTCATCGAAGCACTCAGCTCTCTCGACGCCGACGAACCCGGCGGTGACCTTCTCGGCGCCCTCGAGCGGGCCACGCGCGCCGGCAACGAGGCGATCGCCGCGCAGGTGGAACGCTCCCCCGAACTCGAGGGCATGGGCACCACGCTGACCGCAATCCTGTTCGCGGGCAACCGAATCGGCTTGTGTCACATCGGCGATTCCCGCGGCTACATGTACCGCGACGGGCAGATCAGCCAGATCACCCGCGACGACACCTTTGTGCAGACCCTCGTCGACGAGGGCCGGATCACGGCCGAGCAGGCGCACACCCACCCGCAGCGATCCCTCATCATGCGCGCACTCACCGGCACCGAGGTGGAACCCACCCTGACCGTGCGCGAGGCCCGCGCGGGCGACCGCTACCTGCTGTGCAGCGACGGCCTGTCCGACGTCGTCACCGAGGAGACCCTCGCCGAGACGCTCGGCTCCTTCCCCGACCCGCGCGAATGCGCCGACCGCCTCATCGAACTCGCTCTGCGCGGCGGCGGCCCCGACAACGTCACCGTCGTCATCGGTGACGTCATCGACACCGAGTACGGCGAGTCGCGGCCCATCGTCGGCGGTGCCGCCGGTGGCAACGAGGACGCCTACACCCCGAATCCGACGACGGCCGCCGGTCGTGCCGCGGCCCTGCGTCCGCCGCCGTCGGACCCGCAGCGACCCAGCGTCCTCGACGAGCCGGCACCGGCACGCAAACGCAGCCATCTGCGACGCTGGCTCTCGCTGGCGGTTGCCGCGCTCGTGGTGATCGCACTGGTGGTGGGATTCTTCGTGTTCCGCGCGGTGGTCTACAGCAACTACTACGCGTCGGCCGACGAGGGAAACGTCGTGATCAACCAGGGCTCACCGGACGAGTTCCTCTTCCGCACCATGAGCCGTCCGGCCGAGAAGGTGTGCATCACCAGCTGGCAGGAAGGAAAGATCGAGTTCACCTCGTCGAACAACGTCTGCCAGCGTCCCCTGCGGATCGGTGACCTCCAGCAGGCCGGGGTGGCGTCGATCAACGGCCACAGCATCAAGAACCTGAGCCTGCAAGAGGTACAGAACAGCATCAACCGCATCCAGCTGCTCCCGCCGTGCCGCGCAACCGAGCCGACCCCGCCGCAGGGTCCCTCACCCCGTACCGACGGCATCCCGAGCACCGGCACCACGGGCACGCTCACCCCGCGTCAGGCGCCCACCCCCGGTCCGCGACCGGGCCCGGCCACCCCGGAGAACGGTGACACCAGCACCACGGAGTACCCGGCACCGCCGACGAGCGGGGCTCCGGAGACGAGCGGGGCTCCGGAGACGAGCATCCTACCGGCCGACGTGGACTGCCGGCAGAAATGAGCCAGCCCACGCCCGCTTCGCACGCACCCCCGCGGCAACCGAACGAGCAGACCGGCCGCAACACCGAGTTGCTGCTGCTCGTCTTCGCCATCGGGCTGGTGACGGTCGCACTGCTGATGGTGCAGGCCGCGCAGGATCAGCCGATCACACTGGCGATCCTGAAGTACGTCGGCGCCTACGTGCTGCTGTTCGGCGCCGCACATTTCGTCATCCGGCGCTATGCCCCACACGCCGACCCGATCCTGCTGCCGGTGGTGGCGGTCCTCAACGGACTCGGCCTGGTGCTCATCCACCGGCTCGACCTGGGGACCGCGAGCAACGACTCCCCCAATCCGACCGAACAGACCAGCAACGCCGACCAGCAGCTGCTGTGGGCGTTCCTCGGGATCATCGCGTTCTCGGCGGTGCTGATCGTGGTGCGCGATCACCGCACGTTGTCGCGCTACGCCTACACGCTGGGCCTCGGCGGTCTGGTCTTCCTCGCGATCCCGGCGATCCTGCCGGCGAGCCTGTCCACGATCAACGGCTCCAAGATCTGGATTCGCACCCCGTTCTTCAACATCCAGCCCGGTGAGTTCTCCAAGATCGCGATCATCATCTTCACTGCGGCGTTCCTGGTGTCCAAACGCGACCTGTTCACCACCGCCGGCCGCCACTTCCTGGGTATGGATTTCCCGCGGGCCCGCGACCTCGGCCCGCTGCTGGCGGCGTGGGTGATCGCGATCGGTGTCCTCGCCTTCGAATCCGACCTCGGTACCTCACTGCTGATCTTCTCGACGATGCTGACGATGGTCTACGTCGCCACCGAGCGGGTGAGCTGGCTGGTGCTGGGTCTGACACTGTTCGCGCTGGGCGCGGTGCTGGCGTACTCGCTGTTCAGTCATCTGCAGGTGCGTGTGGCCATCTGGCAGGACCCGTTCGCCGACTTCTACGGTTCGGGCTATCAAATCGGGCAGAGCCTGTTCGGCCTGGCGACCGGTGGACTGCTCGGTACCGGCCTCGGGTCGGGACGACCCAACTCGGTGCCGTTCGCCAACACCGACTTCATCATCGCGACCATCGGTGAAGAACTGGGCCTGGCCGGCCTCACCGCGATCCTGCTGCTGTACCTGGTGCTCGTCATGCGTGGGCTGCGGACGGGTGTGGCCGTGCGCGACAGCTTCGGGAAACTGCTGGCCACCGGCCTCGCGTTCACCATCGCGATGCAGGTCTTCGTCGTCGTCGGCGGTGTCACCAAACTGATCCCGCTGACCGGCCTGACGACACCGTTCATGTCCTACGGCGGGTCGTCGCTGCTGGCGAACTACATCCTGCTGGCGCTGCTGGTCCGCATCTCCGACGCTGCGCGCGAACCGGACCCGGCCAAACGCCGGCCGGCTCCCAAACCGGTGGAATCACTTCCGACACAGGCGGTGTCGAAGCCATGAACAAACCCATCCGCCGAGTGTCGGTGGCCGTCATCGTGATGATCCTCGCGTTGCTGGCCAACGCCACCTACGTCCAGGTCTTCAAGGCCGACGCCCTGCGCACCGACAGCCGCAACGACCGCATCCTCATCGACGAGTTCTCCCGTCAGCGCGGGCTCATCACCGCCGGCGGCACCGTCATCGCGCGGTCGGTACCCACCACCGGCCGGCTGAAGTTCCAGCGCGAATACCCGCGCGAGACCGCACTGGCCTTCGCGCCGATCACCGGCTATTTCTCGTTCATCTACGGCAACAGCCAGATCGAGGACGCCGAGAACGGCATCCTCAACGGCTCCGACGACCGCCTCTTCGGCCAGCGGTTCATGGACATGCTGTCCGGGCGTGACCCGCGTGGCGGCAACGTGGTCACCACCATCGACCCCCGGATCCAGCAGCTCGCCTACAACGCGCTGCGCAACGGACCGTGCGACGGTCCGTGCCGCGGTTCGCTGGTGGCCCTGCAACCCAACACCGGCAAGATCCTGGCGATGGTCTCGACCCCGAGCTACGACCCCAACCTGCTCGCCAGCCACGATTCCGACGCACAGATCCAGAGTTGGAACCGGCTCACCGGGGACCCCCGGCAGCCGACGCTCAATCACGCCATCAACCAGCTGTACCCTCCCGGCTCGACCTTCAAGGTGATCACCTCGGCATCGGCGTTGCGCGACGACGTCACCACCGACGTGCGGCTCACCGCGGCGCCGTCGATCGTGCTGCCCGGCACCAGCCAGACGCTGGAGAACTACGACGGGGAGACCTGCCCGGGATCGTCCGGGGGAACCGTGACGCTGGAAACCGCGTTCAAGTTCTCGTGCAATACCGCGTTCGCCGACCTGGTGACCACGAAGATGAAAGATGCGACCACAGTGTTCACCGACACCGCCCGACAGTTCGGGATCGACCAGCCCGGCCCCGACATCCCGATGAGCGTCACCGAGTCCACCGTCGGCTCCATCCGCTCGGCGGACGTGCTGGCGCAGTCGGCCATCGGGCAGCGTGACGTGCGACTGACCCCGCTGCAGAACGCCGTGATCGCGGCGACCGTCGCCAACGGTGGGGTGCGGATGCGTCCGTACCTGGTGGATAAACTGCAGGCGGCAGATCTGCGCACGCTCAACACCACCCAGCCGACCACGGTCAACCAGCCGATCAGTGCCGACCAGGCGTCGACGCTGACCCGGATGATGGTGTTGTCCGAGCAGGAGACCCGGGGCAGCGGAGGTGCGGTGTCGGTGGCGTCGAAGACGGGCACCGCCGAACTCGACGACCCGAATGCGACGCCGGTGACCTGGTACATCGCGTTCGGCCCGTCGACCAACGCCCAGGTGGCACTTGCGGTGGTCGTCGAGAACGGTAGGAATGGCGTGAAGTCGGTGGGCGCGGATCTCGCACCGATCGGGCGGGAAGTGATCAACGCGGTAGTGGGAGGTGGCGGCCGATGACGTTGCAGAACGGCATGACCATCGCCGATCGCTACCGCCTGATGCGTCTGATCGCGACGGGCGGCATGGGCCAGGTGTGGGAGGCCCTCGACACCCGGCTCAACCGCCGGGTGGCCGTGAAGGTCCTCAAGGCCGAGTACACCAACGATCCCGAGTTCATCGCCCGGTTCCGCGCGGAGGCGCAGACCACCGCGAAGCTGAACAATCCAGGCATCGCGAACGTCTTCGACTACGGCGAGACGCCCGATCGTCTCGGTGGCGAACCGCTGGCCTACCTGGTGATGGAACTCGTCGACGGCGAACCGCTGAACTCGGTGATCTCCCGGCTGGGCCGGTTGTCGCTGACCAACACCCTCGACATGCTCGAACAGACCGGGCGTGCCCTGCAGGCCGCGCACAGCCAGGGTCTGGTGCACCGCGACGTGAAGCCCGGCAACATCCTCATCACCCCCGCCGGGCAGGTGAAGATCACCGATTTCGGTATCGCCAAGGCCGTCGACTCCGCCCCCGTCACCCAGACCGGCATGGTGATGGGCACCGCCCAGTACATCTCGCCCGAGCAGGCCACCGGCGACGAGGCGACCGCCGCGTCCGACGTGTACTCGCTCGGCGTCGTCGGCTACGAGTCGCTGACCGGGCGCCGCCCGTTCCTCGGGGACGGCGCGATCACCGTCGCGATGAAGCACATCCGGGAGACCCCGCCGCCGCTGCCCGGCAATCTGCCATCCGGTGTGCGGGAACTCATCGAGATCACCATGGCCAAGGATCCGCGGCAGCGCTACGCCAACGGCGGCGAGTTCGCCGACGCGGTGGCCGCGGTGCGGGCCGGTCGTCGGCCACCGCGCCCGGGGACCGCGGCGGCGGCCGGGGTCGCTGCCGGTGCGGCCGCCGGTGCCGCGCTGGGCCGGACCACATCGACTGCCGCGGCCACCGGGCGCCCACCCACATCCCGCGCCTCGGCTCCGGTACCTGCCCAGCCCGACAACAGCTGGACCACGGGGCAGAAGGTGCTGGCCGGCGTCGCTGCCGCGCTGCTCGCCGGTGCCATCGGGCTGGTCGCATTCTGGTTGCTCACCAACGGGACCGACGATCCGTCGACACCGGCACCGTCGACACCGACCACGGTCACCGAGACCCAGACCACCACGGTCGAGCCCACCCAGGAGAACACCCAGGACACCCCGACTCCCACCCGGACGCGGACCACGACCACGACGACGTCCGAGGAGCCGACCACGACGACCACCACCCCGCCGACCAGCGAGGTACCCGAGACCACCGACACCGGGGCGACCACCGCATCGCCCTGGTTCACGATCCCCTCACTGCCATGATGTCGACGCCGCATCACCTCTCCGATCGGTACGAGCTCGGTGAAACGCTGGGCTTCGGCGGCATGTCCGAGGTGCACTACGCGCGTGACCTGCTGCTGCACCGGGACGTGGCGGTCAAGGTGCTGCGCGCCGACCTCGCCCGCGATCCCTCCTTCTATCTGCGGTTCCGCCGTGAGGCACAGAATGCGGCAAAGCTGAATCATCCGACGATCGTGCAGGTCTTCGACACCGGCGAGGCCGAGACCGACGAGGGTCCGCTGCCGTTCATCGTGATGGAGTACGTCGAAGGCGAGACGCTGCGCGACATCCTGCGCGCCAACGGTCCGGTCGCGCCGCGTCAGGCCATGACGTGGATGGCCGATGTGGCCGCGGCGATGGACTTCTCACACCGCAACGGCATCGTGCATCGCGACATGAAGCCGGCGAACGTGATGATCGACAAGTCCGGTGCGGTCAAGGTGATGGACTTCGGCATCGCCCGCGCGATGAGTGACACCAGCGCGACCATGACCCAGACGTCGGCGGTGATGGGCACCGCGCAGTACCTGTCGCCCGAACAGGCCCGTGGGATCAAGGTCGATCCGCGCAGCGACATCTACTCGATGGGCTGCGTGCTGTTCGAGCTGCTCACCGGCGAGCCGCCGTTCACCGGGGATTCGCCGGTGGCCGTGGCCCATCAGCATGTCCACGAGGATCCGCCGTGGCCGTCGCATGTGAAACCCGAGATCCCGCGGGAGCTGGACTCGGTGGTGCTCAAGGCGATGAGCAAGAACAAGGACAACCGCTACCAGTCGGCGGCCGATCTGCGTGCCGATCTCATCAAGGTGCTGGCCGGCGGTAAACCGTCGGCGCCACTGCTGCTGTCCGACGAGGAACGCACCGAGTTCATCGACACCGGCCCCCGCAAGGCCATGCGCGCCGACACCGGCGGCACGCATCGCCGCGAGGACGGCGACGCCGAGCCGCCTCGTCGTCGCTCCCGAAAGCTGATGTTCGGGGCCGTTGCCGCCGTCCTGCTGCTGTTGGCGGTGCTGTTCGTGTTCTGGGCGCCGTGGAGTTCGGACTCGGCACGTCAGGTCGCGGTCCCCGACGTCGCCGGCTTGTCCGCCCAGGACGCCCAAGCGGCCCTGACCAAGGCGGGTTTCCAGGTCAAGATCCTCGACGAACCGAGTACGACGATCGACGCCGGGCATGCCACCCACACCGCACCGGGCGGCGACAACGTACTGGCCGCCGAAGGGTCGGAGGTGACGCTCTACATCTCGTCGGGTCCGCCGCGCGAGAAGATCCCCGATGTCCGCGGGCAGACCCAAGACGAGGCGGTGGCGTCGCTGAACCGGCTCGGCTTCACCAATGTTAAAGCGGTGCGCGTGGATTCGACGGCCGAGCTCAAGGACAAGGTCGTCGAGACCGCGCCGATGATCGGCATGGAGGTCCCGGTCAGCGGCGTCGTCGAACTCCGCATCGGCAACGGACCCAAGGTGGTGACCGTGCCCAACCTCGTCGGCCAGACGCAGGAGCAGGCGCGGATCTACCTCGAACAGATCCAGCTCCGGATGGCCGTCGTCCAGGTCGATTCCGATCTGCCCGCCGGGCAGATCGTCAGCTCCTCACCGAACGCCGGGCAGGAGGTCGACGAGGGCAGCGTCGTCCAGGTGTCCGTCTCCCGGGGCAACATGTTCGTGATGCCCAACCTCGACGGTCAGACGCCGGCACAGGCGTCGGCGGCTCTGTCGCGCCGCGGATGGCAGGGCACCACCCTCACCCAATCACCGCGCAACGTCCCACTCGTCAGCCCGGACGGCGGGAAGGTCGTCGATCAGGACCCGGCGCCGGGGAGCAAGGTCCGCAAGGACGGCGCGATCTCGATCGTCGTCGGGCAGCCGAGCCTGCTGCCGAACTGAGCTGTCGCCTCAGCCGACGGCCGAGGCCATCTCGGCCTCGAGGGCCGCGACTCGCTCCTCGGGAACGTCGATGCCGCAGACGGCGAGCCAGTTGGCCAGCATGCGGTGCCCGCCCTGGGTGAGCACGCTCTCCGGGTGGAACTGCACGCCGTGGATGGGTAGCTCGCGGTGCGCCATCGCCATCACGATGCCGCTGTCGGTTCGGCCGGTGACCACGAGTTCGTCGGGGATGGTCTCCGGCAGCACCGTCAGCGAGTGATAGCGCGTCGCGGTGAACGGACTCGGCAAACCGGCCAACACGCCGACGTCGGAGTGGATGACCTGAGAGGTCTTGCCGTGCAGCAGTTCCGGAGCACGGTCCACGGTGGCGCCGAAGGCGGCGCCGATCGCCTGGTGTCCCAGGCACACACCGAGCAGCGGCTTCTCACGTTCGGCGGCGATACCCACCATCGGCATCGTCACACCCGCGCGCTGCGGGGTCCCGGGTCCCGGGCTGAGCAGCACCCCGTCGAAGTCGTCGATCACGGTGGCGAGCTGATCACCGGTGACGTGCGGATCGTCGTTGCGCCACACCACGGCCTCGACGCCGAGCTGCCCCAGATACTGGACCAGGTTGTAGACGAAGCTGTCGTAGTTGTCGATCACGAGGATGCGCTGCACCCCGACAGGCTACCGCCGAGCACGGCGCGGTTCCGCATCGATTATCGACCGGCTTGATTCCCGGGTTCCGGTGAGCTCAGAGCGGTATCTCGCGGCAGCGACCAGGTGAGATACCGTAGAGGTGAGTGTTTGTGCGTCTACAGAGGAAGTCATGCCGAAGTCAAAAGTCCGGAAGAAGACCGACTACACCATCAACCCGGCCAGCCGGACTCCGGTCAAGGTCAAGGCCGGGCCGTCCAGCACGATCTACGTGGGCGTCATGCTGGGTCTCATGCTGCTCGGGCTCGCGTGGCTCGTCGTCTATTACCTGGCCGCCACCCCCAGCACCTTCGGCGACGAAGGACAGGCGCTGCACTGGATGGCCAATCTCAACGCCTGGAACTTCCTGATCGGCTTCTCGCTGATGGTCGCCGGTCTGCTGATGACGATGAAGTGGCGCTGACCTGCACCAACGACGCGTCCCGACTTGTCCACACTGTGGAAATTACATGTGTGTAAGTCATCCCCACTGTGAGTAACTCCTGTGGATAACTCTGTTGACCGCTCCTGGGCGACGCCCCGGGCCGCCGCATTCGCGCTGTGTGCGGGCGGGCTGATCCTGCTCGGCGCCGCCGTTCTGGCCGCGCCCGACGCCGTGGGTCTGCTGATGATGGGTGTGGCCGGCGTCCTGTTGATCGCCTTCGGCGGGTATGCGCTGATCATCCGCCCGCGCCTGGCGATCGACGACGCCACTCCCCCGCGCCTGGTCATCCGCACGATCGGCGGCACCCGCACCTACGCGCCGGAGGAGATCGACCGTATCCGGCTGCTCTCACTGCGCCGGGTGGGTCGCCGCGTGGGCCAACTCGAGTTCGACCTCCTGCCGGAGGCACCTGTCGCGCACGCCGGATCCGGCCCACGCGAGGACACCAAGCTGGTCGTCTTCAGTCGCTGGGATCTGGGTGCGGACCTGCTGGGCGTCGCCGACGAACTGCGACGGGCCGGCTTCGACGTCGAGGACGCGCGACCGTTGGCCTGATCGGCCGACCGCTCAGCGCAGGATCGTCGGCCCGTCGTAGAGCATTCCCGCTCCGACGCCGAGCCCGAGCGCCACCACCAGCAGGGTCACCAGGGCGGCCCAGGCGACCCGGTTCGCCGACGCCGCGTCGAGCCGGGCTCGCGGTAGGACGAGCCCGGGCAGGTAGACGATGGCGGCGGTGGCCGCAACGCCGAAGGCGAGTCCGCCCAGGTGTGCCATCAGCGAGATCCCCGGCAGGGACACCGACAGCACCACGTTGAAGCCGATGATCACCAGCACCGGTGTGGCCGGCACGCGCGCCTTGAGCACGATGACGAGCATGGCGCCAATCAGGCCGTAGATCGCGCCGGATGCCCCGGCGGTCTGGACGTTGTCGGCTTCGAACAACATCACCGCGGCGCTGCCACCGAGCAGCGAAATGAGGTACACCGCGAGGTAGCGGTAGGTCCCGAGAGCGCGTTCGAGATCGCGCCCGATGATGTAGAGCGAGATCATGTTGACCGCGACGTGCATCACCGAGAAGTGGAGGAAGCCCGCGGTCAGCAGGCGCCAGTATTCCCCTTCTCCGACAATGCCTTTCACGAGCGAGCCATCGGACATGAGCGCGGCGTTGCCGGGGTTGGTGATGCCGGCCTCGGCGACGCACAGCCCGAAGACGATGAGGTTGATGACGATCAGCGCGTAGGTGACGTACGGGGTGTCGCCCGCGACCGCCGACGACCACCGGCGTCGAGGAGTGGTGGCCGTCGACTGCTGGATGCCGTCATTGCGCAGGCAGTCCACGCAGTGCTGCCCGACCGCGGCCGGACGCAGGCATTCGGGACACGCCGACCGCCCGCACCGGCTGCAGGACAGACCGGTCGGGCGGTCGGGGTGGCGGTAGCACACAGCCGCCTGAGGCGGCGTGTACGGAGGCATCGTCATCTATCTGAGGGATCCTGGTCAGGCGATTTCGATCTTCTCGATGACGACCTCATCGAGCGGACGATCACGGCGATCGGTGGAGGTGGTGGCGATCGCGTCGACGACCTGCTGCGACGCCGGGTCGGTCACCTCACCGAAGATGGTGTGGCGGCGGTTGAGGTGCGGGGTCGGGCCGACGGTGATGAAGAACTGCGAACCGTTGGTACCGGGTCCCGCGTTGGCCATGGCCAGCAGGTACGGACGGTCGAACTGCAGCTCCGGGTGGAACTCGTCCTCGAACTGGTAACCGGGTCCGCCGGTTCCGGTGCCGGTGGGGTCGCCGCCCT
Source organism: Gordonia bronchialis DSM 43247 (assembly GCF_000024785.1). Taxonomy (NCBI): domain Bacteria; kingdom Bacillati; phylum Actinomycetota; class Actinomycetes; order Mycobacteriales; family Gordoniaceae; genus Gordonia; species Gordonia bronchialis. The sequence continues at coordinate 21,710 of NC_013441.1, read as the reverse complement.
GGATCATGAATCCCTCGATCACGCGGTGGAACACCGAGCCGTCGAAGAAGGGGCCCGAGTTGCCGCCGGACGCGTTGGGCTTGCTGTAGTCCTTGCTGCCGTCGGCGAGGCCGACGAAGTTCGCGACGGTCTTCGGTGCGTGATTCGGAAAGAGATCCACTTTGATGTCGCCGCGGTTGGTGTGGATGGTCGCGGTTGTGTTCTGTGTAGTCATCCCTCCATCCAACCATCCGATCCGAAAGCGGTGGTCGGAGTGCACGCCCGGGGCCCGTTGGCGTCACATCGCGACGGCTGGCAGTCTTGTCGGCATGCCCAAGAAGTATCTGATCGCCGTGGTCGGTGCCGTCGTGGTCGGTCTGTCCACGGGCATCGCCGCGCTGCTGGTCCAGCGATCCCGCCGCGAACCGCCGCCCGTTTCGGCCACGGTGCCGCGCGTCGAGCAGCTGTCCGCCGCCGACCCCGAAACCCAGAGCTCCTGACCGCCGCCGGTCGCACGACGCGGGCGACTTGGTCACTGCGTACCGGCCGACCTCAAGACCCCAGGTAATTTGAAACAGTGACCTCCGACGACGAGCGCCCCCCGCATCGGCCCCCGACCCCGGGTGACGTCGACGATCTGCGTGACGCCGCGGCGGCACCGGGTCCGACGCCCAGCAGTGGTCCAGCCCCGTGGGAACGGCCGCCACGCGCGCCATTGAGCACCCCGTCGCGCCCGTCCGACGGCCCCGGCTCCGCGCCCGACCGCGCACCAGTGAACGACCCCCGTCGCAGCACGGGTGGCCATCCGGTCACGCCGCGACCACCGGCGCCCGGTGCGGTCCCACCCGGGCCACCCCCGGGCCCTCGGGTCACCGGACCCACGCCCCGTCCCGCACCTACTGGCGGTCCAGGTCCGTCCGGCGGTCCGGTGCCTCCGCGGTCGCGTCCCGGTCCGCCTGGTCCCATCGGTCCGCGCACGACCGGTCAGACTCCCCGGCCAGTCCCGCCGGGACCGTCGGGGCAGGTTCCGCCCGGGCCCAGTGCTCCCCCGCCGGGTGCCCCGCCGCCACCATCCGGGCAGCGTCCGGCCCCGGGACGTGGTGGACCCCAGCCGGGCCCCCGTCCGTCCGGGCCCCCGCCGCCGGCGGGTGCTGCTCCGACGCGGCCACGTCCGGCCTCGGGCGGTAGCCCGGCAGTCGCCGGCGACGCCGGTGCCCGACCCGATCCGTACTTCGAGGACGACGAACTCGCGCCGATCGTCCCGTCACCGTCGAAGCAGTCCGGCCAAAACCGCGAGGCACGACGAGACGAACCGGCCCTGGCTTATTCGGCGGTCGACACCGACGACTCGACCTTTGCGCTCGACGACCGTTCCCAAAGCGATGACCCTTCCCGGACCGATGACGCTGTGGAGGAACCCGTGCGCCCGACCGAAGCTGCGGCACGCCGCACCCCGGACCGTCGTAGTGCTACTCCGTCGGCAACCGTCGAACCTCGACGACGCGTCAATCGGATGGCGATCTGGGCGTTGGTCCTGTCTGTCCTCGGTATCACCTCGATCATCGGCATCGGGTTGGCCTTCAAGGCCCGGGCCGACATTGCACGCAATCGCGAAGAGGGCGACCCCTACGCCGTGGCGGCATTGGTGGTCGGCTTCTTCTACGTGTTCGTCGTCGTCGTCGGGTTGTGTGTTTTCTGGTGGATCCGTAGCGGCAGTTGACAACCGGGGCGTTTCACCGGACGAACACCGAGATCTACGGAACGATTGCGAAATTGCCCACGCCCTGCCCCTGCGGGGTGCGGACAGCCGAGTTCAGGGCGTACGGTGCGACACCGATGTTCAGAGGCCCCGATCCGGTGTAGATCAGACGGGACACCCGCTCGCCGCGACGCGGACCGAAGGACGCGCGTATCGGGGTTTCGCGGAAACCTGCACTGCCCATATAGGATTCGAGGAGTAAGACACCGCACAGGGAATTCCGTTTCCAGCCCGCTCCTTGACCGGTGAACCCGGACGACGTGAGCGTGACCCGCACGAAGCCAGGCTTGTTTGCCGGCGCGCTGAGACCGAAATGCACGGCGCCACGGCAAAAATCATGGTTTCCGAAGGTACCGAAGCTCGTCCCGTAGGGCGTGTTCGGGACCGAGGGCACTCCACGATCCGCGTGCGCCGGCGCCGCAGACAACCGCGCGACCGCGCTCACCACACACAACACCAACACTCGACATCACCTTGATGTCCGATCGGCGCGACATTGAGATCCTTCTCCGTTCGTTCTGGTAGAGCTCACCCCCAGTGATCACCCGGGGTGGCAGCAGCTTCTCATCCTGTCAGTTACTACTTGAGGTTGCTGCGATGAGCTCGGTCACCGCAGCCACCGTGGAAGGCGAGAGAACCGGTTGGGCAGATCGATCCAGAGCCCTGCCCGACCCCAGGACGGGGTCGTACTCGAAGGCGACGACGCCGGCCACCTGCCCGCTGACAGCGGTAACGAGCGGTTCGCGCAGTGCGTGATCGTCGACGTCGGGTACCTGCGGATTGATCACGATGATCGTCCGCCGCAATACGCCGGCTCGTTGCCACTGATCCAGGAACACCTTGGCGCGGTTCAACAGATCGGGGCGCGGACTCATCACCATGACCGGAATCATCAACTCCGCCAACGGACCTTCGGCGAGATCGGGAAGGACCGACATAGCCCGCGCCCCGACATCGACCACCGGCACCGCATCGCGACTCCACGCGTAGGCGACACTTTCGGAGATGGTGTCCTCCTCGCGCGCCAGATAGAGACCGGTACCGAACTCGGTTCGCAGCAGGTCCGGATCACCCGATGCCCGCGTCCGGAGCTCGAGGTCGCCGTCGTTGCCGGCGGCGTCGATCCACCAGGACGACTCACCGAGTGTCGTCGCCGCTCGACGATCGGCGAGGAGAGCAGCGATGACAGAAGTGCCTACGCCACCGGCGGTTCCGCAGACCACGACGGTCTGCTCGTCTCTTCGTGGAGGGTGAACTCGCGATGCGGCCCAGCTATCATCGGACGTCATTGGATCACGGGATCACGGTCCAGAAGACCAGCGGATACGACTGCAGGAGGCGGACGCGGCTATTGCGTGCGTAGGTTCCGACCTCGATCTTCGCCGGACCGGATCCGATCGCAAGATCCCGCACCACGCGCTCACCTGGCCGGGAACTGAACGACACCGGTATCACATTCTCGGAGAAGAGAGTTCGCGAACTGGTGTAGGAGACTATCGCCAGGAAACGACAATGGGGATCGCGTTTCCAGGCCGCACCATCACCGCGAAATCCGTGCGACAGCAAGGTCATCCGCACGACTCCGCGCTTACCTACGGGCGAGACCATCCGGACGCCGTAGGCACCACGACAATACGCGTGATCACCACCGGTGGCGATGTTCTCACCGTAGAGCGCGACGCGTAGTAGTTGCGGCTCCGCAGATGCTGCGGACGTCCCGACGAGCATGGTGGCCGCAACCGCCATCACGATTGCGATTCCGAAACGTCGAATCATCGGGTCTCCTCCTCCTGGGGCCAGGCGATGTCGACACCCGGAATAGTTGACTTGAGTTGCGCTGCACCCTGTTTGGTCAGATCCCGCGCCACGCGTTCGGCCTGGGCACCGAGTACCCGATAGGGCGCGCGAGCCTGTTCAGCCGACCACCCGAAGCGCAGACCGGCCACCTGCCCGCGGACATCACCGCGTGTGGTGACCACATAGTCGACGGCGGGCAGCCCTACCTGACGGGCCTCGTCGGGTGAGAGTCGCAACTCGAACTGGTTGCCCTGGGGGTTCGGAAGTGGCGCCGTTCGAGGCGCACCGGGACGGTCCTGCTGCCACGGTTCGCGGGCGTCCGCACCGGGATCGCCGGCACCGAGGGTGTAGGCGATGAGGCCACCGATCGTGCCGCCTGTCACAGCACCGACGACCGCGGCGGGGATGCCCAAGACGGCCGCGCCCGCAACGGCACCGACTCCGGCACCAATCAGAGCTCCAGGGCCGACGTTGACGCCACCGAGCGAGTAACCGATCACAGCTCCCACACCTGCCCCGACCACGGCACCGCCGACACCGCCGACGACCGCTGCCGGAACACCGGCGGTCACCGCACCGGCTGTCCCGCCCATCATGACGCCGATGATCGTCGCGGCAGCCTGCCGGCTCGCCTCGTCCTCGGGCACACCCATCGAGATCAGCCCCTGGGCGATCTTCGACTCGCCGTAGGCCGACCACGCGTTGATCGAGTTGACGTCCCGGATGCTCATCCCCTGCGGAATGTCACTGACGAAGTTGCCGATACGAATCTTCTTTGGCGGCGGCGCGATCGGACGGACCGGACGCACCGGACGCGGAGCCGTCAAACGCTCTTGCGGCATCGGCGAGTACGCGTCCTCATAGTTCGTCGAATCCGGAGCGGTGTAGGGCTGGTAGGGCGCCTCACGCGGTGGACCGGGAATCGAACCCGGTCCCGGCTCGACGATCGGGACCGTCTGCTGTGGTGCGTCGCCGGACATGGTCCCGCCTTGTTCCGGGACGTTATTCGGGGTGGTGCCGCCTTGCTCGGGAACACCCTGTGCCACACCGGCTCCCACGCCTGTTGCGATCGTCGCGGCCAATGCGGCCGCGGTGACCGACGACCGGAGGTGGTGTCGCGCCTCGATATTCCGTCGGTGCTTTCCCCGCCTGGTGTCGTTATTCATTCTTCTCCCCTCCCCGTCGCTCTGTGGTGGAGCAGGGACGACAAATGGTGGCGGACAAGCTCATCACTCGTCCTTCGAGATGGATGCGATCCACGACTTCCCCTCGAGGGTCGCGATCCGGATGATCTGCGGATAGACGATCGGAACGTTGCCGGTGGGCGGATAGACACTCAGCCGGACGCGGTAGATTCCGGCACCCAGGCCGATGATCTCGAGACAGTGCCACGAACCCGGGCGAACGCAGTCGATGTAGCTCTGCAGCACCGGCTCGGGCTGGACAGCGGACGACAGCGCAACCGCCCGCGCCGCATGTGCGGATCGGGTGACGTAGTAGGCATTGTTGAACGCCTTGACGTGTCGACGGTCACGTAATTCCCCAGGGGTGTCCGTCACGGATTTCCCCATGTTCGGGTGTGCTGGGTTGAGGGTAGCTGGGGTTGTGGGTTAGGTGGTTTTCGGTGTTCGTCCGGGGCGTTTGCGTGGTCGGTAGGACGGGCCGTCCATGAGGATCTGGTGGCTGGTGTTGATGAGTCGGTCGAGTAGTGATTCGGCGACGACGGGGTTGGGGAACAGGGGGTACCAGTCTTTGGGTGCGCGGTTGCTGGTGAGGATGACGGGTTTGGCTGCGATGGCGCGGTCGGAGACGAGGTCGTAGAGGTCGTCGGAGCCGGTGGTGGTGTGTTCGCGCATGGCGAAGTCGTCGATGATCAGGACGGCGGGGCGGGTGTATTCGCGCATGCGTTGCCCGATGGTGCGATCGGCGTGGCCGCCGGCGAGGTCGGCGGGCATGCGGGCGCATTTGACGAATCGGATGTCGTGTCCGCGTAACGCGACTTGGTGGCCGAGTGCTTGTGCCACATGGGTTTTGCCGACTCCGACGGGTCCGTAGAGGATGACTGATTCGCCGGCGTCGAGCCAGCGCAGGGCGGCGAGGTCACGCAGCATCGCGGCGGGCAGTTTCGGGTTGGCGGTGAAGTCGAAGTCGTCGAAGGTTGCAAGGTTGCTGATTGTTCGAAGCGGGCCCGGCGCACGCGCCGCGCCAGGGCTGCGGACTCACGGCGGGCGATCTCGTCTTCGCACAACACCTGCAGGAACTCCAGGTGACCCAGTTCGCCGGCGCGGGTTTGGGCCAGCCGGGCGTCGAGGGTGTCGAGCATGCCGGTCAACTTCAACGTTTTCAACGCGGCTCGCAGGCTGGGATCATGAATGGTCATCAGAACGTCCTTAGTGGAATAAGCTGGTAGTTAATGGGATTGGGTGTGAGGTCTACTGGCCGGCTGCCGTGTCGAGGTCGTCGGCGAAGGCGTGCGGGCCACGCAGAAATGCGGCTCTCCTGACGCATCCGTGGGTGGTTGAGCGCGCCTGAAACGTGAGCACGCCGTTCCCTGTCTAGGTTTCTGAGCTGTCTAGGACCAGGAACCAGTGAGCGGAGAACGGCGTGCAGAACGCCACCTTATGGCGAGCCCTGTTGGGGGTCGAGAAGACAGTCGTGGAGGACATCGAGTTCGACGAGGACGAGCAGACTCTGGTGGCCTGCGTTCGGCACACGCGACGTGCGGGAGCTCGCTGCGGACGATGTCAGCGACGGTCTCCTTGGTACGACCGTGGCGAGGGACGTCGTCGGTGGCGGGCGCTGGACCTGGGCACCATCCAGGTCCATCTCGAGGCCGACGCACCGCGGGTCAACTGCCGCGAGCACGGGCCCACGGTCCGCGCGGTGCCCTGGGCCCGGCATGGCGCCGGACACACCACCGGGTTCGATGAGCAGGTCGCCTGGCTGGCCACCCAGTGCTCCAAGAGCGCGGTCACCGAGTTGATGCGGATCGCCTGGCGCACCGTGGGGGCGATCATCACCCGGGTCTGGGCCGACGTCGAGAAGCTGCATGACCGGTTCGCCGACCTACGCCGGATCGGGATCGATGAGATCTCCTACAAGCGCGGCCACCGCTACCTGACCGTGGTCGTCGACCACGACACCGGTCGGCTGGTCTGGGCCGCCCCCGGCCGGGACAAGGCCACCCTCGAGGGCTTCTTCGACGCCCTCGGTGAGGAGCGGTGCAGCCAGATCACCCACGTCTCCGCCGACGGTGCGGACTGGATCAGCACTGTGGTCGCCGACCACTGCCCCCACGCGGTCCGCTGCGCCGACCCCTTCCACGTCGTCCGGTGGGCCACCGACGCCCTCGACGAGGTCCGCCGAGCTGCCTGGAACCAGGCCCGCGGAGCGGCCACCCAGCGCCGTGCCGGCCGCGCATCGGGACACGCGAAGGCGTTGAAGCATGCCCGCTACGCGCTGTGGAAGAACCCCGAGAACCTCACGGTCAGGCAGCAGGCCAAGCTGGCCTGGGTCGCCAAGACCGACCCGCGGCTGCACCGTGCCTACCTGCTCAAAGAAGGCCTGCGACTGGTCTTCCAGCTGCCCCACGCCGAGGCCGCGGAGGCGCTCGAGGTCTGGATCCGGTGGGCGCGGCGCTGCCGGATTCCCGCCTTCGTGGAGCTGCAGCGTCGCATCGTCAAACACCAGGCCTCGATCCTCGCAGCGATCGAGCACGGTCTGTCCAACGGTCGCATCGAGTCGGTCAACACCAAGATCCGGCTGATCACCCGCGTTGCCTTCGGATTCAGGTCTCCCGAGGCTCTCATCGCCTTGGCCATGCTCAACCTCGGCGGCCACCGACCAGTCCTCCCCGGCCGGTCATGACCCACGGATCGGTCAGGAGAGCCAGAAATGCCGGTGGTGTCGGCGCTACCGGCGGTGTGGTGATGGTGTCGTCGTATTCGGTACCGGCGATCAGGATGCCTTTGATGGTGCGTGGCCCGACATCGCCGACGGCGATCGCGCGGGCGCAGGCGGCGTTGATGCGGTCATCGGGATACTTGGTGCGCAAGCCGACGATGGACTGGATCGCGCGCAGGCGGTGGATCGCATTGACCTCGGAGAGTTCAGCGACGACTGCGACCGCGTGCTCGCCGATCTCTTCGGCCTGCTTGCGGCACCACGCCACCGGGCGGGAGTGGTAGGCGACCTTGTGCGGCGGATAGTGCTCGAGGTTGGTTGCTCGTCCGCTCAGGTGCAGTACGTGGGTTGCCACGACCTGGTCGTCGGCGAAGACCTGGACCATATCCCCGCACGTGCGGACCCGCACGTGTGAGCCGATCAGCCGCCACGGCACCGAGTACAACGCTGTGCCCGCCTTGACATGACAGTCGGGGGCGACCTTGCCCACGTGGTAGGTGACACGTTCAAATCGTCTGGGCGGCAACGGAGTCAACACATCCCGTTCGATCTGCGCGAACAGTTCGGCGGGCGGCACCCCATCGATCCCGCGGTGGGCGTGGCGGCCGTACACGTTCAGACACCAGTCGAGGGCGGCCTGTTGCATCTGCGGCAGGCTGGTGAACTCGCGGCCCGTGAAGAACGAGTCCCGAATGTAGGGCATCGGGCGCTCGATGCGCGGTTTGTCTTTCGGAGTGAACGCGCGCGCCGGATCGATCAGCACCTCGTAGAACGAGGCGAGTTCGGCGTAGGCCCGGTTGATCTGCGGATCGTAGAGATCAGGCTTGCTGACCCCGGTCTTGAGGTTGTCACAAACGATTCGCTCGGGCACGCCGCCGAAAAACTCGAACGCATCCACATGCGAAGCGCACCAAGATGTTTGGTCCATCTTGAGGACCGGCTGCACAAACAACCACCGCGAGCACGACAGGATGATCGCGAACGCCCACACCGACACCCGCTTCCCGGTCTCAGGGTTGGTCCACATCCCGAGCTTGCCGTAATCGACTTGGGCTTCCTCGCCTGCAGGTACCGGGGGTCGTGGTGGGGTTGCGCGTTTCTCGTTGATCTTGTCAGCGAAATGTGCTGTCACATAACGGCGTACCGACGATTCCGACACATCAACCCCGTGGTCGTCGCGCAGACGTTGCGCGATCGTGGCCACCGTCACCGTGGCATCGAGCTGGCCGCTGATCCACTTATGATGCTTGGCGATCGGCGGCCACGTCACCGCCCGCGTCGAGGGATCGACAACTTCGGGGAACCAGCCGCCGATCAACTCCCGCCACACCGACTCGTCGAACTTGTCCCCGGTGCCCGGGCTCATTCCCGCCGCCAGCGCCGACGCGAGATACTTGCGGATGGTCTTGCGATCCAGGCCCAACGCCTGGGAAATCTGCACCTGCGAGCGTCCGGCATACCAATGCCGAAACAACTCCAACAGCTGGGTCATCGTCAACGTCCTCCGTGCCACCTCAGGCCCCTTCCAGGGGCCCGGGAAGGGGGCCCTGCAAGGAGCGAACCTGTAGCAGCACCCCAACCCCGCCCGACACGCCCCAGCGTGGGAATTACGTGACGGACAGGTGAGGAATTACGTGACGGACAACCCCACCAACCTGGGGAATTACATGACCGCTGACATTGATGACACCCGGGCCGGACCGTTGATCGCCCGGATCGTTACCGGTGGTGACCGAACCCCTGGTTCGCGAGGGACAGTCGCGGAGCGGGTGGGCGCTCACCTGGTCTCCGCCCGGGGTTGTCGACGACGAGGCTGCTGCCACGGCCGGCGCCGGGTCGCTGTCGTCTCCGGTCAGTGCGGCGACCAGCAGCACCGAAACCACCACCACGACGACTGCCGCGGCGGAACCAAGGACGCCGAGGCGATGATGGTCCCAGATCCGCCGGACCTGATGGAAACGTCCCGACGGTCCCCGAGGGCGCGGCGGCGGCTCGAAGAGCGTCTCCCACTCCTGGAGTGCCCGATTGTCGGCGCGGGCCGGGCGGGCCGAGTCCGCGAAGGCGGTCAGGTCGGAACCGGCCTCGGTCGCGAGCCGTGTCCTCTTCAGATGATCGGCCAGCGCATGACCAGGTGATCGATCTCCGGCCGGCAGTGGGGCGATGTCGTCGAACCACGACGAGTGCTGTCGGTCGCTCATCGGTCGGCACCAGCTGTGTAAGTACCCATTCCGCCGGGGCCCAACGGCACGGTGAGTGGATCGCCGTCCACACCCGCACGCGACATTCCCCCGCCGAACACTTGTGACGTCCCCCGACAACTACTGCAACTATCCGCGAACCGTCGTTCGCCTATTCAGACGGCACGCTACCGCAGGGGAGAGGGCGGATTCACATCGGCAAACGGGTTCGTGATCTCGATCACTCCACAGGCAACGGAGGTTCACGCGCCAGGACACAGCGGCGATGTGGTGCGAGGCCAGCGGCGATGCGTCGGCCTGACGATGATGCGAAGCAATGGTGGAGCCTAGGAGATTCGAACTCCTGACATCCGCCTTGCAAAGGCGGCGCTCTACCAACTGAGCTAAGGCCCCGTGCCGACCGAGTGGCTGGCGGGTGCGAATCGGACGATCACCAAGGATGATTCGGTCTCTCGCAGTGGGCCTAGGAGGACTTGAACCTCCGACCTCTTCGTTATCAGCGAAGCGCTCTAACCGCCTGAGCTATAGGCCCGTGAACCGAGGTGTGAGATTACCCGACTCGACGCTCAACAAGCAAAACGACTGGTCACACGGTCAGTCGAGATCGGCGAGTGTGACCTCTGCGCCACCAATCAGATCGGCACAGATGTTGTAGATGTAGGAGCCGATCGTCGCGAGCGCGGTGATGAGAATCGCATTGATCGCACCGAGAAGCGCCGCCGCCCCGAAGACGGTGGTCGCCGAGAAGATGTCGTCGCTCTGGGCCGAGGATCCGTCGGCGGTGGCGACGGTGGCGAAGGAGGTGTTCACCTGCTCCCTGACGCCCATTCCGTCGAGCACGAGGTAGAGGACGGCGATGGCGATCATCCAGATGATGAAGCCGATGACGGCAAGGACCGCGGTGATCTTGAAGGTCGCCCAGGGGTCGATGCGGCGGATCTGGATGGCTGCGCGCAGCGGGGTGTTGGCACGAACCTGGGTGGGCGCCGACCGCGCGCTCGGCTTGGTGGTCGCCTCGGCGGCCGCGGCCCGCTTGGCCTCGGTGTGGTGGATCGCGTCGAGGTCGGGCAGTTTCTGGCCGGCGAGCTGATCGCGCTCAATCGTGCTCGTGGGTGATTCGACGAACCGCTCGGGTTCCTCGGTGGCGGTCGCGGTCCGGCCGCGCAGCGGGTTCTCGAGGTTGGTGACCGGCGCCTGCTGGCCGCTGATGCTGGCGGCGGCGGTGCCGCTGCTCACGATTCCCCGCGGCGGCGGGCCGCCACGTTCTGACTGCGGCGGGCCGCCACGATCCGACTGCGGCGGGCCGCCACGATCCGGACGAGTGCCGGGGACGGTGTCCCGTCCGGTCTTCTCGATGGGCGCGGTGGCACCGGGATCCGACTGATCACGCGTGGTCATCTGCTCGGTCTGACCTCGCTGCCACGGCGGGACCAGCCCGCCGGCCGGGGTACCCGTACCGGGACCGGTTCCGGACGTGTTGACGCCCGTCTGACCTCCGGTTGCCGAACCGGCCTGATCCTTGTCGCGGTCCTTCGGTGTGCTCACAGGCAATTCCCTCGTTCGCCGTCCACTACTCGTCACCGACTTGTCGGCAGCACGTTCATTTCAGCCTAACGGTAGTCGGGGTCACAGCCCCGACACCCCGCGGCGCGGTCGCGTTTCCCACTTGGGTTCAGCGCAGAAGAGACGCCGCAGATCATTCTGCGACGTCTCCCCTGTGGGCTGTGTTCCTATTCGCCTGCGTCGTCCGGTTCGTCGGCATTGCGAGCGATGGCGATCACGGTGGTGCCCTCATCGATGTTCATCAGGCGCACCCCCTTGGTCTGGCGTCCCGCCTTGCGCACCTGCTTGGCGGCGGTCCGGATGACACCGCCACCGGAGGTGATGGCGTACAGCTCGGAGTCGTCGTCGACGATGAGCGCGCCGATCAGTTCGCCGCGTCGACGGTCGTGCGCGATGGTGAGCACGCCCTTGCCGCCGCGTCCCTGGACCGGGTAGTCGTCCATCCCGGTGCGCTTGGCGTAGCCACCCGACGTCGCGACCAGCAGATACGTGCCCTCGCGGACGACGTTGAGGCTGAGCAGGGTGTCGTCGGCGTTGAACCGCATACCCTGCACACCCGAGGTCTGCCGGCCCATCGGGCGCAGCGCCTCGTCGTCGGCGTGGAAGCGGATCGACTGTCCCTTCTGCGACACGAGCAGCAGATCGTCGTCGGCGCTGCAGAGTTGGGCACCGACGAGCTCGTCCTCACCGCGCAGGTTGATCGCGGCGATCCCGCCGGACCGGTTGGAGTCGAAGTCCTCGAGCTTGGACTTCTTCACCAACCCGTTGCGGGTGGCGAGCACGAGATACGGCGCATCCTGATACGACTTCAGCTGGATGACCTGCGCGATGCGCTCCTCCGGCTGGAAGGCCAGCAGGTTGGCCACGTGCTGCCCGCGAGCCGTGCGGTTGGCCTCCGGCAGTTCATACGCCTTCGCGCGGTACACGCGTCCCTTGGTGGTGAAGAACAGAATCCAGTCGTGGGTGGAACTGACGAAGAAGTGCTTGACGATGTCGTCCTGCTTGAGACCGGCGCCCTGCACACCCTTACCGCCGCGCCGCTGGCTGCGATACAGATCGGTCTTGGTGCGCTTGGCATATCCGGTCTCGGTGATGGTGACGACCACGTCCTCGCGGGCGATGAGATCCTCGTCGGTGACGTCACCGTCGGCGGCGATGATCTTGGTCCGACGATCGTCTCCGTACTTGTCGACGACCACCTTCAGTTCGTCCCGCACGATGGCGCGCTGGCGCTCCGGCTTGGCGAGGATGTCCTGCAGGTCGGCGATCTCGCGTTCGATCTCGGCGAGTTCGTCGACGATCTTCTGCCGCTCCAATGCCGACAGGCGCCGCAGTTGCATGGCCAGGATCGCGTCGGCCTGGATCTCGTCGATCTCGAGTAGATCCATCAACCCGGTGCGGGCGGCCTCGGTGTTGGCCGACGCACGGATCAACGCGATCACTTCGTCAAGGGCGTCAAGGGCTTTCACCAGACCGCGCAAGATGTGCGCGCGTTCCTCGGCCTTGCGCAACCGGTAGCGGGTGCGGCGCACGATGACGTCGATCTGGTGCGCCACGTAGTACCGGATCATCTGATCGAGACGCAGGGTGCGCGGCACACCATCGACGATGGACAGCATGTTGGCGCCGAAGCTGGTCTGCAGCTGGCTGTGCTTGTAGAGGTTGTTCAGCACCACCTTGGCGACCGCGTCGCGACGCAGGGTAACGACGATGCGCATGCCGACGCGATCCGAGGACTGATCCTCGATTCGGCTGATGCCCTTGAGTTTTCCCTCGTTGACCTGTTCGGCGATCGACTGGATCAGGTTGTCCGGGTTCACCTGGTACGGCAGTTCGGTGACGACGAGGGTCGTGGTGCCCTTGTTCTCCTCGATGTCGACCACCGAGCGCATGCGGATGCTGCCGCGGCCGGTCGTGTAGGCGTCCCGGATGCCCTGGCTGCCGACAATCAGTGCAGCCGTGGGAAAGTCGGGTCCCTTGATGGCTTCCATACACGCCGCGAGAGTGGTCTCGTCGTCGGCGTCGGGGTGCTCGAGCGCCCAGATTACGGCGTCGGCGACCTCGCGCAGGTTGTGCGGCGGGATGTTGGTGGCCATGCCGACGGCGATGCCGCCGGATCCGTTGATCAGCAGGTTGGGGATGCGCGCCGGCAATACCGTCGGCTCGTTGGTCTTACCGTCGTAGTTGGGCGTGAAATCGACTGTCTCCTCGTCGATATCGCGCAGCATCTCCATGGCGAGCGGGGTGAGGCGGGCCTCGGTGTAGCGCATGGCGGCGGCGCCGTCGTTACCCCGGGAGCCGAAGTTGCCCTGTCCGTCGATCAGCGGATAGCGCATCGACCACGGCTGGGCCAGACGCACCAGGGCGTCGTAGATGGCGGTGTCGCCGTGCGGGTGATAGTTACCCATCGTCTCCGCAACGGGTTTCGCCGATTTGACGTAGCTGCGGTCGGGCCGGAAGCCGGCGTCGTAGGACGCGTAGAGCAGGCGGCGGTGCACCGGCTTGAGGCCGTCGCGCACCTCCGGCAGGGCGCGGCCCACGATCACGCTCATCGCGTAGTCGATGTAGGACTTCTGCATCTCCTGGCCGAGGTCGACCGGCTCGACGCGGTCTCCTTCTCCCCCAGCGGGTGGGAGTGTGGTGTCAGTCATTTGGTGTCAATACCCTTCGGGGACAACGTTTGTGGTCGATGCGCGAACTCAGACATCAAGGAAGCGAACATCTTTCGCGTTACGGGCGATGAAGCTGCGGCGGGCGGCAACGTCCTCACCCATCAGGATGGAGAACAGTTCGTCGGCCGCAGCGGCGTCGTCGAGGGTCACCTGCCGCAGCACGCGAACCTCCGGATCCATGGTGGTCTCCCACAGCTCCTTGGCGTTCATCTCGCCGAGACCCTTGTACCGCTGGATACCGTCGTCGGTGTTGATCTTCCAGCCAGCCGTGCGACCCGCCTCGAGCAGGCCGTCGCGTTCCCGGTCGGAGTAGGCAAACTCGGGTTCGCGCTTCTGCCACTTGAGTTTGTACAGCGGCGGCTGCGCTAGATAGACGTGGCCATGTTCGATGAGCGGTCGCATGAACCGGAACAGCAGCGTCAGCAGCAACGTCGAGATGTGTTGTCCGTCAACGTCGGCGTCGGCCATCAGCACGATCTTGTGATAGCGGAGCTTGGCGATGTCGAACTCGTCGTGGATGCCGGTGCCGAAGGCGGTGATGATGGACTGCACCTCGGCGTTCTTCAGGACGCGGTCGATGCGGGCCTTCTCGACGTTGATGATCTTGCCGCGCAACGGAAGAATCGCCTGATACATCGAGTCGCGGCCGGATTTCGCACTGCCGCCGGCGGAGTCACCCTCCACGATGTAGACCTCGCACTTGGACGGGTCGTTGCTGCGGCAGTCCGCTAGCTTGCCGGGCAGACCGCCGATGTCGGTTGCGGTCTTGCGCCGCACCAACTCTCGTGCCTTACGAGCGGCGAGGCGCGCCTGCGAAGAGTCCACGGCCTTCTTGATGATGATCTTGGCCTCGGCCGGGTTGGACTCGAACCAGTGCGCCAGGTGCTCGTTGCAGGTCTTCTGGACGAAGCCCTTGACCTCGGTGTTGCCCAGCTTGGTCTTGGTCTGACCCTCGAACTGCGGATCGCCGACCTTGACCGAGATGACCGCGGCCAGCCCCTCGCGGATGTCGTCGCCGGTGAGCTTGCCGTCCTTCTCCTTCAGCAGCTTCTTGTCCAGCGCATACTTGTTGACCGTGCTGGTGAGCGCGGCGCGGAAACCCTCTTCGTGGGTGCCACCCTCGTGGGTGTTGATGGTGTTGGCAAAGGTGTGCACCGACTCCGAGTAGCCGGCGTTCCACTGCATCGCGATCTCCACCTCGTGGCCGGTGCCCTTGGCCGTGAAACCGATGACGGAGTTGTGGATCGGCTGCTTGGTGCGATTGAGGTGCTTGATGTAGTCGACCAGCCCGTCGGGGTAGTGATAGGTGCGGGTCTTGGGCTTGGCGTCGGCCTTCTTCTCTTCCTCGGTCTTCACCGTCTCGGCAGCGTCGGCGACGCTCTCATCGCCGTTGGCGTCGCCGGGCGGGGCCTCGACGGCGCGGGGCCGCTTGTCGGTGAGGGTGATGGTGAGGCCCTTGTTGAGGAAGGCCATCTCCTGCAGACGCCGCGCGACCGTCTCGGCGCTGAAGACGGTGGTCTCGAAGATCTCCGGGTCCGGCCAGAAACGCACCAGGGTGCCGGTCTTGCGAGTCGCGTCACCCTTCTCCAGGGGCTGCGGCTTCGCGTGATCGTAGGTCTGCTCCCAGTGGAAGCCGCCGTAGTTGATCTCGAGCTCGACCTTGGTGGACAGCGCGTTGACCACGGAGATACCCACGCCGTGCAGACCGCCGGAGACGGCGTAGGCGTCGGAATCGAATTTGCCGCCCGCGTGCAGCTGGGTCATGACCACCTCGACGGTGGGACTGCCCGTGGCGTGCATGTCGGTGGGGATGCCACGACCGTCGTCGACTACCTCCACACCACCGTCCTCGAGCAGCGTCACCTCCACCTTGGAGGCGTAGCCGGCCATCGCCTCGTCGACCGAGTTGTCGACGACCTCCCAGATCAGATGGTGTAAGCCACGTTCGCCGGTGGATCCGATGTACATACCGGGCCGCTTGCGGACGGCTTCGAGACCCTCGAGGATGCTGATCGAATCGGCGCTGTACTCACCGGACTTCTTGCTCTTGCTCTTGGAACCAGCGGTGTCTTTACTGTCGGCCACGAGGTGCGTCCGCTCCTGTTCTGCTCGGGCAAGGCGCGCGGGGACCGTGCGCCATCGCTACGTCGACATGCGTGGGCCACTACCATCGATCGAGAGCACAGACGTTCCGTCGCAAGCCGTTGGGCTCCGGGACGCGTCAGGCGCGATGGGTCGTGAATCCACCCCTGTCGGGACAACAGCTCCAGTGTACTGCCTTACTTGACCAGGAACCGTCATCCGGGGCCGCTGACGCGCTCACAGATGGATTTTTTCGGACAGAACCCGGTCCGATGATGGGCTGGGGATGAAATCGCGTTCTGCGCCGCTACCGTCTGGCTTTGTGGGTGGGTTTCTGCTAGCGCCCCTCAGCCATAGGTGTCGCGCGGGCCCCGACCGCGCACATGACGCTCGCCCTTGCGCCAGGACGGGCCCTTGGGTCCGGTGATCCGCAACGACGTCACCATGCCGTCCCCGAGGGCAGCGGCGATCTTCGCGATGATCTGAGCCTGCACATAGCGCAACTGGGTCGCCCACGCCGTGGACTCGGCCTGGACGTGTAGGACTTTGTCGCGCAACGAGATCGGCTGCGCATGCGCGGCGATGTCGGCGCCCACGATCTGATCCCACATACCGAAGAGGGTGCCCTCGCCGATCTTGGCCTGCCAGCCGCGTTCGCGGGCGACGCCACCGGCGAGACGTCCCAGCGGCTGCGGATCCCGCGAGTCGGGACCGGCACCGGACCAGCGTCGACGCTTCTTGTTACCGCTCGCTGGACGACGCACCGGTGACGCCCGGCCGTGCCCCACCGACTTCCCGGCCGCCCGCGCGGCGGCACGAGCCTCTTCCAGGGCTCGCCGGGCCCGCTCGTATCCGCCGAGTTCGTCCGGTGTGCCGGGTGTGCCGGTCGGGTCGGTACTCATCGGAGCTGACTCATCGGATCTAGGTCCCTTCGGTGTCCGCAGCAGCCGGGGTGAGCACCGACCGACGACCGTCGGCGTCGTCGAGCACCTCCACCCCGATCCGCCGGCCGCCGATCTCGTCGGGAATGTCCTCGGCGACGGCAGCGGTGACGAGAAGCTGCTCGGCGTCGCTGGTGAACGTCGCCAGTTTACGACGCCGCGTGGCGTCGAGTTCGGCGAAGACATCGTCGAGCATGATCACCGGCTCCACCCCCTCGGCCCGGGTCAGGGCCACCGAACCGAGCCGCAGCGCAAGCGCCAGCGACCACGATTCACCATGGGAGGCAAAGCCTTTCGCGATGTCGTCGCCGAGGATGATGCCGACGTCGTCGCGGTGCGGACCCACCAGACAGACCCCGCGCTCGATCTCTTTGGTGCGCACCTGCGCCAGTTGCGCCAGCAGCGTCTCACCGATCGCCGCGACATCGGCCCTCGCACCGGCGGGCGGCAGTACGTCGGGTCCAGCCGCCGGCAGATACGCCAGATCGGTCGGACGCGAATGAGGTGCGATCGAGGCGTAGGCCTCGGTGACATGCGGGCGCAGCTCGTTGAGCACATCGACGCGGGCCGCGGTGACCGCGGCGCCGTGCTCGGCGAGTTGGGCATCCCACACATCGAGCGTGCTGATCACCGACGCCGCGTCGCCACCGCCGCGTCGCATGGCCGCACCCGCGGTCTTCAGCAACGCGGCTCGTTGCCGCAGGACACGGTCATAATCGCTGCGCGCGGCCACATGCAGCGGGCCACGCTGGGCGACGAGCTCGTCGATGAAGCGGCGCCGATCCGTCGGATCCCCGCGCACCAGCGACAGGTCCTCCGGTGCAAACAACACCGTGCGCAGGATCCCGATTACCTCGCGTGCCCGACGCGGCGGTCCGTTATTGATCGACGCCTTGTTGGCGCCTTCGGCGTTGATCCGCAGCTGGGCGGTCAGCTCGCGACCGCTGTTCTCCACGGTCGCGGTGACCAGTGCCGAGGTCGCACCGGAATGGACCAGAGGCGCGTCGGTGGAAACGCGGTGGGATCGCAGCGTGGCGAGATACTGCAGGGCCTCGAGGATGTTGGTCTTGCCGAATCCGTTGCGACCGGTGAAGACGGTGGGTTCCGCGGCGAGCTCGAGATCGGCAGTCCGCCACGACCGGAAGTCACGAAGGTGCAGTTCACGTACGAACACAGCAGATCAGCGCGGACGCCGCGGGGATCAGCCCGGCAGACGAACGGGCATGAGCAGGTAGGTGAACGCACTCTCCGGGGCCGCGAAGGCACCCGACTCGTCAGCCGCGGGCTGCTCACCACTCGACGGCCGCAGGACCGCGGGCCGGCTGGGGGTGGTGAATCCGAAGTCGACGGTATCGGCGTTGATCGCCGACAAGCCGTCGAGCAGATAGCCCGGGTTGAACGCGATGGTGAGAGCCTCACCGGCGAACTGCACCGGCAGTTCTTCCTCGGCCTTACCGGCCTCGTCGCCGCCGGCGGTCAGGAGCACCGATCCCTCACCGAATTCCAGACGGACCTGCGCACCGCGTTCAGCGACCAGCGCGACACGCTTGATGGCCTCGATCAGCGGAGCACTGTCGATGGTGGCGATCGCGGTATGGCTGGCCGGCAACAGCTGACGGAACTTCGGGAACTCCGCGTCGAGCAGCCGCGTGGTGGTGCGCTTTGTCTCCCCCAGAATGCCCAGGATCCCGTCGTTGCCGATCGCCGAACCGTTGCCGAAGGCGAGCGACACCACACCGGTGCCCTCCGCACCCGCGGTCTTCGCGCTCTCCGACAAGGTCTTGGCGGGGACCAGAACAGCTCCGCTGGTGTCCGGATCCGTGGGCTCCCACTGCAATTCGCGAACGGCGAGACGGAACCGGTCGGTCGCGGCGAGCACCACGGTGCTGCCCTCGATCTCCACCCGCACACCGGTCAGCATCGGCAGCGTGTCATCGCGGCCGGCGGCGATCGCGACCTGCGAGATGGCCTCGGCGAAGAGCTGGGTGGGGATGGTGCCGCTGATAGCCGGCACATCGGGCAGCTGCGGGTAATCCTCCACCGGCATCGTCGGGAGCGAGAACTTCGCGCTACCGCAGGCGATGGCGACCCGTGCGCCGTCGAGGGTCACGTCGACGGGTTTGTTGGGGAGCGCTTTGGTGATGTCGGCCAGCAGCCGCCCGGACACCAGCACCTGACCGGGCTCGGCGATCTCGGCGGCGATGGACTCCTGGGCGGAGACCTCGTAGTCGAAACCCGAGATCGTCAGGCCGTCGTCGGCGCCCAGGACCACACAACCGAGCACCGGAACCGGCGGTCGAGAAGGCAGGCTGCGGGCGACCCAGGCAACGGAATCTGCGAACTCGTCACGCGCGACACGGAACTTCATGCTGGGGAACAGCCCTTCTCTCGTTCGGGGATCCCCACTGTAGAACGACACCGCTCGCCGGTGGGGCGTTGGGGCCAAGACACGGGGCTTTGCGATCAGGGTGGTGTGGCCGATGATCGGCCCCGACGGGAGGCACTGTGCACAGGAGCTTCTTAAAGAGAAGTTCTATAGAGAGGGATCCATCTCAGTAGTAGGAGTTGTGGAATCTGTGGACAACCGTCCTATTCACGCAGTCGAAGCGGGTGTGGCGGTGTGGATGTCCGGTGGAACGACGGTGCACGACGAGCTCCGGTTGTGAGCAGTCGCAACATTGTTGGTGGTCCGTCCACCTCGCGTACACAAGTTACCGGCCGTTATCCCAAGAACCATCCACAGCTGGTGATGAACAGTTCCGAGGGTATCTCGGTGCTCTGACATTCGGCCGGGGACACGATGGGGAGTCCGCAACCGTGCGGTGATGGTTGAGAGTTGTGCTCTCTAGGGGTCCAGGCGGCCGCGTCGAGATCTGTACGTGGTGGCGCCGGCGGGTGGACCGTCCACGTGGCGGCGTCGGGATGTCCAGGTTCGGGCGGTGGACGCCCAGCCGTCAGCGGACGGCGCGTTGCTTGATGCGCGCGGTGAGTTCCTGGACGTGGTCGTAGACCTTGCGCCGCTCGGCCATCTCCTTGCGGATCTTGCGCTCGGCGTACATGACGGTGGTGTGGTCACGATCAAAGGTCTCGCCGATCTTGGGCAGCGACAGATCGGTGAGCTCACGGCACAGGTACATCGAGATCTGCCGGGCCTGCGCGATCGACCGGGTCTTGCCGGGCCCGCGCAACTCCTCCACCGAGATGTCGAAGTACTCGGCCGTGATCGCCAGGATGCTCGCCGCGCTGATCTCCAGCGTCCCGGAATTGGGCAGCAGCGCCTGCAGGACCACATCGGCGAGGGACTTGTCGAGTTCGGCGTTGTTGAGCGAGGCGAAGGCGGTCACCCGGATCAGCGCACCTTCGAGCTCACGGATGTTGCGTTCGATCTTGGACGCGATCAGCTCGAGCACGTCGTCGGGAACCGCGATGTTGTCCATCTGCGCCTTCTTGCGCAGGATCGCGATCCGCGTCTCGAGATCGGGCGGCTGGACGTCGGTGATCAGACCCCACTCGAACCGGGTCCGCAGCCGATCTTCAAGTGTCGCAAGCTGTTTGGGCGGGCGATCGGAGGAGATGACGATCTGTTTGCTGGCGTTGTGCAGCGTGTTGAAGGTGTGGAAGAACTCTTCCTGGATGCCCTCTTTGCCCATCAGGAACTGGATGTCGTCGACGAGCAGGACGTCGACGTCGCGGTAGCGGCGCTTGAAGGCGACACGACGGTCGTCGCGCAGCGAGTTGATGAAGTCGTTGGTGAACTCTTCGGTGGAGACGTACTTGACGCGCATCCCGGGGAACAGGCGCTGCGCGTAGTGCCCGGCAGCGTGCAGTAGGTGGGTCTTGCCCAGCCCCGACTCGCCCCAGATGAACAACGGGTTGTAGGCCCGCGCCGGCGCCTCGGACACCGCCACTGCCGACGCGTGCGCGAAGCGGTTCGACGCACCGATGACGAAGGTGTCGAAGGTGTACTTGGGATTGAGATTCGCGCTGGGCACCGCGGGAGCGGTGGTGGGCCGCTCGGCGAAGTAGGCGGTCCAGTCACCGGTGTCCGGTCGTGGGCGCTCCGACGCCGGATCGACGGGGCCGGGTCCGCGGAACGGCGCGCCGGGTGCCGGTGTGGGGACGCCGGTAGTCAGTGCCGCGCTCAGGCCGTCGTCGGCGGGAAGCACTGCGGGGATGGGCTCGGCGACCGGTTCTTCCGCGGGCGGCGTGGCGATGCGCACACCGAGGTCCACCGGCTGACCGAGGTGTTTACTGAGCGCCGAGCGGATGGTGTCGCGCAGATTGCGCTCGATCTGTTCCTGTACCAGCGGCGTCGGCACGGTGAGCAGCGCAAAGCCCTCGGCCAGCGTGAGGGGTCGGACCAGCGACAGCCAGGCCTTTTGTTGCCTGGTCAGGGGTTCGTGGTCGCGTGCGGCCTCGTCGTCGTTGAGTTCGGCGACGACCTGTTGCCACACCTCACCGAATGTGTCGCGGTCTGAAGTCACTTGGAAGCCTCCTGCCCGGGAAAACTACCAGCGATCCGCGGGCCGGATGACGCCACCGGCTGACCGAGCTGAGTTGTCCACACAGTTATCCACATCTGTGTACAGAAGGGATGGCGAGCTTGGCAAAAGTGCCTGGCGGGATGATTCTGGGGGTCGACCCGTGGGCGACCACGACGCTGAACGTAACAGAGCGCAGCGGTGCGAACAACACGATCACGGAGATCAGATCCCGGATGATCGAAAGTGTGATTCGACGAGAATCGGACGCGCTGGTGTGTCGGCTTGATCACAGCGCGATCGCGGGCTACGGGATGCCGGCACCCTCGTTTGAT